>NZ_JBWKOP010000007.1:0-36339 GCF_059416145.1 Rhodoferax sp. GW821-FHT09E07 | reverse complement strand
GTGGCGTTGGCCACGCCGCCGGCCTCGACCACGGCGCCGGAGCTGGAGCCGCCAATCACGGGCACATCGTTGGTGCCGTTGATGGTGATGGACAGAGTGGCGGTGGTGGTGGAGCCATCGCCATCGGTGAGCGTATAGGTATAGGTATCGGTGAGGGTCTGGCCGTTGTTCAGAGCGTTGACGGCGGCGTTGGAGTTGTCCAGCGTATAGGTGTAAGTGCCATCGGCATGCAGATCCAGCGAGCCGTGAGCCAGCGTGACATTGGCCGTGGTGACCGCAGTGGCATTGGAGTCGGCACCCACGGTGTCATTGGCCAGCACGGAGCCTGTGACCGTATTGGGGGCAGCGTCCTCGGTGATGGAGGCGGAGTCATTGACGGCAGTGGGCTTGCTGTCGGTGATGACGATATTGAGATTGCTCGCCGTGCTGGTAGCGCCCAGGGAATCGGTAACGGTGACGGGCAAGGCGGCTGTGGCGGATGCATTGGTGCTGTGCACCACGGGATCAAAGGTATAGCTGAGCTTGCCGGTGGCAGGTGCGTAGCCATTGAGCACCAAGGTGCCATCGGCGGTGGTGATGGTGACTGGCGTGGAGCCCAGCGTGGCGATCTGAGCGGCACTCAGCGAGGTGCCCGCCACAGAAATACTGGCCAGGCCGGCAGGGGCGGTTACGGTGAACTCGCCGGGGATGGCGCCGTCAGTCTCGGCCACCGTCTTGTTGCCGGCAACCCCCGCTCCGTTCTCGTCGGGGATGGAAACGCTAGGTGCGCCCGGTGGCGTTGTCGTTCCAGACGTTGTTGTGCCAGTGGGTTGAGTGGATGTGCCCGACGCATCAAAGACGGCCGTGTCTGTCTGGTTGTTGTCACGCTGAATGCCCAGCGAGGTGAGCTCTTCGCTGATGCGTAGCACGCGCACAAAACTGTGGGAGTCGCTGGCATCTCCACCAGAAAGGCCTGCTGCGGTGGCGTCCAGTTCCTCTGACAGATCACCGGTACCGGTTGCGAGGATCTTGGCAATGGCTTCAGCACCGCTATTCAGATTCTTGAGAGCCGCTTCAGTAGGGTCGGTCTTGATGGTTCCTAGCAGGTTGGCGTCGAGCAGCAGTTCGCGGCCGGATTCGACGGTAACGAGGTTGTCATGCGGCATGGCCAGCTCAAGCCGTGTTCCATCCTCTGTCGCGATGACTTGGCCCTCCTGGACTTCATCGCCCAAGTGCAGGGGCTTGCGACTGCCATCCGGATTCACGATCCACGCGTTGCCTTGCAGAACAACGACAACACCGCGTGCTTGGGCGGAAACTTGATTGGCAGCCATGAAAACTCCGGAATTCAGCTAATTGGATCAGCTGACTCTAGAGGATGGCGACGCGCCCGACTATTGTCCTTGAGTACAGGTTTTGTGCTTTTCTACTGGATTCCGTGGACTTTTAACGCCAGCTGCAGTCGATCAGTCACGCCCAACTTCTCAAAAGCAGCACTCAAATGGGCTTTGACGGTGCGTTCAGAGATTCCGCAGGCGGTTGCAATGTCCAGATTGGATGCCCCTTTTGCCGCCATAACAGCGACCTCTGTCTCTCGGTGGGTCAGTTGATCACGCCAGGCCATCGCTGGCGTGGCAACCAAGGGGGCTGCCTGGTTGGCGCCGCGAATCAAACGCTGCATCAATGCGGGGCCAATCCAGACGTGCCCTGCCTGCACCACCTGTTGAATCTGACGCAAGGTTCCTGCATCTGAAAAAGCATGGCAATAGCCTGCACAGCCCGCATCCAGAGCCGCCATTGCTTCGTGGTCTTTGGGGTTGGAGCTGGTTGCAATGACTTGATGGCCCCCGTCAACCCATAAGGTTCGCCATCTGGGGTCCTGCCAATTGGGCAGACCGGGCAATGCCAAATCTACCCATATCTGGGCGCCTCTGGGTACCGCCTGCCCAATCAGTGCCTCAAAACTGGTGGGCGTGAGCGCTTTAGGGTGACCCAGTGCCTTTTGCCAATGCAGGCGCAAGCCCGCGTCGTGTGTTGCATACACCCATGCCTTGCCCCCAATCATCGTTCGGTCATCGCCTTTGCGCGGGCTCGCAAGATGGGTTTCAGCAAATACGAGAGCACCGACTTCTTGCCGGTGAGGATGTCTACCTCTGCGACCATGCCGGGGATGATCGGGAATTTTTGTGGACCGATGCTGTTGGACAGCGTGCGAACACGCACCACAAAGTAGGCATTGCCCTTGTCATCGACCACACTGTCTGCACCGATCTGCTCCAGTGTGGCTTCCAAGCCGCCGTAGATGGCGAAATCGTAGGCAGTGAATTTGACCAGCGCCTTTTGCCCGGGGCGGAGGAAGGCGATGTCCCGCGGTAGCACTTTGGCTTCCAGCAACAATGCATCGTCCGACGGCACCAGCTCAATCACGTCCTTGCCGGGTTGCACCACGCCGCCTACCGTGTTGACCTTGAGTTGCTTGACCGTGCCATTCACGGGTGAACGGATTTCAGTTTGCTTCACCCGGTCTTCCAGAGCGGCGCTGCCTTCAGACAGCGCATTGAGCTTGGCATTTACGTCGCTCATCTCCGACCGGGATGTGTTGCGGAACGTGAGCTCCACCTCCTGAATTTTGCGATTCGCCTCCGCCACGGCTGACTCGAGTCGCGGAATATCCGAACTCGCGCTGTCGCGCTCTCCGCGGTACCGTGCGACGTCGCGCTCCAGTCGCAACAGTTCCACATCTGACACCGCTCCGGTTTTCACCAGTGGGCGTGTCATTTCCAGCTCGCGCGCGGTCAGGTTGTAGCTTTGCGAAGCTTGTTCGCGCCGCGCACGCACCGAGAGCAATTCCTGAGAGCGTTGGGTCGATTGCTGGCGGGCGACACCAATCGTGGCATCCAGTTCGGCTCTGCGCGACTCATACAGGGCGCGCTCCTGTTCCACGATCTCGGGCGCTTGTTTGACGACTTCGTCAGGTGGCACAAACCGGGAGCCTTCGGCCAGCGCCCGCAGGCGTGCTGCTTTGGCCAGCAACGACAGGTACTGAGATTGGTTTTCCCGCAACGACGACACCATGCGCGTGGGGTCTACCTTCAGCAAGAGATCGCCCGCCTTCACCGTCTGGCCCTCGCGCGCCAGAATTTCCGACACGATGCCCCCGTCCATGCTTTGCAAAATCTGGATCTGCCGCGATGGAATCACCTTGCCCTCGCCGCGCGTAACCTCATCCAGCACCGCAAAAGCAGACCATAGCAACAGCACCAGCACGGCAACCACACTGAGCCAGATCAGGATGCGCGCGCCCTTGGGCGTTTGTTCTGCGATCGCCCAATCGGCATTGGCGTCGAAGTCGCTGTCTTGCTCGTTGTGCCGACCTGCAATGGCGAGCAGGCTCCGGTCTATCCAGCGTGAGCACCAAGCGTAGAACCGGCGCCATAGCGCCATGGTTTTGGGAAACTTTGTGCCGGGTGCGGTTGCCATCAGGCGGCCCTCCCTATGCGGCCGCTTTGCAGCGCCTCAACCACCTGGGCCTTGGGGCCATCGGCCATGATTTGGCCGTTGTCGATCACGATCAGCCGGTCCACCAATTCCAGCAATGATGTGCGGTGGGTCACCAGAACGACGGTCTTGCCGATGGTGAAGCGGCGCAGGCGCGCTTTGAGGAGGTCTTCGCTTTGGTGGTCCATGGCGCTGCTGGGTTCGTCCAACAGCAGGATGGGGGAGTCATTCAGCACCGCACGGGCAATGCCTACCGCCTGACGCTGCCCGCCCGACAGCGATTCACCGCGCTCTCCGATCGGCATGTCAAATCCGCGCGGGTGGCGGTTGGCAAACTCGGTGACACCGGCCAATTCGGCTGCGGCAATCACATCCTGATCATCGGCAAAGGGGGCGCCCAGTGCGATGTTTTCTTTCAATGTGCCGTAGAACAGACTGACGTCCTGCGAAACAAAACCTGCTGCCCTGCGCAGCTCGGCGGGGTCAATCTGACGCAAATCAATGCCGTCGATCAAGATGGCGCCCTCGGAGGGCTGGTGCAAGCCCAGGATCAGGCGCTGGATGGTCGATTTGCCAGACCCCACGCGGCCAATAAAGGCAACCTTCTCTCCCGCATGGATCTTGAACGATACGCGGCTCAGTACCGCTTGTTGTTGCCCGGGGTAGGAGAAACTGACATTCTTGAATTCAATGGTGCCCTGGAAGCCGGCGCGGTGCAAAAACGCAGAATCGTCGGCGCGCTCGGGCTGGGTTTGCATGTGGTTGGCAATGGATGCCAGCCCACTCTTGGCGCTGTGGTACTGCATGAGCAGCCCGGCCACTTGGCCAAACGGTGCCATGGCGCGTCCTGCCAGCATGGAGGCCGCGATGATGGCGCCCATGCTGATCTGGTTGGCCATCAGCAGGTACACGCCCAAGATCACGGTGGTGACAGACACCAGCTGCTGCATCATTTGCGCAAAGTTCAGTGTGGCGTTCGAGAGCAACTTCAGCTTGGTGCTGTTTTGAGCCAGAAAGACCGTGGACTGTTCCCATTTGCGCTGGAAGGCGCTCTCGGCCACCATGAACTTGATGGTCTCAATGCCCACCAGGCTTTCCACCAGCGTGGCATTGCGTTGGGAGGACGCGCGCTGCGTCACATCCACCAACTCCTGCATTTTTTGTTGCACCACCAGAGACGCCACCAGCAACATGCCGATGCAGACCAGCGGCGGCAGCAGCAGCCAGGGAGAAATCCAGATGATGACCACAAAGAACACCAGCACAAACGGCAAGTCGACCAGGGTGGTGATAGAGGCAGAAGCCACAAAGTCGCGCACCGATTCAAAGGCCCGCAGATTGGCAGCAAACGACCCAACAGAGGCGGGCCGGTCTGCCATGCGCAGACCCAATACCCGCTCCATGATGCGGGAGGACAGTGTGACGTCAATGCGCTTGCCGGCCGTGTCCAGGATGTAGGCCCGCAGCACGCGCAGCGCTGCGTCAAAGCACATCATCACCAGCACGCCAACGGCCAGCACCCACAGCGTTTCCTCGGCCCGATTGGGCACCACTCGGTCATACACCGTCATGGAGAACATGGGCATGGCCAGGGCAAACAGATTGATCAGCAGGGCGGCCAGCAGACTATCGCGGTACAGGCGCCAGTTCTGGAACACCACGCTCCAGAACCAGTGCCGTGATTTGACCTGACCCGTTTGCGGTGTGCGCGGGTCGAACTTGAAGACCGGCCGCACGAAGAACACCACACCGGCGAACAGTGCCTCCAGTTCTTCCTTAGGCAGCACGTCCCCCGACTCTCCGCTTTCCGGAAATCGCACCCGCGCCTGGCCGTCTTCCGTCCATTCCAGCAACAGGCAGGCTTGCTTTTCCTTGAGCATCAGGATCACTGGCAGCAGCCCCGGTCGCAAGTCCGATAGCGCACGCCTTGCGAGTCGCGCTGTCAGCCCTGCGCGGGCCGCAGCGCGCGGCAGCAAGGCCGGAGTAACCAAATTGTTTTCCAGCGGCAGCCCGGCCGAGAGCGCCTCCTGGCTGGTCGAGATGCCGAAGATGCGTGCGATGGCCACCACGCTATCCAAGAGCGGGTCGAAATGGACGCTGTGTTCGCCCAAGCGCCAGGTGCTGGGCTTGGGTTGTGGGATGGGCGTCGGTGGGGGGTTAGACACCATGGGTTACAGCAGACGGTCGTCTCCGCCAAGCAGGTTCAGCGCGCCCTGCATGCGGTTGCGCAGCCCTTTGCGCAGGGTCAGCTTGCGCTGGGCCGCGGCGGGCAGGTCGGTGTGGCGAATCACGTTCTTCACGATCAGGGTGTCGATCAAGTCTTCCAGCACACGCACAAACTCGGCGTCGGCAGCGTCAAATCCGGGCTCCGCGGACCGTGCGCCCATGAAGCCCACGATATCGGGGTGGGTGTCGTCCAGAAACTCTCCCCCCGCGCGCTCTTGCCGAGACAGCGAGGCGATGGACCCATCCGCATTGCGTAGTACGTGGAACATGGCAGTGGTTGGTGAGGTGGTCCCTGGCAAACTGTATGCAATTCGCTTGTTGAGGCGGATGTTAGCACCAGCTTTACCGGAGGCCGTGCCAACCAAATCACGGTTTGTAGTCTTTTGCGCCGGCTCCAAGGACGCGGTCAGGCGGTGGTAGCTGCCGTTGTGATGATGCCACCACCCAAACATACCTCGCCGTCGTACAGCACGGCCGACTGGCCGGGCGTCACCGCCCACTGGGCTTGTGCAAAGTCCAGCGCAAAAGTGGTGTCGGAATCGGCGTGCACGCTGCAGGGGGCGTCGGCCTGCCGGTAGCGGGTTTTGGCCGCCATGGCCGCGTCGGCCGGCGCAGCGCCCGCTACCCAGCTCGCGTCTTGCGCCTGCAATGCCAGCGACTGCAGCCAGGGGTGGTCATGCCCCTGCACCACCCACAGAGTATTGGTCTCCATATCCTTGCGTGCCACAAACCAGGGGGCATGGTCGCCACCGCCGCGCTGGGCGCCCTTGGCCTTGAGCCCGCCAATGCCCAGGCCCTGGCGCTGGCCCAGCGTGTAGAACGACAGGCCCACGTGCTCGCCAATGGTGTGGCCCTTGGCGTTCTTGATGGGGCCGGGTTCCTTGGAGATATAGCGGTTCAGGAATTCGCGGAACGGGCGCTCGCCAATGAAGCAAATGCCGGTGGAGTCTTTCTTCTTGGCGTTGGGCAGGCCGATCTCGTCGGCAATGCGGCGCACTTCGGTCTTGTGCAGCTCGCCTACCGGGAACAGGGTCTTGGACAGTTGGGCCTGGTTGAGGCGATGCAAAAAGTAGCTCTGGTCCTTGGCCGGGTCCAGACCCTTGAGCAGCTCGTGCTTGCCGGTGGCCTCGTTCAGGCGCACGCGGGCGTAGTGGCCGGTGGCGATTTTCTCGGCACCCAGGCGCATGGCATGGTCCAAAAAGGCCTTGAACTTGATCTCGGCGTTGCACAGGATGTCGGGGTTGGGTGTGCGCCCGGCCTGGTACTCGCGCAGGAACTCGGCGAACACGCGATCGCGGTAATCGGAGGCAAAGTTGACATGTTCGATCTCGATGCCCAGCACGTCGGCTACGGCAGCGGCGTCTACAAAATCGATGTTGGAGGAGCAATATTCGCTGTCATCGTCATCTTCCCAGTTCTTCATGAAGATGCCGACCACCTCGTGGCCTTGTTGTTTCAAGAGATGGGCGGTAACGGCGGAATCCACGCCCCCACTCAGCCCGACCACGATGCGTTGCTTGCTCATGCCCCAATTTTACCGGGGCAGGCTTGGTGCGGGTTTGTATGCCAATAATGCCCCTGGCCCCCGTAGATATTGCGCGAGCAGCTCCTTTTTTTATAGCGGTGTGACCGGCGCCCAAATACTGGCGTCGGCGTAAACCAGTTCCAGCGGGTAACGCTGGCCGCGCAAATAGTCTTCCATGCACTGCAGCACCAGCGGGCTGCGGTGGCGGTCTTGGCTGGCGCGCAGCTCGTCGGCTGTCAGCCACACGGTACGTTCAATGCCGGTGTCCAGCGTGCGCTGCGCGTCAAAGGCGCCCAGGGTGCCCGCGTAGGCGAAGCGCAGGTAGGTCACATCTTCCAGGCCGTCCGCACGCTGGCGCTGAAAACGGGATAGGTACAACCCCACAAGAAAGGTTGGCGTGAACGCATAGGCCGTTTCCTCTAATACCTCTCGGGAACAACCCTGAGCGGGCGACTCCGCCGGGTCCAGGTGACCGGCCGGGTTGTTCAGGCGCAGGCCTTCAGGCGTATGTTCTTCCACCAGCAGGAAGCGGCCCTGTTGCTCTATGACAGCGGCTACGGTGACGCTGGGTTTCCATCGTGGGGTCATGCGGGATTATGGGCATGGAAGGTTGGGCTGTTTTACGCAGGGGCCGTCGCGCAAGCGGCGCCAGATGGGCGTTGGCACAGGGAAATTCAGTTAAAGTTGCCGCCCAGATACCTTTCGCCAAGCTTACCGCTGCGAAACACGCCCCAGGGCTAGGCCCCATCCATCTTGAGGAGTCGCTTGATGCAGACCAGTGTTCCCACTGAAAAAGGACAGCGTATTGGTGTTCCCCGGGAGATATTTCCCGGCGAAAAACGCGTTGCCACGGTCCCGGATGTTGTGGAGAAGCTGATCAAGCTGGGCTTCCAGGTCAGTGTGGAGTCGGGCGCTGGCGTTTTGGCCAACTGCGACGACGACAGCTACCGCGCAGCGGGTGCGCAGGTGGTGGCCACGGCCGCGGAAATCTGGGCGCAATCGGACATCGTCTTCAAGGTGCGCGGCCCCTCCAGCGACGAAGTGAGCCTGCTGCGCGAAGGCGGCACCCTCATCAGCTTTATCTGGCCGGCCCAAAACCCCGAACTGCTGCAACAGCTGGCCGCCCGCAAGGCCACCGTGTTGGCCATCGATGCGTTACCCCGCACACTGAGCCGCGCCCAGAAGATGGACGCCTTGACCTCCATGGCGGGTGTCAGTGGCTACCGCGCGGTGATTGAAGCGGCCAACGCCTTTGGACGCTTCTTCAATGGTCAGATCACGGCCGCAGGCAAGGTGCCTCCGGCCAAGGTGTTCATTGCCGGTGCGGGCGTCGCAGGCCTGGCGGCCATCGGCACTGCAGCCAGCCTGGGTGCCATCGTGCGTGCCAATGACACGCGCGCCGAGGTGGCCGACCAAGTGGTGTCCCTGGGCGGTGAGTTCGTCAAGGTGGATTACGAGGAAGAGGGCGGCGGTGGCGGTGGTTACGCCAAGGTCATGTCCGAAGGCTTCCAGGCCGCGCAACGCGCCATGTACGCGCAGCAGGCCAAAGAGGCGGACATCATCATCACCACCGCGCTGATTCCCGGCAAGCCCGCGCCCAAGCTCATCACCGCCGAAATGGTGCGCTCCATGAAGCCCGGCAGCGTGATCGTCGACATGGCAGCCGAGCAGGGCGGTAACTGCGAACTGACCGAACCCGGCCAGGCCGTGGTGAAGCATGGCGTGACCATCGTGGGCTACACCGACCTGGCCTCGCGCCTGTCCAAGCAATCGTCCACGCTGTATGCCACCAACCTGTTCCGCCTGAGCGAAGAACTGTGCAAGGCCAAGGACGGCATCGCCAACGTCAACATGGAAGATGACGCGATTCGCGGCCTGACAGTCATCAAGGACGGCGCCATCACCTGGCCTGCCCCGGCACCCAAGGTGACTGCCGCACCGGCACCCAAGGCCGCGGCCCCCGTGGTGGCCAAGAAGCCGGCCCATGGCCATGGCGGTGCCAGCGAGCCCATGTCGGCGAAGAGCCTGGCCATCTTGATGGCCGTGGCTGCAGTGCTGTTCTGGTTGATAGGTAGCTACGCGCCAGCAGCATTCCTGGGGCACTTCACGGTGTTTGTGCTGGCCTGCTTTGTAGGCTACATGGTGGTCTGGAACGTGAAACCCGCACTGCATACGCCGCTCATGAGTGTGACCAATGCCATCAGCAGCATCATCGCCATCGGTGCCCTGGTGCAAATTTCTCCCGTGGCTGGTGCGGTGGGGCGGCCCGACAGCCTCATCACCTGGCTGGCAGCGGCAGGCATTGTGCTGACCGCTATCAATATGTTTGGCGGCTTTGCCGTCACCCAGCGCATGCTGGCCATGTTCCGCAAGTAAGGAGACCTGAAGATGTCTGCAAGTTTGGCTACGGTCTCCTACATTGGCGCGACCATTCTCTTTATCCTGAGCTTGGGCGGTTTGTCCAACCAGTCGACAGCCCTGCGCGGCAACCTGTATGGCATGGTGGGCATGTCACTGGCCGTACTGGCCACGGTGTTTGGTCCCAGTGTGACGGTGGCGGGCATTCCCTGGATCATCGGGGCTATGGTCGTGGGCGGCGGCATCGGCCTGTACGCTGCGCGCACCGTGCAGATGACCCAGATGCCTGAGCTGGTCGCACTCATGCACAGCATGGTCGGTTTGGCCGCCATGCTGGTTGGTTTTGCCACCTATGTAGATCCGGCGGCCACGGCTGGATTCGAGGGCGCAGCCAAGACCATCCACGAGCTGGAGATCTACATCGGCATCTTCATCGGCGCCGTCACCTTTGCCGGTTCCGTGATCGCGTTTGGCAAGCTGTCTGGCCGCATTGGCGGCAGCCCGGTGCTGCTGCCAGGCCGCCACTGGATGAACCTGGTGGGCCTGTTGGTGGTGCTGTACTTCGGTCGCGAATTCCTGCGCGCCGAAACGCTGGACGCCGGCATGACGCCTCTGATTGTGATGACCGTGGTGGCGCTGCTGTTTGGCGTGCACATGGTCATGGCCATTGGCGGTGCCGATATGCCCGTGGTGGTGTCTATGCTCAACAGCTACTCCGGCTGGGCCGCTGCAGCGACCGGTTTCATGCTGTCCAACGACCTTTTGATCGTGACCGGTGCGCTGGTCGGCTCCAGCGGCGCCATCCTGTCCTACATCATGTGCAATGCGATGAACCGCAGCTTCATCAGCGTGATTGCCGGTGGATTTGGCAGTGCTCCCGCGGCACCGAAGGCCGAAGGCGGCGCAGTGCAACCTGCAGGAGAAGTGGTTGCCGTCAATGCAGGCGAGACCGCCGAGCTGCTGCGCGAAGCCAAGAGCGTGATTATCGTGCCCGGTTACGGCATGGCGGTGGCGCAAGCCCAGCATACGGTGTTCGAGATTACGCGCACGTTGAGAGACAAGGGCGTCAATGTTCGCTTTGGTATTCACCCCGTGGCAGGGCGCATGCCCGGTCACATGAATGTACTGCTGGCCGAGGCCAAGGTGCCCTACGACGTCGTGTTCGAGATGGAAGAAATCAACGACGACTTCCCCGAGACCGATGTGGTGATGGTGATTGGGGCCAATGACATCGTGAACCCTTCCGCACAGGATGATCCGAGCAGCCCGATTGCTGGCATGCCAGTGCTTGAAGTCTGGAAGGCCAAGACCTCCATCGTGATGAAACGCAGCATGGCCTCGGGCTATGCGGGCGTGGATAACCCCTTGTTCTACAAGGACAACAACCGCATGCTGTTTGGCGATGCCAAGAAAATGCTTGATGAGGTGCTGGGCGCTTTGAAAACCTGAGTGGTGCGTGCGCAACCTAGGGAAAGCACACGCCCGTGTTGCGCCCAGGATAGAGAAAATACCCGATTGGGTTAAAAAAATAGGATGGAGACAAGGACATGACAGATCGCATTTGGCTGAACAGCTATCCCAAGGGGGTGCCCGCGGACATCAATACCGCGTTGTATCCCTCGTTGGTAGGGTTGATGGAAGAGAGCTTCCAGAAATACGCCAACCGCGTGGCCTACAACTTCATGGGCAAGGAGATCACCTATGCCCAGACCGACAGCCTGAGCCAGGCATTCGCCGCCTACTTGCAAGGCCTGGGTTTGGTCAAGGGAGACCGCGTGGCGATCATGATGCCCAACGTGCCCCAGTACCCCGTGGCCGTGGCCGGCATTCTGCGTGCCGGCTTTGTGGTGGTGAATGTGAACCCGCTGTACACCCCGCGTGAACTGGAGCACCAGCTCAAGGACTCCGGCGCCAAGGCCATTGTCATCATTGAAAACTTTGCCACGACATTGGAAAAGTGCATTGCGGCCACGCCCGTCAAACATGTAGTGCTTTGCGCCATGGGCGACCAGTTGGGCCTGCTCAAGGGTGCGCTGGTGAACTACGTGGTGCGCAATGTCAAGAAGATGGTGCCTGCGTTCAACCTGATCGGCGCTGTGCGCTTCAATGACGCCATTGCCCGCGGCACCAAAGCTTCATTCAAGAGGCCAGACACCAAGGCGGACGACGTCGCTGTGCTGCAGTACACCGGTGGCACCACCGGGGTGTCCAAGGGCGCTGTGCTACTGCACCGCAACGTGATAGCCAACGTGCTGCAGTCCGAAGCCTGGAACGACCCGGTCATGAAGAAGGTGCCCGCTGGTGAGCAGCCCACCGGCGTGTGTGCGCTCCCGCTGTACCACATCTTCGCGTTCACGGTCGGCATGATGTTGTCCATGCGTACCGGCGGCAAGCTGATCCTGATCCCCAATCCGCGTGACATTCCCGGCGTGCTCAAGGAGCTGACCAAGCACACGATCCACAGCTTTCCCGCGGTCAACACACTGTTCAATGGTCTGGCCAATCACCCCGATTTCAACACCGTGGACTGGAGCCATCTCAAGGTATCTGTGGGCGGCGGCACGGCCGTGCAAAGCGGCGTGGCCAAAATCTGGTTCGAGAAGACCGGTTGTTCCATTTGCGAAGGCTACGGCCTGAGCGAGACATCGCCTTCAGCCAGCTGCAACCCCGTCACTTCTACCGAGTACACCGGCACCATCGGCGTGCCCTTGCCCAGCACCTACATGAAGCTGCTGGACGACGACGGCAACGAAGTGCCAGCGGGCCAAAGCGGCGAGATTGCCATCAAGGGTCCGCAGGTCATGGCGGGTTACTGGCAGCGCCCTGATGAGACCGCCAAGGTCATGACATCGGACGGCTTCTTCAAGTCCGGTGACATTGGGGTCATGGATGAGAAAGGCTTCTTCAAGATCGTGGACCGCAAGAAGGACATGATTCTGGTCAGCGGCTTCAACGTGTTCCCCACGGAACTCGAAGACGTGGTGGCCCAGTTGCCCGGCGTCATGGAGTGCGCCTGCGTGGGGGTGGCCGATGCCAAAACCGGCGAAGCGGTGAAGCTGGTCATTGTGAAAAAAGATCCCAACCTCAGCGAAGAAGATGTGCGCAATTTCTGCAAGGAAAACCTCACGGGATACAAGCAGCCCAAGGTGGTGGAGTTCCGCACCGAGCTGCCCAAAACGCCTGTGGGCAAGATCCTGCGCCGCGAGTTGCGGGACAAATAACGCAGCTGTGCGGTACATACAAAGCGGCCTTCGGGTCGCTTTTTTATGCCTGCTACGCTTCATGTTTCCGTTCAACAACTCCGCATTTTCATGGCTGCTGCTGCCCCCGCCCCCATTGCCATCCTGAGCGCCCTGGCTGAAGAGCAGGCTGGGCTCATTGAAGTGCTGGAGTCGCCCCTGCGCGTGGAGTACGCCAGCCGCACGTTTTGGTGCGGCCTCCTTTGGGGTTTGCCTGTGGTGCTGGCGCTGTCGCGTATTGGCAAGGTGGCGGCAGCCACCACCACCACGGCACTGATCGCCCATTTTGGGGTGGGGCGGGTGGTGTTCACGGGAGTAGCTGGGGGTGTGGGCGAGGGCGTGCAGGTGGGGGACGTGGTGGTGGGGTCATCCTATGTGCAGCATGACATGGATGCCTCGCCGCTGTTTCCGCGTTATGAGGTTCCGCTGTACGGGCAGTCGGTGTTTGCGGGTGACGTGGCACTGTGCGACGCCTTGCAAACGGCGACCGAACGGGCCCTCGCGGGCACACGCCATCAGGGCCGCGCTCCCGCTGTGCACCGTGGCCTGATTGCCAGTGGCGACCGGTTCGTGAATGGTGCTACCGAAGTGGCTGTGTTGGTAGAAGCCTTGACGGCCGCCGGCCATACGCCGCTGGCCGTGGAAATGGAAGGCGCGGCCGTAGCCCAGGTGTGTGCCGACTACGGCGTGCCGTTTGTCGCAGTGCGCACGATCTCGGACCGGGCTGATGACAGCGCGCACCTGGATTTCAGCCAGTTCGTCAATGATGTTGCGAGCGTGTACGCCCGCAACATCATTCAGTCGCTGCTCAGTTCACTATCAAAAGAGGAGCTGCTTGCGCAATAAATACGCGGGCTGGGAGGTTGTTTTTTATCGAAGCCAGCCGCGTTTGTAGAAGTACCACATGGGAACCAGCGCACTGGCCACCATCAAGGCCACGGTGTAGGGGTAGCTCCAGCCCCCCAGAAACTCCAGCTCCGGGAACTTCAGGTTCATGCCATACACGCTGGCGACCAGGGTGGGCGGCAACAGTGCGACGCTGGCCACCGAGAAGATCTTGATGATCTTGTTCTGGTTGATGTTGATGAAACCGACGGTCGCGTCCATCAGGAAGTTGATCTTGTCGAACAGGAACGCGGTGTGCGAGTCCAGCGAGTCGATATCGCGCAGAATCTGCCGCGCTTCCTCGAACTGCTCGGCGTTGAGCATCTTGCTGCGCATCATGAAGCTCACGGCGCGGCGGGTGTCCATCACGTTGCGGCGAATGCGACCACTCAGGTCCTCGTGGCGGGCGATGGCCCCCAGCGCTTCACCGGCGATCGCATCCGTGACGTTACCGGACAGGACTTTCTTGCTGACCTTCTCCAATTCGTCGTAAATACCTTCCAGCGTGTCGGCCGAGTACTCTGCATCGGCGTCGAACAACTTGAGCAGCACTTCCTTGGCGTCTTCGATCAGCCCAGGCGCGCGGCGCGCCCGCATCCGCAACAGTCGGAACACAGGCACGTCTTCGTCATGGATGGAGAACAGGACACCCTTGCTCTTCAGGTTGTCGTTCACCAGATTCAGGATGAAGGCCGCGCGGACTGCGCGAGGCTCATCTTCGTCCGCGACCAGAAAGTCGCTGCGGATATGAACTTCGCCGTTGTCTTCGGCGTAGAACCGAGCGGATTCTTCGATGTCCTCGTCCATGGCGTCTTCCGGGATGGACAGGCCGTAGTACTGTTTGACCCAGCGTTTTTCTTCAACAGTGGGGGACTCCAGGTCCACCCAGATGGGCTGGAACTTGGAAAGCTCTTCCAGCGACTCGATCTCTTCTTGAAAGAGCCGGCCATTGGCAAGCGTAAAGATATTGAGCATGGCTCACTCCCGATGTGGTGGTGTCTGCAAAAGGGGGGTGGTACTTTCAACCCCGATGCAGTCGTGGGAGTTGAAAGCTACCGACTGGGGTAGGTTTCCAAGGAGCGTTCTCCAAGTGTTGCGATGCGCAAATTATCGCACCGTCGGGGCGGTGATAGAGTGCTTGGCTGGCTTTCTGGCCGCCCACTTCGTTTGCTCACCATGCCCATCGCTTTGACTCCCCGCCGTGAACTCTGGCTTCTGATCACCCTGGCTGGTATCCAGTTCACCAACATCCTGGACTTCATGATCATGATGCCGCTGGGGCCAGCCCTGACCCAGTTGTTTGGCGTGAGCGATGCCAAGTTTGGTCTGCTGGTTTCGGCCTACACCTTGGCGGGCGGTGTTTCCGGTTTGGTGGCCTCCACCTACATTGATCGCTTTGACCGCAAACGCTTGATGCTGGTGCTGTACGGCCTGTTTGCCCTGTCTACGTTGGCGTGCGGTCTGGCCACCAGCTATGGCGAGCTGATGGCCGCGCGCATCGGCGCCGGCATTTTTGGCGGCGTGCTGTCCGCCCTGAGCCAAACCATCATCGGTGACGTGATTCCCTTCGAGCGACGGGGCCGCGCCATGGGCATTGTGATGACTTCGTTTTCGGTGTCCACCGTGGCCGGTGTGCCGCTGGGCCTCTTCCTGGCGGCGCATTTAGGGTGGCATGTACCCTTCTTTGGCATCGCGGCGATGTGTGTCTTGCTGATGGTGTTTGCGCAGCTTTCCATGCCTGTGCTCAATGCACATTTGGCTTTGCATGTGCCCGCGTCATCGTGGAGCCGCATCCGGGAGGCGCTGCAGGATGCCAACCACCAGCGTGCCTTCATGTTCTCTGCGCTGTTGATGTTTGCCGGGTTCACGGTGATACCGTACATCACCATCTACATGCAGACCAATGTGGGGCTGCGTGCCGACCAGATTCCTTACATCTACCTCTGCGGCGGCGTGGCGACCCTGGTTTCGGCGCGCTGGTTTGGTCGCCTGGCTGACAGCTGGGGCAAGTTCAAGACTTTCCGGGTACTGGCAGTGGCTGTGGTGGTGCCCATGCTGGCCACCACGCTGCTCGGGCCGGTGGGCTTGTTGTGGGCGTTGCCCGTGTCCACCCTGTTCTTTGTCTGCATGAGTGGGCGCATGATTCCAGGCATGGCCATGCTCACCTCGGCCGCCAATCCGGCGCTGCGCGGGACCTTTATGACGCTGAATTCTGCGGTGCAGTCTGCCGCCATGGGCCTGGCCGCACTGGTGGGGGGAGCCATCATCGGCCGCGATGCCGCAGGCTTGGTGCAGCACTACTGGATGGCCGCGGTGTTGGGCGGAACTGCCAGCATTCTGGCGATTGCGCTGGGCAGCCGTTTGAATCTGCAGCCCGCAGTGCCTCCCGTTCCCAAATGACCTTTTGATGTTGCATCGCATTACAAAAATGCGTTGCATTCGGCCTGATTCGGGCGCATAGTCTTTCTCAAGACGACCGCATTTTGGAATCCGCTTTTCGTGTGCCGACCATTCCGATGGAAGGCTTTGTCAACCCTGAGAGCAACTGGAGGCTATTTATGAATTTGACGATCAGCGGTCATCACCTTGAAGTTACCCCGGCCCTGCGTAGTTATGTCACGACCAAGCTCGATCGCATCATGCGCCACTTTGATCAAGTGGTAGATGTCAAGGTTCTACTCACCGTTGAGAAGCAAAAGGAAAAGGAACGACGGCAACGCGCCGAATGCAATATCCACGTCAAGGGCAGCGACATGTTTGCTGAAAGTGCCCACGAGGATTTGTATGCCGCTGTTGACGAACTTGTGGACAAGCTGGATCGCCAGGTCGTTCGCCACAAGGACCGCTTGCAAAACCACCATCACGAGGCCCCCAAGCGACTGATGTAGTCCCAAAGCGCTAGGGACTGCCACCCAAAAACCGCCCTTTCACGGGCGGTTTTTTTGTGTGCATAATTCGCCTCACACCATGAACCGACTCGCGTCCATCCTTTCCGCTTCGCAAGTACTTGCGCAAGTCGATGTCACCAGCAAGAAACGGGCTTTTGAAGAAGCAGGCCTGCTTTTCGAGAATCTGCATGGCCTCAGCCGTGCGTTGGTGACTGATAGCCTGTTCTCCCGGGAGCGCCTCGGGTCCACCGGTCTGGGCCATGGCGTAGCCATTCCCCATGGCCGTATCAAGGGCCTCAAAGCCCCCATGGCGGCAGTGTTCCAGCTGTCCCATCCGATAGGGTTTGACGCACCGGACGATATTCCGGTCAGCTTGCTGATATTCCTGCTGGTCCCTGAAGCCGCAACGCAAAAGCACCTGGAAATCCTCTCCGAGATCGCCGAGTTGCTCAGTGACGCCGTGTTGCGGGAGCAAATCACCAGCTGTGGCGACAGCGCATTGCTGTATGGCCTGATTTCCGGCTGGCAGTCGGCCCGCGCGGCCTGATACTTTTTCCGCCGAGGCCACGCCCTTGAAACCCACCGCGGTTAGCGCAGATGCCCTGTTTGAGGAGTTTCGGGCCCATTTGCGCTGGGAGTGGGTGGCTGGCCTGGGCGCTTCCGAGCGTCGTTTTGACGAGGTCGCCATCAGCGCGGCCCGCTCGGGTGCCGATCTGGTGGGATACCTGAACTACATCCACCCCTACCGCGTTCAAATTCTGGGTGAGCGCGAAATCCGCTACATCACCAACGCTACGCCCGAAGACTGTGCGCGCCGCATCGCGCGCATTGTGACGCTGGAGCCCCCCGTGCTGGTGCTGGCTGATGGTCAGGCTGCGCCGCAGGCCCTGCTGTCCATGTGCGAACGCGCACAAATCCCGATGTTCGCCACGAAGGAGTCGTCGGCCTTTGTGATTGACGTGCTGCGTGCCTACCTGTCCAAGCACTTTGCCGAGCGCATGTCCATGCATGGCGTGTTCATGGACATTTTGGGCCTGGGCGTGTTGATCACAGGTGAGTCGGGACTAGGCAAGAGCGAGCTGGGTCTGGAGCTGATTTCCCGCGGCAATGGCCTGGTGGCGGACGACGCCGTGGATCTGTACCGCATCAACCAGACGACCATTGAGGGGCGCTGCCCCGAGCTGCTGCAAAACCTGCTGGAAGTCCGGGGCATCGGCCTGCTCGATATCCGCGGCATTTTTGGTGAAACGGCGGTGCGCCGCAAGATGCGCCTGAAGCTCATCGTGCATCTGGTGCGTCGCGAGACACTGGAGCGCGAATACGAGCGCATCCCCTATGAGCCGCTGACCCAGGATGTGCTGGGCATTCCCGTGCGCAAAGTGGTCATTCAGGTGGTGGCCGGTCGCAATATTGCCGTGTTGGTCGAGGCCGCCGTGCGCAATACCATCCTGCAGTTGCGCGGCATTGACACCTACCAAGAGTTTGTGGAGCGGCACCGCAAGGCCATGCTTGAGGGTGGCTAGGCCGCGTCGCAAATCCTCAGGATTTGCGGTTGGGGCAGTGGTCTTTGGTGCAGGTGGCGTACAGGCTCAGCGCGTGGTCAGCGATGGTGAAGCCCTTGGCTTTGGCAACGGCGTGCTGGCGCTTCTCAATTTCCGCGTCATAAAACTCTTCCACTTTGCCGCAGTCCAGGCATACCAAGTGGTCATGGTGCTGGCCTTCATTGAGCTCATACACGGCCTTGCCACTTTCAAAGTGGCTGCGGCTCAGAATGCTGGCCTGTTCAAACTGCGTAAGCACGCGGTAAACCGTGGCCAGTCCCACGTCCGAGCGCTCCTGCAGCAGCACGCGGAACACGTCTTCGGCCGTCATGTGGCGTTGCGTGCCGCGCTGGAATACCTCCAGAATTTTCAGGCGCGGTACGGTTGCCTTCAGTCCCGTATTTTTCAGTTCATCGATGTTGCTCATGGGCATCTTTCCAGCGCTGGGGCCAGTCCGGCTGGCAGGGGCCAACCGCTACAATCGCACGATCATATCGCCCCTTACTTTTCATGCTCCATAACCTGTGCCGCGGTGTCGCTTCTTTCTGGGTCGCCATGACTCTGCTGGCCTTGGGCGGGTGCGGCTCGCTCAGCGGTGCGGGCAGCAAGGCCGTGCAGGCGATCTCTCCGTACAAGATTGATATCGTGCAAGGCAACGTGGTTACCCGCGAGCAGGTGGCCGTGTTGCGCCCCGGCATGCCGCGTGCCACGGTGCAGGACGTGCTAGGCACTTCACTGCTTACCAGTGTCTTCCACGCGGAGCGCTGGGACTACGTGTTCACGCTCAAGCGACAGGGTGCAGAGCCGCAGTCGCGTCGGGTAACCGTGTTCTTCAAGGGTGACGCCCTGGACCGTGTGGAAGCGGACGAATTGCCCAGCGAATCCGAATTCGTGGCCACGTTGAAGTCCACTCCTGTCAAGGGGCCCTTGCCCGCACTGACAGCGTCGGAAGAAAACCTCAGCAAATTTCCGACACCGGCCAAATCCGACAATCCCGTCAGTGCCGCTGGTAGCGCCCCCACCGTTTACCCCCCACTGGAGCCCGCTGCCGGGCCCTGATTTTTCACCACAGGACAGGGATATGACCCAGACCATCGCCATTGCTGGCGCCTCCGGCCGCATGGGCCAGATGTTGATTGAGGCCGTGCGTGCGGCCGACGACTGCCGCCTGGGCGGCGCGTTGGACATGGCCGGCAGCCCTGCGCTAGGGCAGGACGCTGGTGCGTTCGGTGGCCAGTCCACCGGTGTGCTGATTACCTCGGACCTGCGCCAAGGCCTGAAGGGCTGCGATGTGCTGATTGACTTCACCCGCCCCGAGGGCACGTTGGCGCACCTGCAGGTATGCCGCGAGCTGGGTGCGTCGGTCGTGATCGGTACCACCGGGTTTACTGATGCCCAGAAGGCGGAGATTGCCGAAGCATCCAAGGACATTGCCATCGTGATGGCACCCAATATGAGCGTGGGTGTGAACGTAACGCTGAAACTGCTGGAGATGGCTGCCAAGGCTTTGTCCAACGGCTATGACATCGAGATTGTCGAGGCCCACCACCGCCACAAGGTGGATGCCCCCTCGGGCACGGCACTGAAAATGGGCGAAGTGATTGCCGACGCGCTGGGCCGTGACCTGAAGGAGTGCGCTGTGTATGAGCGCTATGGTGTGACGGGTGAGCGCGATCCGTCGACGATCGGTTTTGCCACCATCCGCGGTGGCGACATCGTGGGTGACCACACCGTGCTGTTTGCCGGCACTGGCGAGCGCATTGAGATCAGCCACAAGTCGTCCAGCCGCGCCACCTACGCCCAGGGCAGCCTGCGCGCCGCGCGTTTCTTGGCGGGCCGCAAGTCCGGGCTGTTCGACATGTTTGATGTGCTGAACCTGAAATGAGCGTGGTGGCCCTGCTGTTCAAGGGCGATGCCGTGAGCAGCACGGTGTCCGTGCTGTTGCTGGTCATGTCGGTATGCAGCTGGGTTGTCATTCTCTTCAAGGGCTGGTTGCTGCGGCGTGCGCTCACCGATGTGGCGCGCAGCACGGCGGCTTTCTGGCAGGCGCCGGACTGGGCGCAAGCCCAGCAGGCCGTGCGCCAGTTTGACCGCGAGCTGCTTGTCGCGCCACTGGTAGACGCCACCCAGGTGTCTACCCAGGGCACGCTGGCGGACACTGGCGACCGTTCCCAGCAGCTGACGCGGGTGCTGCGCGATGCACTGCATGGCGTGCTGCATCGCCTGCAAGCTGGCCAGGTGCTGCTGGCCACCGTGGGGTCCATTGCGCCCTTTGTGGGGCTGCTGGGTACCGTCTGGGGCATCTACCATGCGCTGATCAGCATTGCCGGTACGGGCCAGGTCAGCATCGACAAAATTTCCGGCCCTGTGGGCGAGGCCCTGGTCATGACGGCCGCGGGCCTGGCGGTGGCCATTCCTGCTGTACTGGGCTACAACATCCTGGGCCGCATCATCGGGCGGATCGAAGCCGATCTCGAAGGCTTTGCGCGCGACCTGCGCGAATTGCTGCTGACGTCTCGGCCATGAGTTTCGGCCGCCTGGAGCGCACCCCCAGCGCGCAACCCATGAGCGACATCAACATGACGCCGTTGATCGACGTCATGCTGGTGCTGCTGGTGATCTTCATCATCACGGCCCCGCTGCTGGTTAGTGCGGTGAAGGTCGATCTGCCGCAGGCCGCGGGTGCGCAGGCGGTCGATGCACCCAAGTACCTCTCGGTGGCCATAGACAAGACGGGCAAGATCTTTTTGGCGGATGTGCCTACGCCGCCTGGTGTCCTCGCCCAGGCTTTTCAAAGGGCGGCCGCCCAAAATGCCCTGACCGAAGTGCAGTTGCGTGCCGACACCACGGTGCCCTATGGCCGGGTGGTAGAAGTCATGGGCCTGGCGCAAAAAGCGGGTCTGAGCCGCATAGGATTTGTCGCTGAACCCGAATCGCCCGCTGCCCCCGCGCCTGCAGCCAACTGACTGGCGCGGCGCAGCGCCTAAAATCCCCCCAGCTTCTCCTCCGGCAGCGCCTGTGCTGCCCCCCATCCAATGCAAGACAAGTACCAGCACCTCGACGTAGAAAAATCGGCCCAGGACCATTGGGCCCAACCCCTGTGGAACGGCCAAAACGCCTACCGCGTGACCGAGGATAAGAGCAAGAAGAAGTTCTACGCCTGCTCCATGTTGCCCTACCCCAGCGGCAAGTTGCACATGGGCCATGTGCGCAACTACACCATCAACGACATGCTGGCGCGCTACCTGCGCATGAACGGCCACAACGTGCTCATGCCCATGGGCTGGGACGCCTTCGGCCTGCCCGCCGAGAACGCAGCGCTGAAGAACAAGGTGCCACCGGCCAAGTGGACCTACGAGAACATCGCCTACATGAAGGGCCAGATGCAGGCCATGGGCCTGGCCATCGACTGGAGCCGTGAGGTCGCCACCTGCGACCCGCAGTACTACAAGTGGAACCAGTGGCTGTTCCTGAAGATGCTGGAAAAAGGCATTGCCTACCGCAAGACCCAGGTCGTGAACTGGGACCCGGTGGACCAGACCGTGCTGGCCAACGAGCAGGTGATTGACGGCAAGGGCTGGCGTACCGGTGCGGTGGTCGAGAAGCGCGAGATACCCGGCTACTACCTCAAGATTACCGACTACGCCCAGGAGCTGCTGGACCATGTGCAGATGGGCAATGACAAGGCCACGCTGACCGGCTGGCCAGACCGCGTGCGCTTGATGCAGGAAAACTGGATCGGCAAGAGCGAAGGCGTGCGCTTCGCCTTCCCGCACGAGATCAAAGACGTGAGCGGGGCGTTGATTGGCGACGGCCGCATGTACGTGTTCACCACACGCGCCGACACCATCATGGGCGTGACTTTCTGCGCAGTGGCGCCGGAACACCCGCTGGCGGCGCACGCCGCTACGTCCAATCCCGCGTTGGCAGCCTTTATTGAAGAGTGCAAGACCGGCGGTACCACCGAAGCCGAGCTGGCCACGCAGGAGAAAAAGGGCCAGCCCACGGGTCTGTTTGTCACGCACCCGCTGACGGGCGCACAAGTGCCGGTGTGGGTGGGCAACTATGTGCTCATGGGCTATGGCGATGGCGCCGTCATGGGTGTGCCGGCGCACGACGAGCGCGATTTCGCGTTTGCGCTCAAGTACGGCATCGAGATCAAACAAGTGGTGGCAGTCGATGGTGAGACCTTCTCGACCAGCGCCTGGGCCGATTCCTACGGCGACAAGCAGCGCGGTGTGACCGTGAACTCTGGCAAGTACGACGGCCTGGCCTACAAGGCCGCCGTCGATGCCGTGGCAGCAGACCTGGCCGCCAAGGGCTTGGGCGAGAAGAAGACCACCTGGCGCCTGCGCGACTGGGGGGTAAGTCGCCAGCGTTACTGGGGCACGCCCATCCCCATCATCCATTGCGAGGAACACGGCGCGGTGCCGGTGCCCGAGAAAGACCTGCCCGTGGTGCTGCCGCAGGACTGCGTGCCAGATGGCTCGGGCAACCCGCTGCACAAACACGAAGGTTTCCACGCTGGTGTGGTCTGCCCGGTGTGCGGCAAGCCTGCGCGTCGCGAGACCGACACCATGGACACTTTTGTGGATTCGTCCTGGTACTTCATGCGCTATTGCGATCCGAAGAACCCGGACGCCATGGTGGCCGGTGGCGCGGACTACTGGATGCCGATGGACCAGTACATCGGCGGCATCGAACACGCCATCCTGCATTTGCTGTACGCCCGCTTCTGGACCAAGGTGATGCGTGACCTGGGCCTGGTCAAGGTGGACGAGCCGTTCACCAAGCTGCTGACCCAGGGCATGGTGCTCAACCACATTTACAGCCGCAAGACCGCCAAGGGTGGTAAGGACTACTTCTGGCCGCATGACGTGGAGCATGTGTTGGACGAAGCCGGCAAAGTGGTGGGCGCCAAGCTCAAGAACGAAGCCGAGAGCGGCGACGGCCCGCTGCCCGTGGGCACGCCCATCGACTACGAGGGCGTGGGCACCATGTCCAAGTCCAAGAACAACGGTGTGGACCCACAGGAGTTGATTGCCAAGTACGGCGCCGACACGGCCCGTATCTACACCATGTTCACCGCGCCGCCCGAAGCCACGCTGGAGTGGAACGACTCTGCCGTGGAAGGCAGTTACCGCTTTCTGCGCCGCGTTTGGAACTTCGGTTACAAACTGTCTGCTATGGATTTGGTAGCTGCTGGTGCAAGTGCGACGGGGGCTAGTAGCCTGAAAGACCTTGAGTTCGGCAAGGAAGCCAAGGCCCTGCGCCTGGAGATGCATACCGTGCTCAAGCAGGTGGACTTTGACTACCAGCGCATGCAGTACAACACCGTGGTGTCCGGCGCCATGAAGATGATCAACGCGCTGGAAGGCTTCAAGGCCCTGGACAGCGCGGGCGCGCAGGTGGCGCTGATTGAAGGTTTTGGCATCTTGCTGCGCGTGCTCTACCCTGCCACGCCGCACCTGGCGCACGCACTGTGGTCGGAGCTGGGCTACGCCGGTACGCTGGGTGATCTGCTGGACGCACCCTGGCCCCAGGTGGATGCTTCCGCCCTGGTGCAGGACGAGATCGAACTGGTGCTGCAGGTCAACGGCAAGCTGCGCGGCGCGGTGCGCGTGCCCGCTGGTGCCAGCAAGGAAGCCATCGAAGCCGCCGCTCTGGCCAGCGAGGCTTTCCTGAGCCACGCAGCAGGCGCCACGGCCAAGAAGGTCATCGTGGTGCCAGGTCGCCTGGTCAACGTGGTCGTCTAGGCTTGTGATGCAGCGCCGCCACCTGTTTGCCCTGCCTGTTGCCGCCCTGCTGGCCGGCTGCGGCTTCAAGCTGCGCGGCAAGCAGACCTTTGCTTTTGAGACGATTGCGGTCACGCCCGAGCGCGGTGGCGCCGTGGCGTCGGAGTTGATCCGCTACCTGGGCGATGCCGTGCGCCCGGTGGCGCCACCGGCTGGTGGCCAGCCGCCGCAGGTGATTGTGGACATCCTGCAGGAGCTGCGTGAGAAGACCGTGGTCGGTGTGAACGCCTCGGGCCAGGTGCGCGAGTTCCAGCTGCGCATCCGTCTGAAATTCCGCATGCGCACGCCGCAGGGGCGCGATCTGATTGAAGAGACCGAGATCATCCAGCAGCGTGACATCAGCTTTAACGAATCCGCCGTGCTGGCCAAGGAGGCCGAAGAAGGCCTGCTGTACCGCGATATGCAGTCCGACATCGTGCAACAGCTGCTGCGCCGTATAGCCGCGGTCAAAACCCTGGACTGAGCATGGCCCTGGACCGCGTGGACCAAACCCTGCTGGAGCTGCTGCAGCGCGACGGGCGCATGAGCGCCCAGGCCCTCTCCGAAGAGGTGAATCTCTCGGCACGCGCCACGCTGAACCGCATCCGCAAGCTCGAAGACGATGGCCTGATCGCCGGCTACCGCGCGCTGCTGGCCCGCAAGGCGCTGGGTGAGCATGTGTCGGTGTTTGCCGAGATTGCCCTCAAAGACCAGCGCCAGGCCACGGTGCAGCGTTTCGAGGCGGCCATGGTGGCCTGCCCCGAGGTGATTGCCTGCCACCTGGTGAGCGGCCGCTACGACTACCTGGTGCGCCTGGCCTGCCGCGACCTGGCGCACTACCGCGACCTCACCAACACCTGGATCGACGATGTGGGCTTGGGCATCGACAAGGTGGTGACTAGCACCGAGCTGCAGACGGTCAAGGAATTCGCGGGCTTCCCGCTCGTGGTGCGCGACGACAGCTAAACCGCTTCGGTTGCTTCCGAAACGGAAGTAACCGAAGCGGTATTCGGCACTTTTGCGTGCTTTGCGTCTGACGCTTCGGCGCTTACAGCGCCCACTCCAAGCCTAAACTTTCTCTGATACCGGGCAGGCCATCAGGGCCTGTGGAGGTCTGCGGATTCCGCACCTCTCCCGGCCACCTGAGGAGACAAGACATGACCCGCTATATCGACGTCCACGACATGCAGCAACTGGTGCTGCAGCACGGCCTGGCCCCCATGATGTCCGAGATGGCCCAGACCATCCGCGAAGACTTTCTGCGCTGGGAAGACTTTGACAAATCCCCCCGCACCGCCAACCACAGCACCAACGGCGTGATCGAGCTCATGCCCGTGTCCGACAACGCGCTCTACGCCTTCAAGTACGTCAACGGCCACCCCAAGAACCCGTTGCAGGGCCTGTCCACCGTCATGGCCTTTGGTGTGCTGGCCGATGTGGCCACCGGCTACCCCGAGCTGCTCAGCGAGCTGACCATCACCACCGCGCTGCGTACTGCGGCCACCTCTGCCATGGCCGCCAAGGTGCTGGCTCGGCCCGAGAGCAAGACCATGGCCCTGATCGGCAATGGCTCGCAAAGCGAGTTCCAGGCAATTGCCTTCATGACCCAATTGGGCATCACCACGCTGCGCGTGTTTGACGTCGACCCCAAGGCCACCGACAAGCTGGTCACCAACCTGCGCCCCTACACCGACGCCGGCAGCCTCACGATTGTGCGCTGCGCCTCCACGCGCGAAGCCGTGCGCGGCGCCGACATCGTGACCACGGTGACGGCCGACAAGACCAACGCCACCATCCTGACGGCCGACATGGTCGAGCCCGGCATGCACCTGAACGCCGTGGGCGGTGACTGCCCTGGCAAGACCGAGCTGCAGGCCGAGATCCTGAACCATGCCAAGGTGTTCGTGGAGTTCGAACCGCAAACCCGTATCGAAGGCGAGCTACAACAGATGCCAGCCGACTTTGTGACGCACCCGCTCTGGCAGGTGCTGGCCGGAACCACCGTGGGCCGCGACAACGCCGCCCAGGTCACGCTGTTTGACTCGGTCGGCTTTGCGCTGGAAGACCTGTCAGCCCTGCGCTATGTGCATGCCCTGTCGCAAAAACTGGGCGTGGGCAGCACCGTGCAGTTGGTCCCTGACCTGCCAGACCCTAAAGACCTGTTTGCCTGCGCCGTCGCTGCGCGCCCGGCCCTGCGCAAAGCCGCATGAGCACTTCCGTTCTGCACCTGATCGGCGCCGCGGTGGGCGAGGGCGCCAGCGATGGTGGCTGCAAGTGGGGCGCCGGGGCCTTGCGCGACCACGGTATTGCCAACGCGCTGGCTGCCACTGGCCGCACCGTCACCTGGGGTGACACGGTGACCGCCCAGCCCATGCTGGCGACCAGCCGGCTGAACGCCATCGAAGGCTTCTCCGAGCGCCTGGCCGGCACGGTTGCGCTGGTTCTGCGTCAGAACCAGCAGCCGCTGGTGCTGGGTGGCGACCATTCCTGTGCCGTGGGCACCTGGAGCGCAGTGGCCCACCACTTGCGCCCGCAGGGCGCGCTGGGCCTGGTCTGGATCGACGCGCATCTGGATGCCCACACCCCCGACACCTCGGACAGCCAGGCACCGCACGGCATGCCGGTAGCGGCGCTGCTGGGCCATGGCTCGGCGGGCATGACGGACCTCTTCGGCTGGCGCCACAAGCTGCGCCCGGAGCACCTCGTCATCATCGGTGCACGCAGCTACGAACCCGCTGAAAAGGCACTGCTGGACAGTCTGGGTGTGCGCGTAATGTTCATGCCCGAGGTACTGGAGCGCGGCTTTGCTGCCTGCTTTGACGAGGCCCGCACCCGTGTGCAGAAGGGCACCGCCGGTTGGGGCATCAGCTTTGATCTGGACGGCTTGGATCCGCGCGACGCTCCGGGCACCGGCACGCCAGTGGAGCAGGGTATCCGCCTGGCCGATGCATTGCAGGTGCTGGCGGGTTGCAGCCAGGATCTGCAGTTTGTGGCGCTGGAACTGACCGAGTACAACCCGCTGCGCGACTTTGGGGGGCAAACTGCCCAGGCGGCGACGGATCTGGTCTGCGCCATGTTGGCATCGGAGCGCAAGGCTTTGGGGCTGGCGGCTTAGGAAGCGTGGGGGCTTTAAACTCAGCCCCCTATGCAACTCGCGGCGAACCAACTCAGCAACCACCTGCAGCGCGGGCTCAAAAGCCTGTATACGCTGCACGGTGACGAGCCGCTATTGCAACAAGAGGCGCTAGACGCCATCCGCGCAAACGCGCGTGCCAACGGTTACACCGAGCGCACCTCCCACACCGTGGCCGGTGCCCATTTCGACTGGAGCGAGGTACTGGCCGCAGGCGGCTCCCTGAGCCTGTTTGCCGACAAGCAAATCGTCGAAATCCGCATCCCCAGCGGCAAGCCGGGCAAGGACGGCAGCGTGGCGCTGCAGCAGTTGGCCGAGGGCGCGCAGGGCAACGATTCCACGCTCACCGTCGTCATGCTGCCCCGCCTGGACAAGATGACCAAGTCCACGGCCTGGTTTGCGGCACTGGATTCCAATGGCGTCACGCTGGAGGTGAGCCCCGTGGAGCGCGGTGCGCTGCCACAGTGGATCGCCCAGCGCCTGGGTGCCCAGGGGCAGCGCGTGGCTGCCGGGGAAGAAGGCCAGCGCACGCTGCAGTTTTTTGCCGACCGCGTGGAAGGCAACCTGCTGGCCGCGCACCAGGAAATCCAGAAGCTGGGTCTGTTGTTTTCCGCCGATGTGAATGGTGGTGTGTTGACCTTCGAGCAGGTGGAAAGCGCCGTGCTCAATGTCGCGCGCTACGACGTGTTCAAACTCAGCGAGGCCGTGCTGGCCGGCCAGGCCCAGCGCGTGCAGCGCATGCTGGACGGCTTGCAGGCCGAGGGCGAGGCCGAGGTGCTGGTGCACTACACGCTGGCCGAAGACATCCGCGCCCTCAAGCGTGTGAAAGACGCCATGGCCCAAGGCCGTCCCCTGCCCATGGCCCTGCGCGAGAACCGTATCTGGGGCGTGAAGGAGCGTCTGTTCGAGCGCGTGCTGCCCAAACTGTCCGAATCCAAATTGGCTGAGCTGCTGCAGTCTGCCCATCTGGTGGACGGCATTGTCAAAGGCCTCAAGCAACCCGACTGGCCCACCACGGGGTGGCAGGCGCTGCACCGGCTGGCACTGCAGCTGTGTGGGCTGTGTGCCGCGGTACCTGCGGGCGGAAATACCCATGGGCGTGCGCGTTGAGCGGCATCTGCGAAAATCCCCCTATGAACGCGTCCAACACCACCGACTACGCCCTGGCTCTGGGTTTACAGGCAAAAACGGCATCTGCCCTCATGGCCAAAGCGCCAGCTGCTATGAAAAATGCAGCGCTTCGGGCGCTCGCACGCCTGTTGCGGGAGAACACCCAGGCCCTGCAGGTGGACAACGCCAAGGACATTGAGCGTGCCATTGCCAACGGCCTGGCCGCGCCCATGGTGGACCGGCTCAAGCTCACGCCCAAGGTGCTGGAAACCTGTGCCGAAGGCTGCGAGCAGCTGGCGGCGATGGCGGACGTGATTGGTGAAATCATTGGCATGAAGCAGCAGCCCAGCGGCATCCGCGTGGGGCAGATGCGGGTGCCGATCGGTGTGTTCGGCATGATCTTTGAAAGCCGGCCCAATGTGACCATCGAGGCCGCCAGCCTGTCCATCAAAAGCGGCAACGCCTGCATCCTGCGTGGCGGCTCTGAAGCCATTGACTCCAACAAGGCGTTGGCCAAGCTGGTGCAACGGGCCCTCACCGAAGCCGGTCTGCCGGCTGACGCCGTGCAACTGGTGCAGACCACAGACCGCGAGGTGGTGGGCCAGCTGATCGCCATGCCGCAGTATGTGGATGTGATCATTCCGCGCGGCGGCAAGGGCCTGATCGAGCGCATCAGCCGCGACGCCAAGGTGCCCGTCATCAAGCACCTGGACGGCAACTGCCATGTGTACGTGGACGACCCCTGCGATATCGCCATGGCTGTCAAGGTGGCAGACAACGCCAAGACCAACAAGTACAGCCCCTGCAATGCCGCCGAAGGCCTGCTGGTGGCGCGTGGTGCTGCGGCTGCTTTCTTGCCGCTGATCGGCAAGGTCTACGCCGACAAGGGTGTGGAAATGCGCTGCGACCCTGAGGCGCTAGCCATCCTGAAGTCAAATCTGCCTCTAGCCCCCGTAGACAGTGCGCCAGTAGCTACTAATTCAGGAGCAAGGCTGGTGCCCGCGACCGAGCAAGACTGGTACGAGGAATACCTTGCGCCCATCGTCAGCGTGAAGATTGTGGAGGGTGTGGACGAAGCCATTGCCCACATCAACCAGTACAGCAGCCACCACACCGACGCCATCCTTACCACCAACCATGTGCACGCCCAGAAGTTTCTGCGCGAGGTGGATTCGGCCAGCGTGATGGTGAATGCCAGCACGCGCTTCGCCGATGGCTTTGAGTACGGACTGGGTGCCGAAATCGGCATCAGCACCGACAAGTTCCACGCCCGCGGCCCCGTGGGTATCGAGGGGCTGACCTCCCTGAAGTATGTGGTGCTGGGCGAGGGCGAAGTGCGCACTTAAATGCGCTGATCGGGCGCTGCGGGCCTTGAAATCGGCGCAAGCTTCACCACCTAGGGGCGACCCCTAGAATGGGGATCCTTCTTGAAAGCGTCGTATGGTTCCGCATCTCGTTACCGCCCTGACGGGCCCCATCAATGAACTCGAGCAACGGGTTCTGGACTCCATGCCCGCCATCGAGCGCTGGTTTCGGCTGGAGTGGATGGAGCACACACCGCCCTTCTACACTGCGGTGGATGTGCGCAACGCCGGTTTCAAATTGGCCCCGGTGGACACCAACTTCTTCCCCGGCGGCTGGAACAACCTGACGCCCGCCATGCTGCCGCTGGCCGTGCAGGCCGCACAGGCCGCCATTGAAAAGATCTGCCCGGAAGCGCGCAATTTGCTGATCGTGCCGGAGAACAACGCGCGCAGCACCTTCCAGATGAGCAATCTGGCCCAACTGCGCCGCATCTTCCACATGGCGGGCCTCAATGTGCGCATTGGCTCCATCAGCCCGGACATCAAGAAAAGTACCACCATCGAGCTGCCCGGCGGCGAGTCCATCACGCTCGAACCCGTGATCCGCACCAAGGGCCGCCTGGGTGTGAAAGACTTTGACCCCTGCACCATCCTGCTCAACAACGACCTGCGCGCGGGTGTGCCCGGCATTCTGGAAGACCTGCACGAGCAGTACCTGCTGCCTCCGCTGCACGCCAGCTGGACCACGCGGCGCAAGAGCACCCACTTCAAATGCTATGAGGAAGTGGCCAAGCGCTTTGGCAAGCTCATTGGCGTGGACTCTTGGCTCATCACTCCGATGTTTGACAAATACGGTGTGGCCGACCTGAGCACGCCCCAAGGACTGGATGCCTTGCAGCAGCGCGTGGACGCCATGCTGACCAAGGTGAAGAAGAAGTACAAGGAATACGGGATCAAGGAGAAGCCCTTTCTCGTGATCAAGGCCGACAACCGCACCAGCGGCAACGCCATCCTGACCGTGCGCGACACCAAGGACCTGGAGGCCAAGCTGCGCAAGATGGGCGCCGGGCTGGAGGCATCGCCCGATCCGTTGGAGCTGATCCTGCAAGAAGGCGTGCAGACCAACGAGCGTGTGAACGATGCGGTGGCCGAACCCGTGGTCTATTTGATGGACCGCTACGTCGTGGGCGGGTTCTACCGCATGCATGCCGAGCGTGGCATTGACGAGAACCTCAGCGCACCGGGCTCCAGCTACGTGCCGTTGGCATTTGCCGAGAGTACGCACTTACCTCAGCCGGGTGTGAAGCCGGGTGCCAGCGCCCCCAACCGCTTCTACATGTACGGTGTCATCGGTCGCTTGGCCATGCTGGCTGCCAGCTACGAGCTGGAGGCCACCGACCCCGATGCAGAACGCTACGACTAAGGCGCGTCAACCCATTTTGAGCAAGCAGTTGCTGCGCTGCAACATGCACTGAAAAACCGTCAGATTTGGGGGATCGCCTCCTTGCGGTCGCATGCGCCGGGAGCAAAATAGCGATCCCCAATGGAACGGAACCCGGCGGCACCTGCGCGCCGGGCCAATTTGTGTCAGCATCAAAATCGTCTCTCGCGGCGCTTACTCTGGGCGCCATCGGCGTGGTTTACGGCGACATTGGCACCAGCGTGCTGTACGCCATGAAAGAAGTGTTTGGCTCCGGCCACGTGCCTTTCACCCCGGACAACGTCTACGGCATCCTTTCCATCTTCTTCTGGACCCTCACGGTCATCGTCTCCATCAAGTACGTGGTGCTGGTGCTGCGGGCCGACAACCACGGCGAGGGCGGCTTGGTGGCCATGCTGGCGCTGGCCTCCCAGTCGGTGAAGCACCGGCCCGAGCTGCGCCGCGTGTTGCTCATCGTCGGCATCTTCGGCACCTGCCTGTTCTATGGTGATGGCGTCATCACCCCGGCCATTTCTGTGCTGTCGGCCGTGGAAGGCCTGGAGGTTATTTCGCCCGGGTTCAAGCGCTATGTCATCCCGCTGACCCTGATTATTTTGTTCGGTCTGTTCTTTGTGCAAAAGCGAGGCACTGCGGGCATTGGGAAGTTCTTTGGCCCCATCACCGTGGTGTGGTTTGCGGCCATCTCCCTGCTGGGGGTGAGCCATATCCTGGAGAACCCGGCGATCCTTTGGGCCATCAGCCCGGTCTACGCCCTGAGTTTCATCTGGAACAACCCCGGCACCACCTTCATCATTCTGGGTGCGGTGGTGCTGTGCGTGACCGGTGGCGAGGCGCTTTATGCCGACATGGGCCATTTCGGGAAGAAGCCTATCCGTCTGGCCTGGTTCTCGGTGGTGATGCCCGCCCTGACCCTGAACTATTTTGGACAAGGTGCGCTGCTGTTGCAAAACCCCGAGGCCGTGAAAAATCCGTTCTTTCTGATGGCGCCCGACTGGGCGCTGCTGCCGCTGGTGGGGTTGGCCACCATGGCTACGGTGATCGCCTCGCAGGCGCTCATTTCGGGCGCCTTCTCGGTCACCAAACAGGTCATCCAGCTCGGCTACCTGCCGCGCCTGCAGGTCAACCACACCAGCGTGCGTGACACCGGGCAGGTCTACCTGCCGTTTGTGAACTGGGGCCTGTTTGTGGCCATCGTGCTTGCGGTGGTGATGTTCAAGTCCTCCAGCAACCTGGCCGCGGCCTACGGCATTGCCGTGTGTACCGACATGCTGATCACCACGGTGCTGACCTTCTACGTCATCCGTTACGGCTGGAAGTACCCGCTGTGGCTGTGCATTGCGGCTACGGGCTTTTTCTTCGTGGTGGACTTTGCGTTCTGGGCCTCCAACCTGCTCAAGTTGTTTGACGGCGGTTGGTTCCCGCTGATGATTGGCGGCGCCGTCTTCACACTGATGATGACCTGGAAGGACGGCCGTCGGATGCTCAACGAGAAGCTGCGTGCCGACGCGCTGGACCTGCCGAGTTTTCTGGAAGCCGTGTTCGTGAGCCCGCCCGCACGCGTGGAAGGCACGGCTGTGTTCCTGACGGCCGACAAGGGCACGGTACCCAATGCCCTGTTGCACAACCTCAAGCACAACAAGGTGCTGCATACCAGCAACCTGTTTGTCACCGTGAAGAACCACGAGCTGCCCTGGATTGGGCTGGACAAGCGCCTGCAGATCGACTCGCTGGGCCACGACTGCTGGCAGGTGGTGGTGCATTACGGCTTCAAGAACGATCCTGATTTGCCCAAGGCGCTGGCGCAAATCAAGGGCCGCGGCTGCGACATGAACGCCATGACCACCAGCTACTTCCTGTCGCGCGACACCGTGGTACCCACGCTGGGCGAGGGGATGGCGCCGTGGCGCGAGAAGCTGTTTGCCCAAATGCACCACAATGCCAGCGCCGCGGCAGACTTCCTGAACCTGCCGAACAACTCCGTGGTGGAGTTGGGCTCCAAAATAGAAATCTAAAACAGTTTGGGACAGCGCCTTCGCCCTGTTCCCAACGGATAACGCCTGATGCAGTTTTTCAAAGACCTGAGTCTCTCGGCCTTCACGGCCGGTTTTGTGGCCGTGCTGGTGGGCTTCACCAGTTCGGTGGCCATCGTTTTTCAGGCGGCCCAGGCCTTTGGCGCCACGCCCGAGATCATCGCGTCGTGGATGTGGGCGCTGAGCATCGGCATGGGCCTTTGCACGCTGGTGCCCTCGCTGTGGCTCAAAAAACCCGTCATGGTGGCCTGGAGCACGCCGGGCGCCGCGGTGTTGGCGTCGGCCGGTCTGGCGGGTGGTTTCAACATGGCGGACGCCGTCGGCGCCTTCATCCTCTGCGCGCTGCTGATCACGCTGGTGGGCGCCACGGGCTGGTTTGAGCGCGTGATGAACCGCATCCCGCTGGCACTGGCCTCGGCCCTGCTGGCCGGCGTGCTGGCGCGCTTTGGCCTTTCGGGCTTTGGCGCGGCGCAAACCGCCCTGCCGCTGGTGGCCACCATGGTGGTGGCCTACCTGCTGGGCAAGCGTTTTGTGCCACGCTATGCGGTGCCGCTTACCCTGCTAGTTGCTATTGTTTTCGTAGCTGTTGGCGCAGGTTTTACGCGGGCTGACATCACTTTTGGCTTAACATGGCCGGTGTTTGTGGCCCCCCGCTTCTCGCTGGCGGCCTTTGTCAGTCTGTCGCTGCCGTTGTTTGTGGTGACCATGGCGTCGCAAAACCTGCCCGGCGTGGCCGCCATCCAGGCCGCGGGTTATGCAGACCGCCGCGCCCAGGGGGGCGACGCGGGCATTCCCATCTCCAAGGTCATCACGCTCACCGGGCTGGCCACGCTGGTGCTGGCGCCGTTTGGCGCCTTTGCCATCAACCTTAGCGCCATCACCGCTGCTATCTGCATGGGCCCCGAGGCGCACAGCAACCCCACACGGCGCTACACCGCGGCCGTGTCCTGCGGTGCCATCTACATCGTCATCGGCCTGTTTGGCGCGGCCATCACCGGCGTGCTGACCGCCTTCCCCAAAGAACTGGTCGCCGCCATTGCGGGGCTGGCGCTGTTGGGCACCATTGGCGGCGCGCTGACGGCCGCGCTCAAGGACGATGCCAACCGCGAGGCCGCGCTCATCACGTTTCTGGTGACGCTCAGCGGCGTGGTCATTGCGGGCGTGGGCTCGGCGTTTTGGGGCGTGGTGGCTGGCGCGCTGGCGCTGCTGGTGCAACACTACGGCCGCAAACCCGCTGCCGCCTGAGCCGCTGCGCCTGTTGTGCAGCCTTTACCGAGAATCACCATGGACATTCTGTTTGTTGCCGATCCGCTGGAATCCTTCAAGATTTACAAGGACACCACCTTTGCCATGATGCGCGAGGCACAACGCCGCGGCCACCGCATCATTGCCTGCGAGCCACGCCACCTGGTGTGGCAGCGTGGCGGCGTGGTGCAGGCGGCGGTGCGCCGCATCACGCTCACCGGCGACGCAACGGCATGGTTCACCGAGACGGCGGACACCGTGGCCATCAAGGACTTTGACGCCGTGGTGATGCGCAAGGACCCGCCGTTTGACTCCGAGTTCTTCTACGCCACCCACCTGCTGGAGCAGGCCGAGCGTGAGGGTGCCCAGGTCTTCAACAAGCCGCGTGCACTGCGTGACCACCCGGAGAAGCTGGCGATTCTGGAGTTTCCCCAGTTCATCGGGCCTACGCTGGTTACGCGCGATGCCGATGCGGTACGCGCCTTTCATGCCGAGCACCGCGACATCATCCTGAAACCACTGGACGGCATGGGTGGCATGGGCATCTTCCGCGTGAAAGACGATGGCCTGAACCTGGGCGGCATCATCGAGACGCTGAACAAGGACGGTGCCCAGACCCTGATGGTGCAAAAGTTTCTGCCTGCCATCAAGGACGGCGACAAGCGTGTGCTGGTGATTGGCGGCAAGCCCGTGCCCTATTGCCTCGCACGTATTCCGCAAGGCGGTGAAGTGCGGGGCAACCTGGCGGCCGGTGGCAAGGGCGTGGCCCAGCCCATCAGCGCCAGCGACCGCGCAATTGCCGAGGCCCTGGGCCCCATTCTGGCCGCGCGCGGCCTGTTGCTGGTGGGGCTGGACGTGATCGGTGATTCGCTGACCGAGATCAACGTCACCAGCCCAACCTGCTTCCAGGAAATTACCGATCAGACCGGCTTTGACGTGGCCGCCATGTTTATCGACGCGCTCGAAGTCGCCCAGTCCGAAGCCAGCCGCACGCGGTAAAGCGCGCTGGTGGCGCAGACAAACAGGTCGCAGCCACTGACACCGCCAAACACCAGGTTGGCCGCCGGTTCGGGCAGCAGCAGCTTGCCCAGCAGCGCGCCGCTGGGCGCATAGCAGTGCACACCATCGCCCGCGCTGGTCCACACCCGGCCCAGTGCGTCCACACGAAAGCCATCAAACAGGCCCACATCGCAGTCGGCAAACACTTCGCCGCCTGACAACGCATAGCCCGCGCCCACCGTAAACACGCGGATGTGCTTGGGCCCTTCGGCCGCGTGCGTGCGGCCCGTGTCGGCCACGTAGAGTCGGCTCTCGTCCGCATTGAACGCCAAGCCATTGGGGCGCGCAAAGTCTGTCAGCACCGCCTCGCATATGCCGGTGCTTGGGTCAACACGGTACACATGGCAGGCGCCAATCTCGCTGTCGGCCTTGTAGCCTTCGTAGTCGCTGTCGATGCCGTAGGCTGGGTCGGTGAACCAGATAGCCCCGTCGCGTGCCACCACCACGTCGTTGGGACTGTTCAGCCGCAAGCTCCGCCAGTGGCTGGCCAGCACCGTGGTGCTGCCGTCGTGTTCCAGCCGGGTCACGCTGCGCGAGCCGTGTTCGCAGCTGATCAGGCGGCCCTGGGCATCCAACGTGTGGCCATTGGTAAAGCGTGCGGGGCTGCGGTAGGTGCTGACGGTGCCCGTGTCCTCGCTCCAGCGCAGCATGCGGTCGTTAGGAATGTCGCTCCACACCACGCAGCGCTGGTCTGCCAGGTAGGCCGGACCTTCGGCCCATTTGCAGCCACTGGCCAGCTGCTCGGGCAGTGTGCCGGGAACCATGAGGGTGGCGAAGTGCGTGTGCCGTGCGTCAATGAAGTTCATGGCCCGCACTGTACCCAGATCAGCCCAGGGCGAGCAATTCCCGGTGTGCCGCGGGCTCGCTGCCCAACTTGAACACCGCCACCACCTGCACCAGATCCTGCGCCTGAGATTTCAGACTGGATGCCGCAGCCGCCATCTCCTCCACCAGCGCCGCGTTCTGCTGCGTGGTCTGGTCCATGGAAGAGACCGCTTCACCCACCTGGGCCACGCCCGCGCTTTGCTCGCTGCTGGCGGCGCTGATTTCACCCATGATGTCCGTGACACGGCGAATGCTGGTCACGACTTCTGTCATCGTGGT
>NZ_JBWKOP010000006.1:0-402039 GCF_059416145.1 Rhodoferax sp. GW821-FHT09E07 | reverse complement strand
ACCACGATGACAGAAGTCGTGACCAGCATTCGCCGTGTCACGGACATCATGGGTGAAATCAGCGCCGCCAGCAGCGAACAAAGTGCGGGCGTAGCCCAGGTGGGTGAAGCGGTCTCTTCCATGGACCAGACCACGCAGCAGAACGCGGCGCTGGTGGAGGAGATGGCTGCCGCAGCCTCCAGCCTGAAGGCGCAGGCGCAGGACCTGGTGCAGGTGGTGGCGGTGTTCAAGCTGGGGCAGGGTGGCGACGCCGAGGATCAGCCAGAGGCCCCGATGTACCAGGCTACGCAGCTGTCCCATGGGCAGTCTCTGCAGTTGGGCCGGCATTGATCAGATCTGCGCTTTAAGGTTTTTGGGGGCACGAGCCCCCATAAACACTGCGCTGGTAGCTACGATTTATGTAGCAAATGGAAACGCAAAACGGGGGCGATGCCCCCGTTTTTCTATCCGTCGCGCTTTAGCGGCGAGGAGTCATCGGGCCGCGACCCTCGATGTGGCGGAAATTGATGCGACCCTTGGACAGGTCATAGGGCGACAACTCCAAGGACACACGGTCACCCGCCAAAATGCGGATGTGGTTCTTGCGCATCTTGCCAGCGGAGTAGGCAATCAGTTGGTGACCGTTGTCCAGTGTCACGCGAAAACGGGTGTCAGGCAACACTTCGTTGACAACGCCCATCATTTCAATCAGATCTTCTTTGGCCATGGTGGTTTCCTTCGGGGATACAGTTTACTGGGGGCGGGTGGTCGTGTGCACCCAGTGGATACCTTGCGCAATGGCGTAACGGGCCGCTGCGTCGGAGGTCGAAAAATCGTCGGTAAAGCTCATGACGCGGTCGGTCGAGGCGCTGCCCCGGCCGCTGGCGATGGAAACTTGGGCGCCAAAGCGGCCACTGGTCAGCGGCTTGGAGCACGCGGCAATGCGAAATTTGCCGATGGTGACTGGTGTCGAAAAAACAATATTGTTGTGGTTCTGAATCATTAAAAATACAAACGCACTCACCGCGGCAGAGGCTGACGTGCTCAAAAGGAAAAACTGCGGAGCCGTGGGAGGGCGCGTTGCAGATCGCTGCGAAATGGCCGGAATCGGCGGCCCCACTGCCGGGGGCGGGTGTGTTGCGGCATGCATACCAGAACACGGCCGATCGCCAAAAAGCGACTCCTTAATGTAGCACGGACGTGAAAAAACCGGGTAACTTTGGCGCGCAAGACCCTATTCGCTGTCGTTTTATGGGTGAAACTGAGAAAATTGGGGCCATGAAGATCTGCATTCTGGACAACGACACGATTGACCCCGCACTGGTCCCTACCTACGGGAACTATGCCGCCATGATGGAACGCGTACTGCGCGATGCGGGCGCTACCAACTGGACCATGGAGCGTTTCAGCACGCCCGAGTTTCAGTATCCCGACTCCTTTGACGCCTACGACGCCGTGCTGCTGACCGGCAGCAAGGCCGACTCCTTCTCCGACGAGCCTTGGGTGGTGGAGTTGCGCCGCCGGGTCACCGCACTGCTGGATACCGATACCAAGCTGCTGGGCGTGTGCTTCGGCCACCAGTTGATTGCCCTGTGCATGGGTGCCAAGGTCGGCCGCGCACCCCAAGGCTGGGTGACCGGGCGCAACACCTACACGTGGCACGCCTCTGACATGGCCGCCAGCGACAACCGTGACAGTTTTGCCCTCTTGGCCAGCCATCAGGACCAGGTGCTGGAGCTGCCACCCGGCGCCACGCTGCTGGCCAGCAGTGAGCGTTGCCCGATTTCTGCCTATGCCAAAGGCCAGGAAGTGCTGTGCATCCAGCCCCACCCCGAGTTTGTGGAGGACTACAGCGCCCACCTGCTGCACAAGCGCCGCCATGTGCTGGGCGACGAACACTACAGCGCCAGCCTGCAAAGCCTGGAGCAAGGCCATGAGGGCACCGACTTTGCCAAAGTGATGGTGGCCTTCGTCGAAGGCCGTGCCGCCGCCAGCGTCTAGGCCGGGACGCGCAGTACCTGCTGCAGGTCTGCCGAATCTAGCGTACGGGCTGCGCCAAAGCCTGCCACCTGGCGGGCGGCGTGGATAGTGATCCCCACAAATTGAAAATCGCCCAGTTGGGTCATGGGCTCGGCCTCGGGAAATCTTGCCAGATAGGCTGCCCGGCCCGACGCCCAGGCAGCTCCCTGCGGTTCAAGCACCGTCGCCATGCCCTCCAGACTGACGCGGGGCAGGGCATGCACGGGTTCCCCATCCACCTCCGCTTGCATGACGAGCACCGACACTTGGGGCGTGCGCAGCAGGTTGCCCGTGTGGGGGGCCAGGCCGCTGACGTGCACCACAAGATGCCCGGTTTCCTGGTCAACCGCAAACGGCACCATGGAAGCAAAGGGCAAGCCGTGGGCGTCCAGCGTGGCCAGGGCTGCCACGCGCTGGCGGGCCAACAACTGGCGCAGCGCCTGGGTCAACCGGGGTTCATGGGGGGATTCGTTGAGCATGGCCACCATGCTAACTGATGTGCCAAACAGGGCCCCAGCCCCCGTAAACTGTGTGCAATCAGCTATGAATTTGGTAGCAATCTTGGGATTCAAACAACGCCCCGGGCGGTGGATTCGCCCGGGGTGGGGTTTTGCAATACGGGCCCTTGTGGGGCCAGGCTGCGCAACGTGGGCGGGTGGCCGGTGTTGCTTTGGGCTGTGGGTAACAGAGGACTCCAGTGTAGGTCGAGAGCGGCAGCAGATGATTGCGTTATTGCGTCAATATGCCGTTTATTTGGCATACTCTGCCTATATTGAATAAATGCAGGGCAGAATTATGAAATTGGACCGCTATGACCAGCAAATCCTCGAAGTTTTGCAGACGGACGGTCGTATCAACAACCAGGATCTGGCCGACCGCATTGGCCTGTCACCCTCGCCCTGCTTGCGCCGCGTGCGTGCGTTGGAGGAGTCTGGCCTGATCGTGGGCTACCGCGCGCTGCTGGACGCCAAAAAGCTGGGGTTGTCTCTGATCGCCCTGGTGCACATCTCCATGGACCGCCACACGCCCGAGCGCTTTGCCAACTTTGAGGCCAGCGTTGCCGTGCTACCCGAGGTGCTGGAGTGCCTGCTGATCACCGGGCAAGACGCCGACTACCAGATCAAGGTGGCGGTGCGCGACATGGACCACTACCAGGCCCTGCTGCTCAACAAGCTGACCCGCATCGAGGGCGTGACCGGCGTACACAGCAGCTTTGTGCTGCGCCGCGTGGTGGACAGGACGGCACTGTCCGTCACCTCCGCACCCTGATCGCCTTCCCATGTGCCTGATCGCCTGGAATTGGCAGCCCAACAGCGCTACCCCGCTGCTGCTGCTGGCCAACCGCGACGAGTTCTATGCGCGTCCGGCCGAACCCCTGCACCACTGGCCCGATGCCCCCATCCTGGCGGGACGCGACAGCCAGGCAGGCGGTGCCTGGTTGGGCACAGGCCCTGGCGGCCGGCTGACCGCGCTTACCAACTTCCGCAGCGCAACGCCTGCACGCGCAGACGCGCCCTCGCGCGGAGACCTGGTGGCCCGCTTTCTGCAGGGTTCACTCACTGCGCGAGCCTACCTGGAGGCCTTGCAACCCCATACCGGCGCCTACAACCCGTTCAACCTCCTGGTGTTTGACGGCCAGACCCTGTTGGGCCTGGAAAGCCGCGGTGCGCGCATCGTCACTCTGCAGCCCGGCATAGGCGCGGTATCGAATGCCGACTTTCACACACCCTGGCCCAAGCTGCTTCAGCTGAGTCGCGGTTTGGCAGCATGTGTGGCGCATGGTGAAACAGACGACGCGCATCTGTGGCCCCTGCTGCAATCACGCACATTGGCGGCAGACGCCGAGCTGCCGCATACCGGTGTGCCCCTGGAACTGGAACGGGCCCTGTCTGCCGTGTTCATTGCTACACCGGCCTATGGCACACGTGCCTGCAGCGTGGTGCGCGTGGGTGCCGGTGGCGTGCAGTTCAGTGAACAACGGTTTGGCTCTGCAGGTGCTTTGGGACAAAGTACGCACAGACTCCCTTGAACCCCGGCCATTCCCCACCATCTACCAATCTTTCCACTCTGCCGCATCACTTCACCCGGCGCGGCGCACACCATGGCTTTTGCCCCGGTCACCCTGATTTCCCTGGTCTTCCACGGGCTGATTGCCTGGCGTCTGTTGCCAGATCTTCCCTCCGGGTTTGCCCTGCCGCTGGGGGGCCTGTTGCTGATATCCGCCCTGCTGGTCCCGCGTGGCTTGATGGGACGCGGCGCCAAACGAACCCCTTGGAGTACCGCCCTGGTATGGGCAGGCCTGCTGTGCATGGGGCTGTTTTCGTCCCTGTTGGTGCTCACGCTGTTGCGCGATGTGCTGCTATTGGGTGCGTGGGCAGTGCAGGCCGCGGGGGCAACGCTGGATCTGGCGGTGTTGCGCCCTGCGAGCGCCAAGGCTGTGCCCCTCTTGGCCCTGTTGATGACCGTGCTGGGCTTCTGGAACGCGCGCCGCACCGCGGCGGTCGTGCGGGTGGACGTGCCGATTGCCAACCTGCCGCAGGCGCTGCACGGCTTCACCATAGCCCAGATCAGCGATATCCATGTCGGCCCCACGATCAAGACACACTACCTGCAACGCATCGTGGACCGCGTGAACAGCCTGGGTGCACACATGGTGGCCATCACCGGCGACCTGGTCGATGGCAGCGTGAAGGAGCTGGGCCGGCACATTGCGCCCCTGGCGCAACTGCAATCCACCCACGGCACCTTTTTTGTGACTGGCAACCACGAGTACTACTCGGGTGCGCACAGCTGGATTGACGCCTTGCGTGCACTGGGTGTGCAAGTGTTGATGAACGAGCATGTGGTGATTCACCATGGCCACGACGCGCAGGACCCGGAACGCGCCCTGGTGGTGGTAGCCGGTGTGGCCGACTACAGCGCCCACCATTTTGATGAAAGCCACCGCAGCGACCCCCATGCGGCAATGGCACAAGCCCCCGAGCAGGCCCTGTTCAAACTGCTGTTGGCCCACCAGCCGCGCAGCGCGGCGGCCGCAGAGCAAGCAGGGTTTGATTTGCAACTGTCAGGCCACACGCACGGTGGACAGTTCTGGCCCTGGGGTTACTTTGTGCGCTTTCAGCAGCCGTTCACAGCAGGTCTGCACAAACTTGGCGCACTGTGGGTGTACACCAGCCGAGGCACGGGCTACTGGGGCCCACCCAAGCGCTTTGGCGCACCGTCAGAAATCACGTTGTTGCGCCTGATCCCGGCGTAACGAGAAGCCAAATAGGCCTCTAGCCCCCGTCAACATTGCGCGAGCAGCTATGAATACCATAGCGCTCAGCCTGCGTTGGATTAGCGTGCGTCGGGCAGCTCGATCTTCACTTCCAGGGTTTCCAGGTTGTCCTGGCGGCCCGCGATGACCTTGATGTCAGCGGGATTGATCTTCACGTACTTGCTGATCACGGCCACCAGCTCGCGCTGCAGCTCAGGCAGGTAGTCGGGCGCAGATGCGCTGCGGCCCGCACGTTCGTGGGCCAGAAGAATGGACAGGCGCTCTTTGGCAACGCTGGCCGTGGTCTTCTTCTCGCCGAGGAAAAAGGAAAGCAGGGAGGCCATGGCTTATTTCCCTCCGAACAGGCGCTTGAGCAAGCCTTGTTTGGGCGCTTCCGTGAAACGCATGGGCTTGTCAGCGCCGAGGAAACGGTCGATCACGTCCTTGTAGGCCTCAGACACATCGCTGCCCTGCATGTGCACCGCAGGTACGCCCTGGTTGGACGCCTGCAGCACGGATTCGCTTTCGGGAATCACGCCGATCAACTTGATGCGCAGGATGTCCTGGATATCTTCCAGCGACAGCATCTGGCCCTGGTCCACACGGGCAGGGTTGTAGCGCGTGATGAGCAAGTGTTCCTTGACCGGATCTCCGCCTTCCATGGCGCGCTTGGTCTTGCTGGCCAGCATGCCCAGAATGCGGTCCGAGTCACGCACGGAAGACACCTCGGGGTTGGTCACCACCAACGCCTCGTCGGCAAAGTGCATGGCCATCAACGCACCGGTTTCAATGCCAGCGGGAGAGTCACAGACGATGAACTCAAAGTCCATGGCACTCAGGTCTTTGAGCACCTTCTCCACACCGTCTTGCGTCAAGGCATCCTTGTCACGCGTTTGCGAAGCCGCCAGCACGTAGAGGTTGTCACACTGCTTGTCCTTGATGAGGGCCTGGTTCAGATTGGCCTCACCCTGGATCACATTGATCAGGTCGTACACCACGCGGCGTTCGCAACCCATGATCAGATCCAGGTTACGCAGGCCCACGTCAAAGTCGATCACAGCCGTCTTGTGCCCGCGCAGGGCCAGGCCGGTTGCAAAACTGGCACTGGTGGTTGTCTTGCCCACACCACCTTTGCCGGAGGTAACCACAATGATTCTTGCCATGGGTGAAATGTCTTTCGAAATAAAAATATCAGTCGATTCAGGTCTTTAGCGGCTCAATGAGCAGCTTTTCCTGGCCATCGGTACTCAGCCGCACCTGGGCGGCTTTGCCCTGCACATCCTTGGGCAGGGCATTTTCGCTGGTGCGGTAGACACCGGCGATGGAAATCAATTCGGGCTCCAGGCAGAGCGAAAAAATGCGGGCGTTGGTGTTGCCACGCGCACCTGCCATGGCCTTGCCGCGCAGCGGTGCATAGACATGGATGTTGCCATCGGCCACCACCTCGGCACCCTGGTTGACCATGGCCAGCACCACGAGATCGGCATTGCGCGCATAGACCTTTTGGCCGGAACGCAAGGGCTTGTCGATCACCATGGTTCCGGGCCCGGGCACTTCGCGTACCACCTCTTTGACCACTTCCTGCACCACGGTTTTGGCAGGCGCGGAAGTTTCCGCGGTCTTGCTGCGGACAATTTCAGGTGGCGCTTCCACCAGTCCCACAGCCAGCGCAGCTGCCATCCACTCCGGGCTGGCGCCCCGCACCGCTACAGGCACCAGGTTGCAGGTGCGTAGCACCTTGAGCAGCGGCACCATGTCCTGAACCGGGGTGTCCACGGGCAAATGCGAAAAATCGATGACCAGGGCGTCATGGTCAAAAAAGTCAGCACTGTCGCTTTCAACGCCAAATTGCGCAGTGAGTTCCTCAGCCAACAGCGTCCAGTCAGACGTTTTGAGCAGCAGGGCTACCAGCGGAAGCTGGGCGCTTTTGATTTCAAAACTTGCAGGGCTGTGGCCTGGTGCGGAGCCCGCAGAGGAAACTGGCATGGAGGAAATGTGCGATGGGCGGTTGTGTGAAGCGGGCAAATCTTACTTGATGGAGGGCTTCAAACGCGGGTTGCAACCCGGCTTCTTTGCAGATGTTCACATCTTTTTTTCGATTTAGAAAAAGATGGATAAACGCGGGGGAGTTGGGTCGCCTGCTATTTACTTAAATTACTTATTTAAAGATAGTAGTAGTAGATAAGGATGCCACTCTGCTGTGGACAAGCTTCTTTTCTTTAAATGAATCAATGACTTAGCCAAGCTCAACCCTTGTGGGTGACTGTGCTTTGTTTTTGCTTCATGAAATGGGATAACTTTGTTTTTTGGCATGCGCCTGTGGATAACTACTGGCTTATGCGAAATCTATGCACAGGTTTATTCTTTTGGCACGGTAGGTGCCGACGCAGGTAGAGTTCAGCCCCATGAAACTTGTTGTCCGTATTTTGGAGGTGTCGCTGATTGCGATGCTGATGTTTGTGCTTGCGGGCGTGATTGCCACGTGGGCGCCAGACCGTTCGGTGGCCCAACTGTCTACGCGGTGGGCCCGAGCGCCGTCACAGTTTGTGGCGGTGGCCGGCATGCAGGTGCACTTGCGGGACGAAGGTCCTCGCAATGACCCCAACCCCATTGTGCTGATCCACGGTACGGCTTCCAGTCTGCATACGTGGGATGGCTGGGTACAGAATCTCAGCGCTACCCGCCGTGTGATTCGGTTCGATTTGCCGGGATTCGGTTTGACGGGGCCAAATCCGCAAAATGACTATTCCATGGCCGCGTACGTGCAGTTTGTGCAGCAGGTGCTCGACACGTTGGGTGTGAAACAGGCGGTGTTGGGGGGAAATTCGCTGGGTGGGCAAATTGCCTGGGAGTTTGCATTGGCCCAACCCCAGCGCGTGACGCAGTTGATTCTGGTGGATGCGGGTGGTTACCCCATGCAATCGCAGTCCGTGCCCTTGGGTTTTCGCTTGGCACACATTCCCGTCCTGGGCCGTCTGATGGAATACACCCTGCCACGTGGCGTGGTCCTGAGCAGTGTGCGCAATGTATACGGAAACCCCGCCAAGGTAACGCCGGAGCTGGTGGACCGGTATTACGAGTTGACCTTGCGTGCCGGCAATCGCTTGGCACTGGTCCAGCGTCTGGCGCAGATGCGCTGGGAGCATGTGGAGCAAATTAAAACCCTGAAGTTGCCCACTCTGGTTCTTTGGGGCGCGCAGGACAAGCTGATTCCGTTGGACAATGGCAGGCACTTTGCCGCTGATATTGCAGGTGCGCGGCTGGTCGTGTTTGAGCAGTTGGGGCATGTTCCCCAAGAGGAAGACGCCCAAAACACTCTTCCCGCAGTTCGAGAGTTCCTGAAAATTATCTGAAACGGTGTTGCCATGGCTGACAAAAAAGCATTTGAGATTGCCCGGGAAACGCTCAAGCAACTGACGGCCCGCAAGTTGACGCCGACGCCTGCCAATTACCTGGCGATCTACAACGAAATTGCCGGTATTCCCCATGTGCCGCACTTTCCTGCCGACATGCTGCGTGACATCTCGCAGGGACTGCCCGTCAAAACACCGGGCCAGCAGAAGCAGAAGGGTCTGCTGGACTACGCCATCGACCGCCTGAACTGGGAGGGCGTGAAGTCGGCACTGATCGCCTATGGTGGTTTTGTTCCTGTCAATGGCACAGCAAATGATGGTGCAGCGGCGCCAGTCTCCAATGGCGTTGCGGTTGCAGCACCGGCCGTGGGTAGTGCTATTTCCACAGAGTTTCTGGGCCAGATGGGGCGGTTGATCGAATACGCATTGCCCGCGCTTGGCTCTGACGATCCGCGTTTCAACGAACAAACCGACAACCTGCTCAAGGCCATGCGCCAACCCGGTGCCGATGTTGCTGCCATCAAGCTCATGCTGGTGAACTACAGCCATCGCCTGTCATTTGCCGCCGAAGACCAGGCAGAAATTCGGGTGACCTTGCTCAAGCTCTTGCACCTGGTGTTTGAGAACGTGGCCGAGTTGAGCCTGGATGAGCAGTGGCTCAAGGGCCAGATGGATGCGTTGATGGAAGCCGCCACACCACCACTGACACTACGCCGGCTAGACGATGTGGAACGGCGTTTAAAAGACGTTATCTTCAAACAAAAAGACGCTAAACAGCGCGCCCTGCAAACGCAGGAAGAAATGCGCACCATGGTGGCCACCTTTATTGACCGTCTGTCCCAGATGAGCCGTTCGACGGGAACCTTCCAGGAGAAGCTGGAAGAAAGCGCCCGTTTGATTGAACAGGCCAAGACATTGGCGGACATTGCCCCTGTGCTCAAGGACGTGGTGGGCACTACCCGCAACATGGCGCGTGAAAGCCAGACCTCGCGCCAGGAGCTGGAGGCTCTGCGTGAGCGGGCTAGCCAGTCCGAAGCAGAGCTGGTCCGTTTGCACCAGGAATTGGACCGGGTCAGCTCGCAAGCGCGGCATGATCCACTTACTGGTGCCTTGAACCGCAAGGGACTGGATGAAGCGTTGAACCGCGAGGTATCCAATGTGCGGCGCAAGGAATTGCCGCTGAGCGTGGCCTTGCTGGACATCGACAACTTCAAAAAGCTCAACGACACCCTGGGCCACGCAACGGGCGATGCGGCGCTCAACCACTTGGCTTCGGTGGCCCGTGAATGCATGCGCCCGCAAGACACATTAGCCCGTTACGGTGGCGAAGAGTTTGTGATTTTGCTGCCCGATACACCTTTGGACAAAGGCATTGATGCCATGACCCGTCTGCAGCGCGAGCTCACCAAACGGTTCTTCCTGGCGGGTACCGAGAAATTGTTGATTACCTTCAGCGCCGGCGTCGCACAACTGGCTGCAGGTGAAGAGCCTACCAATGCCATTCGCCGTGCCGACCAGGCCATGTACCTGGCCAAACGTGCGGGGAAAAACCGGGTGTTGGGCGCGTAATGGCATAACAGGAGAGTTGCCATGGGCTATTTGTTGCTGGGATTGGTGGTGTTTTTGGGAGTGCACTCGGTGCGCATGGTTTCGGACACGTGGCGCACACGGGCGATGGGCCGCTGGGGCGAGGGCGCTTACAAAGTTGTGTACTCCCTGTTGGCAGCCGTCGGTCTGGCACTCATTGTCTGGGGCTTTGGCGTGGCCCGCGAAACCCCGGTGGTGCTGTGGACCCCACCCAGTGGTATGCGCCATCTGGCGGCGTTGTTGACGCTCCTGGCCTTTGTGCTGTTGGCGGCAGCCTATGTTCCGGGCAATGCCATCAAGGCGCGCTGGCGCCATCCCATGGTGCTCGCTGTCAAAACCTGGGCACTGGCGCACTTGCTCGCCAATGGCAACCTGGCCCACGTGCTGCTGTTTGGTGCGTTTCTGCTGTGGGCAGTCGCCAACTTCATTGCCTGCCGAAAACGGGACCGCGCCTTGGGTGTTACCTACCCGGCGGGTACTGCCAAGGCTACCGGTTTGACTATGGTGGTAGGGGTGGCAGCCTGGGCTGTGTTTGCCTTTGTGCTGCATGGGCTGCTGATTGGCATTCGCCCCATTGGTTGACCCGCGTTGGGGCTCTACCGGGTCAGCACCCACTGGATGACGAATTTGGCGGCAAAGCCCACCATGCCAAACGCCAAGCCCAGAAACAGCACAAACGTTCCGAACTTGCCAGCCTTGGACTCCCATGCCAGCTGTCCGATGATGAACAGCATGTAGAGCATGAAGCCACCCACCCCAAAGGTGAGGCCAAAACTGGCAATTTGCTCTTCGCTAAAACCAAACATCAGCGTTGCCCGGGACGTACATAGGGCGCGGAGTAGGCCTCGCGGGCGGGTAATGCGGAAGCATCTACCAGCTCACGGTAGGCATGCCAGCTGGCGTGGCCGAGCATGGGGATCACCGGAATCAGGCCCAGCAGCAGCGACCCCAGGCCCAGCAGGGTGAACCCCATGATGAGTGCTGCCCACAGTGCCATGGGAATGGGGTTGGCCAGGATGGTTCGCCAGCTCGTCAGCACTGCCTGCAACAGCGTCACACGGCGGTCCAGCAACAAAGGCATGGAGACCACGCTGGAAGCAAACAACGGTGCCGCCAGTACGCCACCCAAAGCCAGCCAGAGTTCAAACAGCCAGCTGTCGGGTGCCAGCACCACGTAGCGGACAAATTCCAGGGGTGTATTCACAGGCACGGGCGCCAGCAGGGTAATCAGGGCCGCCGAGGTCAGCACCCAGCCGGTGGCCGCTGCGGCCAGCAGTGCGCCAAATTGCACCATGCACCAGTAGTCGTTGCCCCATTTGTTGAAATGGCTGTTCTGCCAGTTCAACCAAGTCTTGGCCACCACCCGCCAGTCCGCGGTTTCCTTGCGCTCCAGCGCACGGCTCAGGGCATAGAGGCTGGTCGCGAGTACCGGGGCAATCACCAGAAAACCTGAGAGTGCACCGGCCAGCAGCCAAAAACGATGGTGTGCCACTGCCACGATGGCCGCACCGAATGCCGCCAGCACGAACCCATGTGCAAAGCTCACCCAGCCGGCGCGCAACATGTCGTGCCAGGCCAGACCTAGCCACGCCAAAGGGCGCATCAAGCTGATGGTGTGGATGGGTGGGGGTGAGAAGGGACGTTTAGCCATGGTGGTAGACCAATCCTACCCAGTGTAGGCGCCGATCAGCCCCTAAATTTTGATGGGGATCAAGGGCCCACCGCATAATAAAAAATCAACCCTATCAGGATCGTTTATGCCCCGTCCCATTCTGGATGAATCTCACATTCACCCCGCCATACGTCAACGCATTGCCACCCATCAGCAAGACATTGTTCAGGAAGTGCAGGCTGCCGTGGCCGCCCATGCGGTGGTGGTGGTGGGCATGGGGCTCAACCCCATGCCGAAGAAAGCACGGGCAGCGCTAGACGCTGCGGGGGTGCCCTACACCTACCTGGAGTACGGCAGCTACTTCAACACCTGGCGTCGGCGCAACGCACTGAAAATGTGGACCGGCTGGCCCACATTTCCCATGGTGTTCGTCAAAGGCACACTGGTAGGCGGTGCCACCGACGTACAGGCCCTGATCGCCAGTGGCGAGCTCAAGGCGCTGTTGGCCTGAGCTTATTTGCGCTCGCCACCCCGGTGGCCGCCCATGCGGGCGTGTTCTTGGTCAAACACTTTTTGTTGTTCGGGGCTAAGCACCGCGTAGAAGGTTCTGATTGCTTCATCGCGCTTGTCCATCTGGGCTTGCATATCTGCCATGTGCTGGGTGCGCAGAGCGCGGATCTTGTCCAGGCGTTCCGGGGTGCTCAGCTTGTCCAGTTCTGCACGGTCGGGGCGCTGTTTGGCGTCGCGGGCTGGCGGCTTCATTGCGGTGGTGAAGGTGGTCCAGGCGCTCTCCTGGGCCGCAGTAATTTTCAGCTTGGTTTTCAGCTCGGCCACGTGTTTGGCATGCATCTCTTCCATCTTGGCGGGATCCATGCGTTGGTGGTGTTCCATGCGGGGCTTGCCGTCCGTGGCGGGGGCATTGGCGGCAGGCTGTTGCGCCATGGCCGAGAAGCCGGCACCGGCCAGAACGCTGGCAACTACGAGAGATTTGAAAACGGGTTTCATGGTGTGTCCTTTACTCATCTGCCTGCAGCGGGTATCGCATCAGGTTGAGACCAAGTGTGTGGGGGCTGTGTAACTCGCCCATTGCGCCGCCATGTGGGTTTGTAAAGTTGCGTGAAAATGCACGGTCTATAGAAATGGGTCAAAAGTGTTCAAAAACATGATGGTGTACCGCTTGGTGTCGGCATGGTCGACAACGCAGGCGCAGTTGGAAGAGGCGCTGGATGGCGCACGGTTTGTGGAATGTGGCGCCAGCCAGGAGAAGTCCGTGGGTTGGACCGAACCGCGTGGCCAGGCCAACGGCCCGCTGGTGGAGATTGTGGGTGGCCAGTGGCTGCTCAAGCTCATGATCGAGGTCAAGAGCGTGCCGGGCTCCGTGGTCAAGCGCAAGGTGCAAGAACAGCTGGCCCACATCGAGGCCACCACGGGCCGCAAGCCTGGCAAGAAAGAGGCGCGCGAGATCCGGGATGATGCCCGTCTGGCCCTCTTGCCCATGGCGTTCACCAAGCAGTCCAGCGTGCAGGTGTGGATAGACCCCAAGGCAGGACGCCTGGTGCTGGACGCCGGCAGCCAGGCCAAAGCCGACGAGGTGATGACGGCCTTGATCAAGGCCGTGGACGGCCTGGCCGTGCAACTCATCAACACCCAGTTGGCACCGGCCACCGCCATGGCGCATTGGCTGGGCACGCAGGAAGCGCCACCAGACTTCAGCGTGGACCGGGAGTGCGAGCTGAAAGCCGCTGACGAATCCAAGGCCGTGGTGCGCTACACGCGCCACGCGCTGGACACCGACGAAGTGGCCCAACACATTGCACTGGGCAAGATGCCCACGCGCCTGGCCATGACCTGGAATGACCGGGTGTCGTTCGTGCTGACCGAGGCGCTGCAGCTCAAAAAGATTGCCTTCCTGGACACCGTGTTTGAGGAAGCCGCCAAGGCTGCAGGCGATGGCAAGGACGACAACTTTGACGCTGACGTGGCCATTGCCACGGGGGAGCTGGTACAGCTGATTCCGGACTTGCTGGAGGCGTTGGGCGGCGAGGTTGCCTTGGGCGAAAACCCTGCTGCGGGCGCAGTCACAGCGGTGTAACGGCTTTCCCGCTAAGCTGACTTCTTTTTTTGGGAGGCTGGCCCATGCAACGCAAAACCGCGCAGGACTTTGACCAGGAACTGCTGATTCTGTTTGATGCCTATGTGCACGGCATCGTGGACCGGCGTGGATTTCTGGAGCGTGCCCAGAAGTTTGCGGTGGGTGGGGTGACGGCGGCGGGCTTGCTGGCTGCACTCAGCCCCAACTTCGCGGCCGCCCAGGTGGTGCCCAAAGACGATGCGCGCATCAACACCCGCACGGTCGACATTCCATCCCCCGCGGGCTACGGCAGCATCAAGGGCTATCTAGCCCGCCCAGCGCAGGCCACGGGCAAGTTGCCCACCATTTTGGTGGTGCACGAGAACCGCGGGCTCAACCCCCACATCGAAGACATTGCGCGTCGCCTGGCGTTGGCGGGCTACTTGGTGTTGGCGCCTGATGCGCTCACCCCACTGGGTGGCTACCCCGGTGATGAGGACAAGGCCCGTGATGCCTTTGCCAAACTGGACCAGACCAAGACGCGTGAAGACTTTGTGGCGGCTTCGCGCTACCTGCTGAACCATGCCGAGGGCACGGGCAAGTTGGGTGTGGTGGGCTTTTGCTACGGGGGTGGCATGGCCCACATCCTGTCGGTGCGCCTGCCAGAGCTGGCAGCGGCGGTGCCCTTCTACGGTAACCTGCCTGCACCCGAAGATGCCGCCAAGGTGAAGGCGCCGCTGCTGGCCCACTTTGCGGCGGTGGACGAACGCATCAACGCGGCCTGGCCCGCCTATGAAACGGCCCTGAAAGCCGCCGGCGTGCGCTACACGGCCTACCAATACGCGGGCACGCAGCACGGGTTCAACAACGACACCACGCCCCGCTTTGATGCGGCCGCCGCGCAACTGGCGTGGGACCGCACCCTGGCATTTTTTGCCCAGACCCTGCGCGCCCAAGGCGCAGCGCTAGTCATGGCTTAGTCGTCGAAACGGTCGTGGCCATGACCGTGGTGGCGGTGGTGCTTGTCCCAGCCGCGGTGGTAGTGGTGGCCAAAGTCATGGCGGTAGTCGTCGCGGTAGCCCGCCTGCTCATAGTGCCCGCCTGGGCCGTAGCCACGCGCTTGGTATTGGCGTTGGGTCACGCTACGTCCCACACCGGCACCTGCTGCTCCACCCAGGCCCGCGCCGACGATGGCACCGCTACGACCTCCCACGGATTGACCGACCGCCGCACCAGCTGCACCGCCGACAGCGCTGCCAATGACCGCACCATTGCGACCGGAACCATGCGTGGTGACCGCAGCGCCAGCAGCGCCGCCCAAGGCGCCACCGACTACCGCACCGCTTCTACCGCCCATGGATTGACCAAGCACCGCGCCGGCCGCAGCGCCTACGCCGCCACCCAGAAGGGGCGTCCATTCGTCCGCATGGGCGGTATGAACCAGGGCCAACAGACCCAAGGCTGCGGTACCCGCGCGCAGGCTGCGGACCAGCTGGCCAGGAAACCGGGTGGGGTGAGAAGACGAATGCGTCATAGGTAGCAAGGGGCCGGAGCCCGTACCGCCAGAGGTGGCGGTTTATGCGCTTTCAACGCCCTGCCCACCGGGACGATGACGCCAATTACAAGGCTTTACACCTGCAGCAGCTTGTTACGACTGCCCAATGCGATTAGTTCGGGGGCCAGGTTGTCCCACGGCACGTCGAAACCGTTTTCCCTGTTGGGGCTGGGTGGCAGGGCCAGTGCATGGCGCGTGCCGGCCAGCACACTGTCAATGACCGGTATGTCCACATACGGCTGGATCAGTGCTGCCAGACCCGCCAGACCGGCGCCGCCGAGCACAATGGACTGGGCGGCCCATTGTGTGGCGGCTTCCTGGCAGGCCTTGGTGAGCAGGGCCACGGCGGCTTGCGGGTTGCTGGCCAGTTCGGCGCCACTGGGTGCCACGGTCTGGATGCCGGCCAGCGCGGACGCATGGCCCAGCGAATAGGCGAGGCGTTCCAGCATGGGTTTCCAGCGTTCACCGCCGGTGACGACGGCAAACCGCCCCCGCGTCGCCGCCTCCGCGAATGCTGCTTCCGCCAGACCCGTGACGGGTGCCGCACTGCCCTGGCGCAGGGCCAGCAAGCCGGGGTCCCCAAAGCAGCCGATCAGGATGGCATCCGGCACCTGGGGGTTGTCTTGCAGCGCCGCGGCCCAGCGGTCCAGCAGGGCGTGGCTGGCGATGGCGTAGCTGGCCTCGCAGGCAATGTAGGGGGCGCCAAAGCGGGCCGTCACGGTCTTGACCTGCACCTGTGGGCCGGCAGCAGCCTGGGCGTGGGTCTGCAACAGCGCACTGACGCTGTGCGAGGTGTTGGGATTGATGACCAGTAGCTGGCGCATGGTGCGCTCTAGGACGCCGAGGGTGGAACGGCATCCCCAAACAGCGAGAGCAGGTCCGGCACATCGCTCTCAGGCTGGTTGAACTGCAGCTGGGTCTCCAGCTGTGCCAGGTGTTCGCGCATCAGGCGGGCGGCCTCGCGCGGGTCGCGCAGGCGAATCGCGTCCAGCAACGCACGGTGTTCATCGCAACCGCAGGACGTAGCTTCCACGCGCGCCTGCGTATGGTTGTTGCTGTAGGTCATGAGGATCAGCGAGGTGCGCGACACCAGCTCGCGCAGGATGCGACCCAGCGTCTGGTGGTCCGAAGCATTGGCGATGTGCAGATGGAAATCCCCAGAGAGGCGGATGGCGCGGCGCATGTCACCTGCCACACGGGCAGCCTCTTCGTCGTTGATGCACTGGGTCAGCACCGCAATGTCATCGGCCGTGGCACTGGCGATGAAGCACTCAATGAGCGTGGGCTCGATCATGCGGCGCACCTCAAACACCTCCCGCGCCTCTTTTTCGGTGGGCTGTGCCACGGTGGCGCCGCGGTTGGGCGTGAGGGTCACGATCTGCTCGTTGGCCAGGCGCACCAGCACGGGCCGCACGCGCGTGCGTGACACGCCAAAGGCGCTGGCCAGTTTTTCCTCGATGAGCTTGGTGCCTGGAGGCAAGCGGTGGTCCAGGATGGTGGCCACCATGCGCTCGTAAATCTCGTTTTCTGTCAGAGCGACAAAATCAGTCATGCAGTCCGCCGGTTGGCTGGCTTCCTGGCCAGCAGTTTGGACAGGCCCACGGCCAGCCCCATCACCAGAAACGATACCACCATGGTCACCGTGCCCAGCGCGTAGATGGAGGGGGTGGTGACCGTGGTGGTGAGGCCCTGCAATTCGAGGGGCAGCGTGTTCACATCGCCGATGGCCTGCGAGGTGCGGGCAATCTCATCCCAACTCAGCGTGAAGCCGAACATGCCAATGCCCACCACGGACGGTGCAATCAGCGGCAGCACCACGTGGCGAAAGCCCTGCCAGGGTGTGGCACCCAGGTCGCGTGCGGCTTCTTCATAGGCGGGGTTGAAGCGGTTGAAGATGGCAAACATGATGAGCAGGCCAAAGGGCAGCGTCCAGGTCAGGTGCGCGCCCAGGGCCGAGGTGTAGATGCCCAGCGCAGTGCCGTAATTCTCCAGCACGCCGTCCATGCCAAAGGCCTCCAGCACCTTCTTGATGCCGCTGTCCAGCAGGCGGAACTCCAGGCCGATGCCCAGTGACACGATGATGGACGGCATGATGAGGCTGGCCACCACGGTGAAAAACAGGATGTTGGCAAAGCGCAGCTTTTTGCGAAAGGCCAGGCCTGCCAAGACCGAGAACACCACGGTAAACGCCATGACGGTGAGACCCAGACCCAGAGAGCGTTTCAGGGCGGCGGTGATGTCTACCGTTCCCAGCCCCTCGGCAAGTTTGCGGAACCAATGCAGCGAGGTGCTCTGCATGGGAAATGTCAAACCGCCGTCCGGGCCCTGGAAGCTCAGCACCACGATGACCAGCATGGGCCCGTAGAGGAACAGCACGTAGGCGGCGAAGAACGCGGCCAACAGCCAGAAAGCGGGGGAGTGTTTGTCGGAGTTCATAGTTCTTTGCGGATGTCGACCATGCGGGTCAGCGCCCAGATGATCATCAGCACAATGGCCAGCAACACCACCGCGTTGGCCGCGGCCAGCGGGAATTGCAGGTACGAGGTTTGCACCTGGATGATCTTGCCCACCGAGGCGATCTGCTGCCCGCCCATGACACCGATGGTCACGAAGTCACCCATGACGATGGTGATGACAAAGATGGATCCGATGATGATGCCGGTGCGGCACAGGGGCACGATCACATTCCACAGCGTTTGCCAGGCCGTGGCCCCGCTGTCGCTGGCGGCCTCAATGAGGCTGCGGTCTATGCGCATCATGCTGTTGAAGATGGGCACGATCATGAAGGTGGTGAACAGGTGCACAAATGCCAGCACCACCGAGAAATCGGAGAACAGCAACCACTCCACCGGCTTGTCGACCAGGCCCATGGTGGTGAGCACATCATTGACCAGGCCGTTGCGGCCCAGGAGCGGCACCCAGGCGATCATGCGGATCACGTTGGACGTCCAGAACGGGATGGTGCACAGCACGAACAACACCACCTGCACGCCGCTGGATTTGACGTGGAAGGCCAAAAAGTACGACACCGTGAAGCCGATGACCAGCGTGAGCAGCCACACCAGCACACTGAACTTGAACGTGGACAGGTAGGTCTTGACGGTGACGCACAGGTCACCGGACTCGTTGCGCGACAGGCAGCCGTCGAAGATGGCCAGGTAGTTTTTGAACGTGAAGCCCGGCAGCATCTCGTACTGGTTGTAGTCCCAGAAACTCACCATCAGCACCAGGGCCAATGGAATCAAAAAGAAGAGCGCAAACACCGTGGTGAGCGGCAGGGCCTGCCACCAGGCCGCAAGCGTGCGGCCCGGGGCAGAGGCCGCCGGAAGTGAGGGTGTGGAGGGTGCGCTCATGGTGTTTTCACTTCCTATGCAGGGCTATCAAGCAGCCACAAACTCGTTCCACTTCTGGACCATGTAGGCGTTTTCGTCCATCACGGCGTTCCAGCAGGCAATGCCGCCCATGCGTTGCTCATAGCTGCCGCCGTCGCGCACTTCGCCCTTCTTGGCCAACAGGTCGCCGTGTGGGCTCTTGATGTCCTGGGTGGCGGGCTTGCCTTCCATCCAGTAGGCCCATTCGTAGGCTTCCATCTTGGACTTGGCGGTTTCCAGCACGGCGCTGTAGTAGCCCTGGCGGTTCAGGTAGGCACCGGCCCAGCCGTCCAGGAACCAGTTGATGAACTCGTACGCACCGTCCAGCTTTTTGCCGGACAGGGTGGCGGGCAGGCCGAAGCCGGAGGCCCAGGCGCGATAGCCTTCCTTCAGGGGCTGGAAGTTGCAAGCAATGCCCTTGGTGCGCACGGCGGTCACGGCGGGCGACCACATCGACTGGATCACCACTTCGCCAGACGCCATCAGGTTCACCGACTCGTTGAAGTCTTTCCACAGGCTGCGGAACTGGCCTTGCTTCTTGGCTTCGATCAGGGTCTTGATCGTCAGATCAATTTCCTTCTTGGTCATGTTGCCCTTGTCTGGGTACTTGTAGATGCCCATGGCTTCCACGACCATGGCGGCGTCCATGATGCCGATAGAAGGAATGTTCAGGATGGCGGCCTTGCCCTTGAATTCGGGGTTCAGCAGCTCGGCCCAGGAGGAAATGGGGCGCTTGATCAGGTCGGGGCGAATGCCCAGCGTATCGGCGTTGTACGTGGTGGGAATCAAGCTCATGTACTGCGTGGGGCTCTTGGCGAACACCTTGCTCTTTTCGCCTTCCAGGAAGATGGTCTTCTTGGGTGCAGTGCCCTGGTCACCCACGGCCTTGCCGGCCACCATGCCGGTGGTGAACAGGCTGGTGATTTTGTCGGCGTTCTTGATGCGCTTGGTGTCGATGCCCTTCAGGTTGCCGGTGGGCACGATGTTCTTGAGCGAGAAGTACTCGGTGTCGATCAGGTCGAAGCTGTTGGGGGCGGTGACGGCGCGCTTGGTCACGTCGTCGGTGGTGACGGCCACGTACTGGATCTTGATGCCGGTGTCTTTTTCAAACTTGTCGGCAATGTCCTTGTCCTGGTTCGTGGCGGTGCCCAGGTAGCGCAGCACCAGCTGGTCGGCCGAGTGCACAGCGGGGAACACGCCTGCGGCCAGGATACCGGCGGTGCCTTTGAGCAGGCTGCGGCGTTGCATGGGAGCAGCGTTGGAGAGGGTGTCTTTCAGATCGTCAGCCATGGGAAAACTCCTTTGAGAAGGTCGGGAGGGGGTTAAAAACTTCTTGCGAAGACAGGGGGAACTCAGTACGCCAGCGGGTGTGCTGCGGCTGGCGCCCAGCTCAGCTGCACGGTCTCACCCACGGCGTAGGGCCGCTGGGCAAAGGTGGCTTCGGACACCATCACCGAGATCTCGGCCGTGGTGTGCGCGGTGTGGGCCACGCCGGGGTTTTGCAGGCCCAGCAGCACATAGGTGCCCTGGTACTCCACATCCGTGATCACGGCGCGCTTGGTGTGCGGGGCATCGGTGTTGGCACTGGTGGCGGGCGTGACCTGCATCTGGTCGGTGCGCACACCAATCTTGCCGCCGGAGGTTTCTAGCACGTTGTGGCCACCCATGAAGCGCGCCACAAACTCGCTGGCGGGCTTGTTGTAGACCTCGTGCGGGCTGCCCACCTGTTCGATGACGCCGTGGTTCATCACCACCATGGTGTCGGCCAGGGCCATGGCCTCTTCCTGGCTGTGGGTCACGTGGATGAAGGTCAGGCCCAGCTCCTTTTGCCAGCGGCGCAGCTCGGCACGCATCTGGATGCGCAGGAAGGGGTCCAGTGCGGAGAGGGGTTCGTCCAGCAGCAGCACGCGCGGCTGGGTGATCAGCGCGCGGGCCAGGGCCACACGCTGTTGCTGGCCGCCTGACAGTTCAGCCGGTTTGCGGTCCGCCAGGTGGCCCATGGCTACGCGCTGCAGCAGGTCTTGCGCCTTGGCATGGCGTTCGAGCTTGTCCACGCCTTTCATCTTCAGGCTGAAGGCCACGTTGTCCAGCGCGCTCAGATGGGGGAACAGCGCAAAGCTCTGGAACATCATGGCCGTGCCGCGTTCGGCAGCGGGCAGGTCAGTGATGTTGCGGTTCTCCAGCAGGATGTCGCCGTCAGACGCCGACTCGTGCCCCGCAATCATGCGCAGCGTAGTGCTCTTGCCGCAGCCCGAAGGGCCCAGCAAGCAGCAGTAGCTGCCGCTGGCGATGCGCAGGTTGATGTTGTCCACGGCAGGCTTGCCCTGGGCGTAGCGTTTGCTCAGTCCTACGACCTCGATGGCCGCGGCCTGCAGTGGGGTGGTGGCGTTCATGTCAAGGCTTATGCAAAGCCTGTGCCAACTTTGTACACAATGTTTTTGCAGCATTGTGTACAAAATGCACCGGGTTTGTGCGTTGCAGCAAAACCAGAGGTGACTTCAGTGCTTGATTTGGTGCAGTGCGGGGCTGCTCCCTGGTGCAAAATGCTCCTGATTTAATAGCTGCTAGCGCATATTCGACGGGGGCTAGAGCCCTAAAATGCCTCTAACTCCGAGCCGCAGCCCCATGAACCTCCTTTTTGTGTGCAGCCGCAACCAGTGGCGTAGCCCCACGGCCGAACAGGTCTGGCGCAAGCACCCTGGCCTCTCGGTGCGCTCTGGCGGCACCAGCCGCAATGCGCGCCACCCGGTGTCCGAAGCGGACATCCTGTGGGCCGACGCGGTATGCGTGATGGAAGACAAACACGCCGCCCAGCTCAAAGCCAGCTTTAGGGAGCTGCTACAGGGCAAGCCCCTGCACGTGCTGGATATTCCGGACGACTACCGTTACATGGACCCGGAGTTGGTTGAACTGGTCCGCAGCGGCGTGGCAGGGATCTTGGGGCTGGACTGAACCCAGACCAGCTGTGGCAGCGCCTCCATTAGCGCTGCCCGCTCCTTTTTAGGCAAAGGCCGCAGGCCTGCCGCCACCCACTGGGCGCGCTCCAGGTTGATGGAGCCGCGGGCTTTCCAGCGCTGGGCTTCCAGCGCCGGGTTGTGCAGCATGGCGGCCAGCCACACGGCCTGGGCGGCGGTGAGTTGGTCGGCGCGCTTGCCAAAGTAGGTGTGGGCCGCGGCCTGCGCGCCGCACACGGTGGCGCCCCAGGGCGCGTGGTCCAGGTACAGGCGCAGGATGCGAGCCTTGCCCAGGGTTTGTTCCATCTCCACTGCGTAAAGCAGTTCGCGCAGCTTGCGCACGGGGGAGCGCTCGCCGCCCGTGACCAGCAGCTTGGCCACCTGCTGCGACAAGGTGCTGGCGCCGCGGAGGGGGGCGTCTTCGGCCTGGTTGCTGCGCAGGGCCTTGTTCATCTCCACCAGGTCGTAGCCGGGGTGTTCGTAAAAGCGCTGGTCTTCGGCAGCCAGCACGGCGCGGGCCAGCAGGCTGTCGGCGCGCACGTTGGCCCGCGCCATGGCCACGGGCAGGCCCTGGCTGCATTGGCTTTGCGCCTGCGCCCAGGCTTCGGTGCCCAGGCCTTGCACGGCCATGCCCTCCAGGCGCGGCTGCACCGTCAGCGCCTTGCCGGGCAGCTCCAGCGTGGCCTTCAGCGAAAACGTGCCGTCGATCTGCGCGGTGACGACCTCGGGGATGGCGTTGGCAAACAGCGCGTAGCCGTCGGCCACCGGGGTGGTGGGCACATCGATGTGCAGCGTGATGCCGGTGGGGCGCAGTGCGCCGTGCCAGGTGGCGGTGACGGCGCCGCTTTGCAGCGTGCCACGCAGTTCGGTGGCGTTGCGGCGCACGGTCATGCGGGCCTCTTGCAGGCGGATTGGCTCACCGCCCCAGCTGGTGCTGCGCAGCGTGCAGGGTTGGCAGTGCAGACTGAGTTGCTGGGTGGCGTCGTCCCAGGCCATGTGCACATCGCCTAGGCGTGTGGGCAGGGTGCGGCCATGCAGCTGCCTGGCAATCCACGGTGTGCTCCCCCACTGCACGAGTGCAGCCACGCCCACGTCCATGGTCAGCGGGCCTACGCGCAGCGTGGTGGCCCAGTCACCCGGCGCCGGGCGCACGATGGCGCGGGCCGTGAACAGCAGGGCGCTCAGGCCCAGCATGGCCAGCACCGCGGTAAACACCAAAACCCGGGCCGTGGCCCACAACAGTTTGCGCACAACATCATCCTTGCAAGAACACTACAGACTTAGACAGACTTAAAGCGGGGTGGCCACGGTGATGGCTTTCCACGGCCCCGTGGACTGGCCCGCGGCAGATGCCCAGTACCAGGCCGAGGCGTCGGTAAAGCCCTGTCCCTGCGCGTCTTCAATGCGTTCGCACACGCGCACGGCGCGGCCACCGCGGTCCGCCACAAAGCAGCGCCAGCGCGTGTGGTCTGCTTGTTCTTCCAATTGCTCGTTGCGGATGCGGTAGCCCAGGCCGCGGTAGCAGTCGGTGGCGGGGTGCAGCATGCGTGTGGGCTGTTTCACGGTGCGCAGCACCAGCACCTGGCGGCCATCGGTCATGCGCGCCAGCGTGCCGGGGAAGTGGCGCGCAAAGCGCAGCTCCACCTCGCTGAGCGCCAGCGGGCGCAGCGGTGTGCCTTGCCATTCGGTGGGCAGTTCGACGCTCTGCGTCGCCGTGTTCGCGTCGTGTGGTGTGGAGCGCTCAGCCACGGCTTGGCCGATGCCCCACAGCGCACACAGCGGCAGCAGCGCGGCCCACAGCGTTTTGTGCAGCACGCGGTTCAAGAAACGGTTTTCCAGAAAGCTCATGATGTCGCGCGCTCCAAAAATCCATTGCGGCCCATGGTCCAGGCAATGCCACCACATACTGCGGCCAGTACCAACAGGCCCACGGCGTCATGGCCCCAGCCGGGCAGGTGGGCGCCAGACGCTTGGGTGGCGACCAGCACGGTGTTGCGCAGCACATTGCCCAGCAGCACCAGCGCACCCACGATGGGCAGGCGCAGCAGAAAGGTCTTGTTGGGTTTGTTGGTCGCCAAGGCCACCACACAGGCCGTGAAGTAACCCAGCCACGCCATCTGCACGCCCGAACAAGGCGCGTCCACGATGATGAGCTGCCCATTCACCACCAGGCTGCTGCCCGTGCGCTCCACGGTGTGGGCGATGGACAGCAACCAGCGGCTGGCTTCGGCCGTGACCACGCGCAGCGGAAAGCCTGCATAGAACTGCAGCGATGCCAGCAAGGGCAACGACAACACCGACAGGCCCAGCACCGGTGCGGTGGCCACGCGCGCAGGCAGAAAGGCGATGAGCCCCGCGGCCACCGACAGCAGGCCGATGAGCGCCACTACCAGGTCTGGTAGCTGCTGGTGCAGCGCCGTGGTGAGCACGGCACCGGCCAGCGCCGTCACCTGAAAACCCAGGCGCGGCGCGGCACGCAGGTGCCTGCGGTGTAGCCACAGCACGCCGCCCAGGGCCGCCAGGGCCAGCAGCCCCAGTGGGTCATCCGAGCCGTCCACCATGCGTTGGCCCATCCACCACCAGGTGGGCCACAGCGCCAGGGTCAGCAGGGCTAGCCAACGCCATTCGGGCGCGGTGTCCAGCGCGATGCCAAAGCGCACAAAGCGGGGCATGTGCAAGAGGCGGGGCAGTGCCATGGCCGGATCTCCTGCTTAGCTGGTGTAGTGGTGGGCGCGCAGGGCGGCGCGGCGGCGGCGGTGCGCCAGCATCGCCAGCACCGACAGCGTTACCAGGATGGCGCCCCATGTGGCGGGTTCGGGCGTGCTGGGTACTTCAGCACCCAGGGCCGAGTTCTCCACACCTTGCGGCAGGGGCGAAGGCTGGTTCACGCTGGGGCTGTCCGCAGGCGCCTTGTTGCGCACCACCTGGTCCACGGCCAGGAAGCTGGTGTACTGGGTCAGCAGGCTGTACTTCAGGCCCAGGTCGGTGATGGCGTCCTTGGCTGCGCTGCCGCCTTCCAGGGCTTCCTGGTCGCTGAGTGCGGCAATGCGGTGGCGAGCCCACAGGTGGCGCAGGGCGGCGGTGTCGGTGGCATTGCTGGCGTTGATGGGCATGCTGAAGTGCAACGGGCCGCTGGCCGAGTTGCCGTCCACGATCAGCGTGCCCTTGGCCTCACCCTTCCATTTGCCAAACACGATGAGCGGGCGCTGGGCCAGCAAGTCGGGCAGCTGGCGGGGTTCCACGTCGTACACGTCCAGGCCTTCAAAACGCACCTTCACATTGGTGAGCACGGGGGAGTCAATCATTTTGCGGAAGCGGGCGGCTTGTTCGGCGGCCTCGGCGGGTTTGGTGATGATGAAGGGTTCGCCCATGCCCGCACGGGCCAGGCCTTCCATGAGGTGGCGGTTCACGCTGGAGCCAATGCCGAAGGAAAACACGTTGGCACTCGACAGGTTGTTGCGCACCAGCTCAAAGGCTTCGCGCTCTACGGTCACGTAGCCGTCGGTCACCACCACCACGGTGCGTGACACATCTGCGTTCTTGGGCTGGGCATACACGCGCTTCAGCGCGGGGATCAGCTCGGTGCTGCCACCGCCGCCTTCCTTGTCGATGGTGCGGATGGCTTGGTCGATATTTGCCTTGGTGGCGGGCACCGAGGTCGGGCTCAGGAAGTTGTTGCTGCCCGAGAACAGCAGCACATTGAAGGTGTCGCTAGGGCGCAGGCCACCAATCAGCTCGCGCAACACCACCTTGGCCGTGTCCAGCGGAAAGCCGTGCATGGAGCCCGAAATGTCCACCACAAAGATGTACTCGCGCGGTGTGATGGCGGTGGCGGCCGGGGCCTTGGGCGGCTCCACCATGGCGAGGAAGAAGTTCTCGTCCTGGCCCTTGTAGAGCATCACGCCGGTCTCGATCTTGTCACCCGCCAGGCGGTAGTTCAGGATGAAGTCGCGGTTGTTGGTCGGCTCGGCCGTGGGGCTCAGGCCCACCACGGTGGCGCCACCCTGCTCGGTGTAGCTGCTGATGGTGTGCGAGCTGGAGCGCACTTCCTTCACGCCAATGGGCGTGTTCAGCGTCACATGGATATCAAACGCAGGGGCGGTGGCGCTGGTGGGCGTGTTCTGGCCTTGGGGCAGGATGGGCTGGGCCACCCAGGTGGCGTTGGCCTGGCCGCTTTGCGGGCTGTTGTAACGCGGGCCCACCACGGTGGGGAAGACGAACTGGTAGTTGCCATCGGTGGGCAGCAGCAGCTCGGTGTAGCGCAGCTCCACCTTCACATCGTCGCCGGGCATGATGTTGGCCACGTTCATCTGGAACACATTGGGCAGGTACTGCTCCAGCAGCGCGGCGGTCTTGCCTTCCTGCTTGGCTGCGTCGTACTCGATCTTGGCTTGTTGCTTTTCGCGGATCTTGGCGGTGATGAGGCGATCCGCCAGGCGCACGTTCATGCCGTGCACTGCGGCGCGCGTGGAGCCGGGGAACACGTACTTGGCTTCGATGGCGCGTTGGCCTTCGTTCTTGTAGGTCTGCACCACAGTTACGTCGGCAATCACGCCGCTGACCTTCACATTCACCTGGGTGGACTTGAGCGGCAACTGGTCCACACCAGGGTTGTCGCTTTTGACGAAGAAATAGGGGCTCTCGGTTTTGAGGCGAGGTGCCGCATCGCGGTCTTGCGCGTGCGCCGGGGGGCTGATGGCCAGCGCGACAAAGCAGGCGGCTGAGAGTGTGGTGGTGGCCAGCCAGAGCCAGCGCGAAAGGCGCGCGGGAGGCTCGGTGTCGGCGGCGTTGGGGGCCTGGTGGGTAGCAACAAGTGCCATGGGGCTTCTCCATTCGGCGTGCGGTATTGCACGGTGGAGAGAGCATCCCGCCGGGGGGAGAAGTCAGTTTGAAGCGGCTAGGGGCTTGTGTGAAGTCTGTGTGAAAACGGGGTGAAGGAATCAACATTCAATAGCGCTACAAGCACATTCCATTGAATAGAACGTTCAATCTCCAAACGGATCTAAGGGAGATTTGTTCGGAACTGCTGCATGTATGCGAGTTGCGCGACTGGCGGAGGCCGGTACTTGTGCATCGTGAAGCATGTATCCACCAACGCATCCCCGTGGTTCAAAATTGTGAATATCACCAAGAGTGATCCAGCTATAAAGATCGAGAGCAAAAATACAGAACCAACGAGGGCCTACGTCCTCCTGTGTCCACACGCATTCGTATCTCAACTTCCCATTGCTGGTGACAAGCACGTCGACGTTCTTTGCAGCTCGATTGAGCTTTAAAGTCTCGACAAAGTGCGTGTGATGAGCTGGGATCGATTCCATCGTCGCAACATTCCCATTGATCTTTGCACTTGGTAGAGGAGGAGTGACCTGAAATGGCGTACCTGGTTTGAGTGGGTTGCGGTAGAGCGCCGCATGGAAACCGCCTACCCATCGACGAATTGCGCCATGAACATCCAAATTTTGGAACGTCGCGAAAGAGCGGTCCAAGTTGGGTTCGTGAATAAGTTTGATGCCTAAATGGGTGTCCGCTGGATTTAATGAACGGTAACGTTGCGCCGCAATGAGTTCTCCGACCTTTTCGTCATTCAGTTTGTTTGCGTTATTGCAGCGGACATGCGCCCGCAGTTTGAGGGGCGGGTTGCGGTCAGTTTTGTCGAAGCAACTCTGTGGCGGAATGTGGTCATGATCGGTCTGATCGGATGAATGAATTTCCAAGCCGCAGACATGGCAGAAAGAAAGGTCTCGTATAGCTCTTAGATCGCGCTGAGAAACGACACTGATCATGATTGGTTGGTCAGTCCGTGCGGTGCCTTAGCCACAGTGCCGCAACAGCACCGGATCCTTCTGCTTCAGGCCGATTGCCCAGCTCAATCCGCCCCCGGTGCAGCGAAGCAATCTCTTTCACAAAACTCAACCCCAGCCCCGTGCTCTTTTTCTTGGAATGCGGGCGGGCCAATGAGTAGAACTTCTCAAACACCTTGTCTTGCGCGTAGCCGGGGATGCCGGGGCCTTGGTCGCGCACGGTGATCTGGGCCCAGCGGCCTTGTACTTGCAGGCCCAGTTCGATGTGGCCGCCTTCGGGGGAAAAGTCCAGCGCGTTGTCCAGCAGGTTGCTAACGGCGCGGCGCAGCAGGAAGGGGTCGGCCTCCACCGTCACGTCGTCGCTAGCGGCCACGGTGATGCGACAGCCACGCTGGGTGGCTACGCCGTGCGAGGCGTGGGCCAGCTCGTCCAGCAGGGGCAGCAGGGCGACGGGCTGGGCGTTGTCGAGCACGCGGCGGGTCTCCAGCGCGGTGAGCTCCATCATGCGGTCCACCATCTCCTGGATGCGCTGGGTCTCGCGCTGGATGTTGGTGAGGAAGCGCTGGCGCTGGGCTTCTTCCATGGGCTCTTGCAGCAGCTCGGCGGCGCCGCGGATGGCGGACAAGGGGCTTTTCACTTCGTGCGTGAGGGTCTGCACATAGTCGGCCACGTAGTTGCGCCCGGCCAGCGCGTCGCGCATCTCGTCGTAGGCGGCGCGCATCAGGTCCCAGGCACGGCGCAGCAAACGGCCGGGGTGAAAGCCCTGCTGCGCCTTGATGTAGCGCGCGTAGTCGGCAATCAGGCCGAAGGGCCGCACCAGCCACATGGACACCATGACGGCCAGCACCAACACTGCCAGCACCGAGATGAGCCCCGCGTAGAGCGTGCGGCTGCGCGCGGCGGCCACAAACTGGCCAAAGGTTTGCACCGGCTTGCCCACGGTGACGGCACCAATGATTTCGCCGCTGCCCGCGCCCTGTGCGTTGCTGGTCCAGCGCACGGGGGCGGCCATGTACATGACGGCGGAGTTGGGGTCGCCCGGAATGTCCAGCGTGGTGCGGGCGCCGTATTCGCCCTTGAGCGTGAGCTGCACATCGCGCCACTGCGAGAAGTTTTTGCCATGTGACTGACCCGTGGAGTCGTAGACCACGGTGCCGTTGCGGTCGGTCACGTAGGCGCGCAGTTCCACCTTGGTTTTATTGACGGTGAATATCTGGGCGCTGAATTCGCGTGCGTAGGCGGCCTTGAACAGGCTGTCGAGCCGCGCCGTGTCGATGGCGCCGTCGCGCACGTCTTGTTCGATGAGCGTGGCCAACAACTGCGAGGTTTCCACCAGCGACTCTTCGGCGGACTCGCGGTAACGCGGGTCCAGGTCGCTGACCACGCGGTAGAGCACGGCGGCCATGCCGATCGCGTAGATCAGCAGCAGCCCGAAAAAGATGCGGCTTCTTTTGCTCAAGGCGTGGCCGGTAGTTCTTCGCTCAGCGCGTAACCGCTGCCGCGCAGGGTGCGGATGGGGTCGTGGCCGGGGGCCACGAGTTTGAGTTTGGCGCGCAGGGTCTTGATGTGGGCGTCTACCGTGCGGTCAAAGCTGTCGTTGTCGCCACCCCAGACCTGCAGCAGCAGTTCGTCGCGCGTGAACACGCGGCCAGGCTTTTGCACCAGTAGGCGCAGCACGCCGTATTCGTAGCGCGACAGCTCTAGCGCCTTGCCGTAGAAGCGGATCTGGTGGCGTTCTTCGTCCAGCGCCCAGATGGCGGGGGTGTTTGCGGGTGCTGCCGCGGCGGCTACCACCGTTGTCACGGGCCGCGCGCTGCGGCGCAGGATGGTGCGCACGCGCGCCACCAGCTCGCGCGGGGAAAAGGGCTTGGCGATGTAGTCGTCGGCGCCCAGCTCCAGGCCCACCACGCGGTCGATCTCGTCGCTGCGGGCGGTCAGGAACAGCATGGGCACCTGGTTGCCGCCGGGCAGGGCCTGCAGGCGGCGGAAGAGCTCGAAGCCGTTCAGGTCGGGCAGGCCCACGTCCAGCACGGCCAGCGCTGGCAGCTCGGCGCTGAACAGGCGAATCGCGTCCTCCGCGGTGCTGGCCCACACGGGCGCAAAGCCGTCGGTGGATAAAACGTACTGCAGCGTGTCGGCAATGCCGGACTCGTCTTCAACAATGAGGATGCGCGGTTTCAGGGCCATGGGGCGCATTGTGGCGCAAAAATGGCCTCTAGCCCCCGTGGATCATGCGCAAGCAGCTATCAATTACGTAGCGGTTTGGGCGATGCCCGCCAGGTCGTCCAGGATGGGACAGTCGGGCCGTTCGTCGCCATGGCAGCAGTCCACCAGGCCGCTCAGCGTGCGCTGCATGCTTTGCATGGCTTCGATGCGCTGGGTCAGTTCTGCCATGTGTTTTTGGGCAATGGTCTTCACGCTGCTGCTGGCGCGGCGGCGGTTTTGCCACAGGCCCACCAACTCGGCAATCTCTGCCATCGAGAAACCCAGGTCGCGGCAGCGCTTGATGAAGCGCAGCGTGTGCACATCGGCCGGGCTGTAGAGGCGGTAGCCGCTGTCCGTGCGGTTCACCGTGCCCAGCAGCCCCAGCGATTCGTAGTGGCGCAGCATCTTGGCAGACACGCCGCTTTGGCGCGCGGCTTCCCCGATATTCACGGGTTCGCCAGACACCGCCGCGTGCTTAGGCTGCAACGGCATAGCCTTCTTCGGCAATGGCGTGGGCCAAGGCTTCGCGCGGCTGGGTGGACTCCACATCCACCTTGTTCTGGCTGCGGTCGATGGTGACCTGGGCTTGCGGGTCGGCGTCTTGGATCGCGCGGGTGACGGCTTTCTCGCAGTGGCCGCAGGTCATGCCGGTGACGGTAAAGGTTTGGTGCATCACAACTCCTGTTTTGAATGGATGCAGGAATTGTGAACCTTGCTACCGTGGGAAGGTCAAGCGCGGGGCCTTTATTCGATTAGCGACCGTAAGTGGCCGTGAAGCTGGCCTTGCCCAGCAGGTGCGCGCCCAGGCCCTTGTTCAGGATGAAGCCGTGCAGGCCCGCGGTGCCGGTTTTGGGAATGCCGCCAGCGGCCTGCAGGTCGTCCACGTCGTAGGCAAACAGCGTGAAGATGTAGCGGTGCGGCTTGTCGCCCACGGGCGGGCAAGGGCCGCCGTAGTTGCCGTTGCCGCCTGTGGCGCCGGTGTCGTGGAAGTCGGTGCTACCGCCAAACGCGGGGGCGGGCAGCGTGGCCGCCGCATTGCCCGCGCCGCGCGCCAGGCCGGTGGCGCTGGCGGGGATGTTGTAGACCGTCCAGTGCCAGAAGCCGCTGCCCGTGGGCGCGTCGGGGTCGTAGACGCTGAGGGCCAGCTTCTTGGTGCCGGCGGGCAGGTTGTCCCACTGCAGGGCGGGCGACACATTGCCGCCGGAGCAGCCAAAGCCGTTGAGGACAAACTGGTTGTCAAACGACCCCGAGGCCAGGTCTGTGCTGCTGAGGGTGAAGGGTTTGGTTTGGGCCCAGGCTGCGCCGCTGGGGAGTGCCAGGCTGGTGGCCAGCAGGGCGGCTGCGCCCAGGGTGCTGAGGGATGTGCGTACGGTGAATGTCATGGCTGCTTTCCTTCCAAAAGACTGCGCTCATTGCGCAAGTCGATTGTTCGGCGGCGAGCAGTCGGCGCGTTAGCCGCTAACGCTGCTTTCCTGTGCCAAAGCGCTTTTTCTGCTAACGGTGGGCGTTGCCTCTGCGTTGCGCACGGACGAGGGGCTGAGGCCAAAGCGGGTGCGGAAGGCGGCGGTGAAGCGGCTGTGCGACTCGTAGCCGCAGCGCTGTGAGATTTGCCCCACCGGAATGTCGGTGGACTGCAGCAGGCTCAGGCCCAGCTCCAGCCGCACCTCGCGCAGGCAGGCGGTCACGTTGCTGTTTTCCTCCTGCAGGCGCTGGCGCAGCGTGCTGCCGCTGAGCAGAAAGTGCTGGGCCAGCGTGTCCACCGACCAGTCGGCGTGCGGGCTCTGCGAAATCAAATTGGTCACCCGGTCGGTCCACGACAGGGGCACGCGGCTGGGGAACACCAGGCGCTGCTCGGCCAGTGTCAGCAGCATCTCTACGCCACGGTGCACCGCGCTGGGCGAAAGCCCTTGGTCCGCCGCGCGCCGCGCGCGTTCCCAGGTTTGCGCCCAGTCTTCGGGCGCGGTGGTGGTGGCCAAGCCGCTCAGCGGTGGCTGGCCGGCCAGCGCGGGGTAGTGGCTGGCAAAGGCGTCCAGCACCGCTTCGGGAATGGCCCACACGCTGGCTGCGTAGCGCCCCGAGGGGCCGATATGGTTGGACACATCCCACTGGTGGCCCGCGCCCAGCAGGCACAGGCCGCCGGCCTGCACCATCAGCTGCCCGTCGGCCCGCTGCGGCGTGATGATGCCCTTGGTGCCCGCGCGCACCCACACCACGCCCGGCGAGCGCACGCGCACAGTCTTGAGGGTGTGGCTGACGGCCACCGAAATGTCGGAGAAATGCGGGTTCATGGGGCTAGTGTGTCTGATGCGCAGACGTCCCGCACGCAGCCGCGCAACCAGCGGTGTGCTGGGTCGGCATGCTGGCGCGGGTGCCAGAGCAGGGAGACGGTGAATTCGGGCGCGGCAAAGGGCAGTGCGAAGCTGTGCATGCCGGCGCGCAGCACGCCGGTGTGGCGCTCGGGCACGCTGGCGATGAGGTCGGACGCGCGGGCCACTGCGACGGCGGTGGAGAAGCCGTCGACGATGGTGCGCACTTGCCGCTCCAGCCCCAGCGCCTGCAGGGCTTCGTCCAGCTGACCCTTGTCCAGCCCGCGGCGCGAGACGTTCACATGCTGCCCCGCTGCGTAGCGCGCGGGGGTGATCTCGCCAACGCTGAGCGGGTGGCCTGTGCGCACCACGCCAATGTGGCGGTCGCGGAACAGGGCCTGGGCGCGTAGCTCGGGGCCCATGCTGCCTTCCACCACGCCGGTTTCCAGGTCCACCGTGCCGTCGCGCAGCGGGCCGCTGTCCTTGTCGGGCTTTTGCACAAAACGCAGGCGCACGCCGGGCGCCTCGGCTGCCACGCGGGCAATCAGGGCGGGGCCAAAGTTCTCCACAAAGCCTTCGCTGGTGCGCAAGGTGAAGGTCCGCACCAGTTGCTGCAGGTCGATGTGCTCGGTGGGGCGCAAGGCGGCTTCGGCGTCCTGCACCAGCTGGCCTACGCGCTCGCGCAGCTCCAGCGCGCGCGGTGTGGGCACCAGGCCGCGGCCGGCGCGCACCAGCAGCGGGTCGCCTGTGGTCTCGCGCAGGCGGGCCAGCGCCCGGCTCATGGCCGAGGGGCTCAGGCGCAGCCGCCGCGCGGCACCGGCAACGCTGCCCTCTTGCAGCAGCACATCCAGCGTGACCAGCAGGTTGAAGTCGGGGGTGGACATGGGCGAACCATAGCGCAAATGGCATGACATGGCGCTGTGTGCATGAATACAGTGCAAATGCTGCGTCTTCCGCCATGCCAGTGAAAAACCTACGCTTCAAGCATGCAAACCTCACCCACTTCTCTTCCCGCCACCGCCCGCTGGGCGTTGGCCAGTCTGTCGCTGTCGCTACTGCTGTCTTCGCTGGGCACCAGCATTGCCAATGTGGGGCTGCCCACGCTGGCGCAGGCGTTTGGCGCATCGTTCCAGCAGGTGCAGTGGGTGGTGCTGGCGTACCTGCTGACCATCACCACGCTCATCGTTAGCGTGGGGCGGTTGGGCGATCTGGTGGGGCGCCGGCGCCTGCTGCTGGGTGGCATTGCGCTGTTCACGGTGGCATCTGGCCTGTGCGGGCTTGCGCCCACGTTGCCGCTGTTGATTGCCGCCCGCGCACTGCAGGGCCTGGGTGCGGCGGTGATGATGGCCATCACCATGGCGCTGGTGGGCGAGATCGTGCCCAAGGCGCGCACCGGCAGCGCCATGGGCCTGCTGGGCACCATGTCGGCCGTGGGCACGGCGCTCGGGCCTTCGCTGGGCGGTGTGCTGCTGGCCACGCTGGGCTGGCGCGCGCTGTTCCTCATCAACCTGCCGCTGGGGGCGCTGGCCATCGTGCTGGCCTGGCGTTGTCTGCCTGTGGACCGCACCGCGGCTGCGCAGGGTGTAGTGCGTTTTGACATGGCGGGCACGCTGCTGCTGGCGCTCACGCTGGCGGCCTATGCGTTGGCCATGACCTTGGGGCGCGGCCACATGGGCGTGGTGAACTTGGCGTTGCTGGCAGCCGCAGCACTGGGCGTGGCCTTGTTTGTGCGCACCGAAGCGCGCGCCACATCGCCGCTGGTGGCGTTGGCCATGTTCCGAGAGGCCGGTTTGAGCGCAGGCTTGGCGATGAATGCACTGGTGTCCACCGTGATGATGGCGACGCTGGTGGTGGGCCCGTTCTACCTGGCACGTGGGCTGGGGCTGGATGCGGCGTGGGTGGGCGGCGTGATGGCGGTGGGCCCGGTGGTCTCCGCAGTCAGCGGCGTGTTCGCGGGCCGCATGGTGGACCGCTGGGGTGCGTCGCGCATGGTGGTGGCGGGGCTGGTGGCTATGGTGGCAGGGGCCGTGGGCTTGTCGGTGTTGCCCCCGCTGCTGGGCGTGTCGGGCTATATCGTTGCCATGGCGGTGTTGACACCGGGCTACCAGCTGTTCCAGGCGGCCAACAACACGGCTGCGTTGCAGGACGTACGCGCGGACCAGCGCGGCGTCACTTCCGGCATGCTGAATCTGTCGCGCAACCTGGGGCTGGTGACGGGCGCTTCGCTGATGGGCGCGGTGTTTGCCTGGGCTGTGTCGGCGGTGGATGTGGGCACGGCACCGCCTGCCGATGTGGCTGCCGGCTTGCAGATCACCTTTGCCGTGGCGGCTGCTTTGGTGGTGGGCGCGCTGGCCCTGGCCATAGCGGGCCGGGTGCGGGCAAAACCCTTGGTCGTGTCATGACTTGACCTTCCCCCCATGGCAAGGCCTAAGCTCTTGCCATGACTACTGAAACTGCATCCCCCGCGACCATCGATATCGGCATTGGCGGCATGACCTGCGCATCGTGTGTGATGCGGGTCGAAAAAGCGCTAAAGAAAGTACCCGGCGTGGAGAACGCCACGGTGAATCTGGCGACCGAGTCGGCGCGTGTGCAGGTGAGCGACGCGGGCCTGGAAGCCCGCCTGCGCCGCGCGGTGCGCGATGCGGGCTATGAACCACTGGCGCCCAGCGCGGCGATTGACGCGGTGGATGTGTCGCCCTGGGCCGGTTTTGGGCCGGTAGGCATAGGCCTGGCGCTGTGCGCACCGCTGGTGGTGCCCATGCTCGGCGATCTGTTCGGCAAGGACTGGATGCTGCCTGCGCTGTGGCAATTCTTGCTGGCCACACCGGTGCAATTCATTCTGGGGGCACGCTTCTACAAAGCCGGTTGGCATGCGCTCTTGGCGCGCACCGGCAATATGGATTTGCTGGTGGCGCTGGGCACCTCGGCGGGCTGGGCGCTGTCCATGTGGCTGTGGCTCACCGCGTCAGACCATTCGGCGCATGGCATGCCGGCCATGGCGCCACACCTGTACTTTGAAAGCAGTGCCGTGGTGGTGACGCTGGTGCTGCTGGGCAAGTGGCTGGAGGCGCGCACCAAGCGCCAGACGACCGCCGCCATCCGCGGGTTGCACAGCCTGCGGCCCGACACGGCCCATTTGTTGGGGCGTGAAGGCGAAGTGGATGTGCCGGTGGCCGAGGTGTTGGTGGGCGACAAGATCGTGGTGAAGCCCGGCGAGCGCTTTCCCGTGGACGGCACGCTGCTAGAAGGCCGCACGCAGGTGGACGAATCCATGCTGACCGGCGAACCGCTCCCCGTGACCAAGGAGGTGGGCGCCAAGCTCACCGGCGGCAGCATCAATGGCGAGGGCCGTGTGGTGCTGCAGGTGCGCGCAGTGGGGGTGGATACGGTGCTGTCCCACATCATCCGCCTCGTAGAAGATGCGCAGGCCGCCAAAGCGCCCATCCAGCGGCTGGTGGACCAGGTGAGCGCGGTGTTTGTGCCCGTGGTGCTGGTGATTGCGCTGGTGACACTGCTGGCCTGGTGGTTGACCGGCCACAGTTTTGAAGTCGCATTGATCCACGCCGTGGCCGTGCTGGTGATTGCCTGTCCCTGCGCGTTGGGTCTGGCTACGCCGGCGGCCATCATGGCGGGTACCGGCGTGGCGGCGAAGCACGGCATCCTCATCAAAGACGCGCAGGCACTGGAGCTGGCGCACACCGTGAACGTGGTCGCTTTTGACAAGACCGGCACGCTGACCGTGGGCCAGCCGCGCCTGACCGCACTTCTTCCCGTGGGCTTCGCGGAGGACGAAGCCTTGCGCCTGGCCGCGAGCCTGCAAAGCGGCAGCGAACACCCGCTGGCGCACGCAGTAGTGGCGGCTGCCAAGGCCAAGACGATGGACGTGCAAGCCCCCACGGATGTGCAAGCCGTGCCGGGCCGTGGCACGCAGGGCATAGTGGCCGGGCGCACGCTGCTGCTGGGCAGCCTGCGCTGGATGGCCGAGCTGGGTGTGAATCTGGCTGCTGTGACGGCCCGGGCCGCGCAACTGCAGGCCGATGGCGCCACCGTGTCTGCGATGGCCGAGCAAACCGAGAGCGGTGTGACACTGCTTGCCCTGCTGGCCTTTGCCGACGAACCCAAGCCCGGCGCGAAAGAAGCGCTCGCCACCCTGACGGCCCGCGGCATCCAGACCGTCATGATCTCGGGCGACAACCGAGGCGCCGCCGAAGCCATGGCACAGCGCCTGGGGCTGGAGGCGAAAGACGTGCTGGCCGAAGTGTTGCCCGGTGACAAGGCTGCGAAGGTGGCCGAACTCAAAGCAGGTGGAAAAGTCGTGGCGATGGTCGGTGATGGCGTGAACGACGCTCCCGCGCTGGCCGCTGCCGATGTCGGCATGGCCATGGCCAACCCCAATGGCGGCGGAACCGATGTGGCCATGCACGCCGCTGGTATCACCCTCATGCGCGGGGACCCGCTCTTGGTGGCTGGCGCGCTGGACATCAGTCGCCGCACGGTGGCCAAGATCCGCCAAAACCTGTTTTGGGCCTTCGCCTATAACGCAGCCGGCATTCCGCTGGCGGCGCTGGGCTACCTGAGCCCGGTGGTGGCCGGTGCGGCCATGGCGCTGAGCTCGGTGAGCGTGATGACCAACGCCTTGCTGCTCAAGCGTTGGAAGCCGGATTGATGGTCAAATGACCTGCTAGCCCCCGTGGAATAAGCAAAAGCAGCTCCTAAAATAAGAGCATTGATTCAGCCCCAATCGGAGACCCGCCATGTGGATCGGTGAACTGTCAGAACGCAGCGGTGTCTCGCGCGACACCATCCGCTTCTACGAGAAGCGCGGCTTGCTGCAGGCCCAGCACCGCGACGCGGACACCGACTATCGCGTGTACGGCAGTGCCAGCCTGCAGCGGCTGGCCCACATTCAGAAGCTCAAGGACGCGGGCTTCACGCTGCAGGACATTGCCAATCTGTTGGGTGAAGCGGGCGGTGCGCCCTCGTGCGCGGCGCTGCCCGCACGCTTGGCGCAAAAGGTCTTGCAGCTGGAAACCCAGATGGCGCAGCTCAAGCACCAGCACCAGACGCTGCTGGCCGTGCAGCGTGCTTGTGATGGCGACTGCACGGCGGTGGACGGCCTGCCCAGCTGCATGCCGGGCTGCGTGGCCTAGCGCGGGGCATCGCGGTCCGCGCAATCCAGATGGCATGCCGGCGCCTGGCGTTTGCGCCACGCGCGCCAAGCCAGCAGGGCCGCCGTGGCCAAGGCCAGGCCGCTGGCCAGAGGCTCCAGAAAAAAGGCCAGGCCGGTGAGGGCCGTGGAACCCAAAGTCAGAGCCAGTACGGGGAGCGTGCAGCAGGCCACACAGGCGGCCCCGGTAAACCAGGCCAGACCGCGGGAAGACAGGGAGAAACGTGTCATGGGAAACTTTCAACACAGTGGAACAGGTCCCCATGCTAGGCCCTGGAGTGCACTCCAGGGTCAATAATTCCCTCACTTCTCCCCATGGCTTCCAAGGAAATTGCATGCATCCTCTGCTTACCACCACCGGTCTCTACGTGCTCACCGCGGTGGCCGAGATTGTGGGCTGTTACCTGCCCTGGCTGTGGCTGAACCAGCGCGCGCCGGTGTGGGTGCTGCTGCCAGCCGCTTTGTCACTGGCGTTGTTCGTCTGGTTGCTGAGCCTGCACCCAGCAGCCAGCGGGCGGGTGTACGCGGCCTACGGCGGGGTCTATGTGGTGACGGCGCTGGCTTGGTTGTGGCTGGTGGACGGCATTCGTCCCCAGCTGTGGGACTGGGTGGGCGCTGGCCTGGCGCTGGCCGGGATGGCGGTCATGGTGCTGGCGCCGCGCGCACCCGCCTAGGTCTGGCGCGACCTGCCTATTTGGCGCAGGCCGAGAAGTGGTTGTTGCCGTTGGACATGCACTGGTAGAAGCTGCGGTCCTTGCCGGTGGAGAACTGGCAGTGGGCCAGGGTGGTCTGGGCCTTGGCGCGGCGCAGATTGGCCGCGTTGTTGTCGTAGTCGGCCTGGGTGATGTAGCCGTCTTTCAGGTTCTTGGCGCTCACTTCCAGCGCGGTGTCGGCCTGGTCCTGCGCATTCTTGACCGCGCTCATGCAGTCCAGCGGCACCTCTTTGCTGTCCTTGGTTTTCAGGGCCTTTTCCATGCCTTTGGCCAGGTCTTGCACGTCCTTGGGAATTTTCTTGGTGCCGTCGGGGTTGTATTCGGTGGCGGGTGGGGCCTTGCCGTTGTTGTCGCCGCCAAAGCCGCTGTTGCTGCGCAGTTTCAGCGCTTCGGCGCCCTTGTCGGTTGCGGGTGGCTGCGAGCCGTAGTGGGTTTTGCCGTCCGCGTCCACCCATTTGTAGACACCCTCTGCGTGCCCCCCCATTGTGGTGAGCAACAAGGCAAGGGACAGGAGGACGGAATGCAGGCGCATGGTGGGGTTTGGGAAGAAGCTGAGGTTCGGGGTGAAATTCTATGCCAGCCCCCGAAGGGGTTGTGCACACAGCTATCAAATCAATAGCGATGTGGGGCACCTTGACCTGGGTCAAGGGCGAATGACAGCTTGCGCTGCACACTTGGCACGATGCCGGTTGATATCCATGTCCCGGGGTGACCAATCCCGGCCATGGCCTTGCCCCTGTAAGCTTGCCCCGGTACACGCAAGCTTTTAGACTCCCAAAAAAGGAAGACAAACCATGAACACCATGTCCCTGATGCGGCTTTTTACGATTCGGCTGCGCATGTTGGGCGCCATTGCCATGGTGTTGGCCCTGCTGGCGGTGGTGGGGGCCGGCGGTTTGTGGGGGATGGCGCAGATCCAGGCCGAGAGCGACGCCTTTCTGGACAACTCCTTTGCCCACGTGCAGCACCTGGGCCGTTTGCAGGCTGCCATCAGCGCCGTGCGCCAAGCCGAGAAGGACATGATCATCGCCTACGAGACCCCGGCCGAGGTGGAGAAAGCCTATGCGCGCTGGAAGACCAACCTGACGACGGTGAACGACATCACGGGCCACCTGCTGGAGGACGGCGACAACAAGGTGATTCGTGGCATGCAGGCCAACCTGGCCTCCTATGTCCAGCTGATGGAACCCGTCGCCAGCCAGCTCAAGACCAGTGGCTACGAGTCCGCGACGACGGCCAACCGCATGGCGCAGAAGGCGCTGGCCGAGGTGGAGAAGGTGCAGCAGCAGACGCACGAACTCGAAGAAGTGCTGCAGAACGAGGCCAACGACGCCACCCACAAGCAGCAGAACGTGGGCCAAACCATCAAATGGCTGTTCATTGCCGCGCTGGCGCTGGCCGTGGTGGTGGTGGTGCCGCTGACCATCCTGAACATGTTGTCCATCTGCCGGCCTCTGGAGCAGGCGCGCCAGTTGGCCCAGGCGATTGCCGGGGGTGACCTGTCGCAGCGCGTGGACGTGGATGGCAAGGACGAGGTGGCCGACCTGCAACGGGCGCAAAAGGCCATGCAGGAGGGCCTGGGGGCTCTGGTGTCGCAGGTGCGCAACGCCAGCGAAAGCGTGGCCCTGGCCAGCCAGGAGATTGCCTCGGGCAACCAGGATCTGTCGCACCGCACCGAGCAGTCGGCCAGCAGTGTGCAGGACACGGTGACCTCGCTCTCTGACCTGACCACCAATGTGCAGCAGACCGCCAGTGCCGCGCAGACCGCGCGCCAGCTGTCTGATTCGGCCTCCACCCTGGCCGCCCGCGGCGGCAAGGTGGTGACCCAGGCGGTGGGCAGCATGCATGAGATCTCGGCGTCCAGCCGCAAGATCAACGACATCATTGGCCTGATCGACTCGATTGCCTTCCAGACCAACATCCTCGCGCTGAATGCCGCGGTGGAGGCGGCCCGTGCGGGAGAGCAGGGCCGTGGCTTTGCCGTGGTGGCTTCCGAGGTGCGCAGCCTGGCCAAGCGCTCGGCCGATGCGGCCCACGAGATCAAGCTGCTGGTGAGCACCAGCGTGACCGCGGTGGATGGCGGGGTAAAGCTGGTGGAAGAGGCCGGTGCCGCGATGCAGGAAATGGTAGACGGGGTGCAGCGCGTGGGCGCCATCATTGGCGAGATCAGTACCGCGGCGACCGAGCAGTCCACCGGCATTGCCCAGGTGAACGCGTCGGTGGGCAATATCGACCAGGCCACGCAGCAGAACGCGGCGCTGGTGGAGCAGTCTGCCGCGGCGGCCGAGTCGCTGCGCGAGCAGGCTGGCCGCCTGGCGGAAGTGGTGCGCCAGTTCCGCCTGAGTGTCTGAGGCGCGGGCGGTAGCCCCGGTGACGCACCCTCCCACCGATCGCCAGGCCTGGGCGCTGGCCCTGGCCTTGTCGCTGGGGGCCGCGGTGTCGCTGGGCATCACCCGCTTTGCCTACGGCCTGTTGCTGCCGGCCATGCGCGCCGACTTGGGCTGGAACTACACGCTGGCCGGTGCCATGAACACGGCCAATGCACTGGGTTACTTTGTGGGCGCGTTGGCCACCCCGTGGCTGATGCGGCGCCTGGGACCTTCCGCTTTACTATGGGGTGGGGCGGTACTGGCCAGTCTCTTCATGGGGCTGAGCGGGTTTTTCACCGAGGCGCAACCGTTGCTGTTGCAGCGCCTGCTGGCGGGTGTGGCCAGTGCGCTGGTGTTCATCGCGGGCGGCCTGTTGGCAGCCCGGCTGGGCGCGCGCTACCCACGGCATACGGGCTTGTTGCTGGGCCTGTACTACGGCGGCACGGGGTTGGGCATTGTGGCCTCGGCCCTTCTGGTGCCCTGGGTGCTGGAGGCTACCCAACACCAAACCCATGGCTGGCGCTGGGCCTGGTGGATGCTAGCGCTGGCTTGCATGGCTGCCAGCGCGATGCTGGTGTGGCCCGCGCGCGTGATGGCACGCTGGGCGCTGCCTGCCGCAGCCAGCGGTGCGCAGGGCCATTTCCGTTGGCTAGCGTTTAGGTACGGGCTGGCGGGCTACACGCTGTTTGGCGTGGGCTACATTGGCTACATGACCTTTGTGGTGGCGCTCCTGCGCGCGCAGGGCAGCAGTGCGCTGGCGGTTACGGTGTTCTATGCGCTGTTGGGTGTCGCCGTCATCGCGTCCAGCCGCATCTGGGCTGGCTTGCTGGACCGGTACCCGACCGGGCGCCCGCTGGCCACGCTGAATGCACTGCTGGGTGTGGCCACGGTGCTGCCTGCGCTTACCCAATGGTGGCCCATGGTGCTGGTCTCCGGCCTGTTGTTTGGCGGGGTGTTTCTGTCGGTGGTGGCGTCCACCACGGCGCTGGTGCGCCATAACCTGCCACCGGCTGCCTGGGCCGTGGGCATCAGTGCCTTCACCACAGTGTTTGCCGCGGGCCAGATCATTGGCCCTACGGTGGTGGGCTGGATTGCCGATGGTCCCGGCGGGTTGGCGCGGGGGCTGGTGTTCTCGGCCGGCGCCCTGTGGCTGGGTGCGCTGCTGGCCCTACGTCAAAAATCACTCTAGCCCCCGTCAAATCATCGTCAACAGCTCCTGTTTTGATAGCGTTAGCCGTGTTCCATCAGGCGGCAGCGCGGATCAGGCGCGCCGCTTTTTCCGCAATCATGATGGTGGGGGCGTTGGTGTTGCCGGTGACCAGGTGGGGCATGATGGACGCGTCCACCACACGCAGGCCGCGTACGCCGTGCACGCGCAGCTCGGGGTCCACCACGGCCATGGGGTCGTTGGCGGGGCCCATCTTGCAGGTGCCGCTGGGGTGGTATTCCGTGTCCGAGTGGTCGCGCAAGAACTGCTCGATCTGTGCGGTGTTGTTCCGGTCGATGGGGTAGAGCATCTGGCCGCGGTAGGCGTCCAGCGGCTGGGCCTGCATGATGTCAAAACCCATCTGCGTGCCCTTGACCAGCGTGGCCATGTCGTCGGGGTCGCTCAGGTAGGCGGGGTCGATGCGCGGCGCGTCGGTGGGCTTGGCGCTTTGCAGGGTCACGCTGCCGCGGCTCTTGGGGCGCATCAGCGTCACGTGCAGCGTGTAGCCGTGGCCCAGGTGGGTCTTGCGGGTGTGGTCGTCCACGATGCCAGTGCACAGCGCGAGCTGGATGTCGGGCGCGTCGGCCTCGGGCCTGGTTTTCAGAAAGGCTTGCGATTCGGCCACGTTGGTGGTGACCCAGCCGGTGCGCTGCTTGCGCCATTCCAGCACCGACTTGGCCACCGCCCAGGCGCCCTTGGCGGACAGGCCCAGTGCGGCGTCAACCCGCTGGGTGCGGTAGATGAGCACGGTGGTCACATGGTCTTGCAGGTTCTGGCCCACGCCGGGCAGGGCGTGGCGCACAGGAATGCCGTGCTCGCGCAGGTGCGCCGCCGGCCCCACGCCCGAGAGCATGAGCAGCTGGGGCGAGCCAAAGGCGCCGCCGGACAGCACCACCTCGCGCCGGGCGCGCACTTCCAGCACCTGGCCGTCGCGCGCATATTGCACGCCCACGGCGCGCTGGTTCTCACCCGTGCCTTCGAACAGCACCTTGTTGGTGTGTGCGTGGGTGATGACGGTGAGGTTGGGCCGGCCCAGATGGGGCGTGATGTAGGCGCGTGCGGCACTCCAGCGTTCGCCGTCTTTCTGGGTGACTTGCGCGGGCGAGCAACCCAGCTGGTTGGCGCCGTTGTAGTCGGGCGTGCGGGGCAGGCCCTGTGTTTCGCAGGCTTGCAAAAACGCGTCGTTGAGTTTGCTGGGGCTGCGCAGGTAGCTCACATTGAGTGGTCCACCCACGCCGCGGTAGGCGTTTTCGCCATGGCACTGGTTGTTTTCGGACTGCTTGAACAGCGGCAGCACATCGGCATAGCTCCAGCCGGTATTGCCCTGGGCCGCCCAGCGGTCGTAGTCGTAGGCGTTGCCACGCGTGTAGACCATGGCGTTGAGCGAGCTGCTGCCACCCATGACCTTGCCGCGCGGCGCAAAACCGCGGCGCCCACCCAGGCCAGCCTGGGGCACGCTCTCGTAGTTCCAGTTGAAGATGCCCAGCCGGGCCGTGGCCGCGAAGCCTAGCGGTGCGTGGATGAAGGCGCTGCTGTCGGGGCCACCGGCCTCTAGCAGGCAGACCGTCACGTTGGGGTCTTCGCTGAGGCGGCTGGCCACCACACAACCGGCGGAACCGCCGCCAACGACGATGTAATCAAATTCTTGCAAGGGCATGGAAAAAGCTAAGTGGGCGCGGCCGCAGCCGCGCGGGGTCAATCTTGGTAGCTGGGGTCGGTGCGGTTGAGCTTGCGGATCAGGGCGGGCCAGACAAAGGCGCCGCCCAGGCCGCCGGTTTGTACGCGCATGGCCTCGGCCACGCCTTTTACAATCTGCGGGTTCACCTGGGTCAGTTCGCCACCGGCCTGGGCGCTGAGCTGGATCTGGCAGGTGGACTCCAGCGTGTACATGCTGAGGAACGCATCGGCAATGGTCTTGCCCACGGTGAGCAGGCCGTGGTTGCGCAGCACCAGAAAGTTGGCGTGGCCCAGGTCCGCCTGCAGGCGGGGCTTCTCTTCGTCGCGGAAGGCCACGCCTTCGTACTCGTGGTACGCCAGTGAGGCGAGCACAAAGGTGGATTGCTGGCTGATGGGCAGAATGCCGGCCTTTTGCGCACTGACGGCCACGCCGGCACGCGTGTGGGTGTGCATCACGCAGCCCGCGTCCTCGCGCACCTCGTGCACAGCGCTGTGGATCACAAAGCCAGCCGGGTTGACGGGGTAGGGCGAGTCGATGAGCTTGTTGCACTGCTGGTCCACCTTGACCAGGCTGCTGGCGGTGATCTCGTCAAACATCAGCCCGTAGGGGTTGATGAGGAAGTGGTGCTCCGGTCCGGGAATGCGGGCGCTGATGTGGGTGAAGACCAGATCGCTCCAGCCATACAGCGCCACGAGCCGGTAGCACGCGGCCAGATCCACACGCAGTTTCCATTCTTCGGGGCTGACCTGCGATTGCACTGAGGGGGTGGCCATGCGACATCTCCAGAAATTTTGTAGGGACTTGGCCACGTTAACCGGGCGCCAAGCTCTAAACTGTTAAAAAATTAACAATCAAGGGTAATCACCGGGGGGAAATGGATGGGGTACTCAAAAGCCGAGCTGCTGCACAAGCTCTCGCTGAACGCTTGGTTTGAAAGCCTGCCGCTGGCGGACCGCAAGGCCATGCTGTCGGCAGCGGCGCTGGTGCCAGTGCGCGCGGGCGATGTGCTGTACCACAAGGGCGAGACGACCGGTGGTTTCTACGGCGTGGTGGAGGGCGCCTTCAAGGTGTCCAGCCTGGGCGAGGATGGGCGCGAGGGCATTCTCTCCATCATGGAGGAGGGCAACTGGTTTGGTGAGACCACGCTGCTGGATGGCCTGCCCCGACCCCATGATGTGACGGCGCTGCACGAAGGCGTGGTGCTGCTGATCCTGCCCAGCGACTTTTCTGCGCTGATGCAGCGTGCGGGCTTTGCCCAAGGAATTGGTGCGCTGCTGTGTACGCGCGTGCGGGCGTTGTACGGTTTGGTGGAGGATGCCATGCTCCGCTCCACCCGTGCGCGCGTGGCCCGCCGCCTGCTGGCCCTGGCGCGCGGCGACACTACCATGGCACCGCAGGCGCGCACCATCATCACCGTTTCACACGAGGCCTTGGCGATGATGCTGGGCGTCACGCGCCAGACGCTGGCCAAGGAGTTGAAGTACCTGGTGCGCGAGGGCGTACTCGCCCTAGGCTATGGGCATATCGACATTTTGTCGTTGCCAGGCCTCGAGAAGCTGGGCGCTGCCCGCTAACTGTTTGGCTTAAGTGGCCAGGCGCGGGGCCGCCCAGAGCACCTGGTCCACCACGGTCTGCACGCCACGGCGCTGGCGCTCTTCGATGAGCTGGCCTTCATCGTCAAAGGCCTTGCCGGCCGAGCCCAGCGCAAACTGTTTGGGCGCGAGCCAGCAGTGCAGAGCTAGCAACAGCGGCTGCAAATGGCTAAGTGAGCGCAAACCTCCCAGTGCGCCTGGCGACGCACTGAGCAGCCCTACCACCTTGCCCGCAAAGGGTTTCTCACCGTCCGCCCACACCGGGTGGCCCTTGACCGGGCTGCTGGCCCAGTCCAGCGTGTTCTTCATCAGGCCGGTGTAGCTGCCGTTGTACTCGGGCGAGACGATGATCCAGGCCGGGTGCGCATCCATGATTTCCTTGAGGCGAATCACATCTGCCGGGGTGCCTGTGGCTTCGAGGTCGGCGTTGTAGAGCGGGATGTTGAAGTCGCTCAGTTCGAGGTGGGTAACCTCGGCGCCAGCCTCGCGGGCCAGGGCTGCGGCCACGTGGGCGAGGCGGCGGTTGAAGGAGTGTTGGCGGGTGCTGCCCGCGAAGATCAGGAGTTTTGTCATGGGTTGGATTGTCGCCAAGTCCGGACTCTTTTGTTCGCCCGCGGTGGGGGTGGGGTATGCGTTTTGCTTCGTGTCCCCCGCCCGCTTTGCGGGCTCCTCCTTGACCTACGTAAAACGCATACCCCACCCCCGCCGCTCGAATTTGCAATTCAATGCGGGAGCGCCAATTCCTCGTTGGATTCAGTGGGCTGGGTGCTCTGCAAAGTGAGGTCAAGGAGGAGCCCGCGCTGCGGGCGGGGGACACGAACGGCGCAGAGTACACAGTCCGTTGAATCCCGCAGCAACGCGGCCCATCCAAAGCCGGCGTGCCAAAAAATCAGGCACCCGCTAAAATCATCGCCTTCCCCCTCACTTGACGCGCACCCTCCCTGTCTTTGGCGCGCCCGAATAGAACACCATGTTGTACCCACAAGATTTCGATGTCATCGTCGTTGGCGGCGGCCATGCCGGCACCGAGGCTGCGCTTGCTGCCGCCCGCATGGGCTGCAAGACGCTGCTGCTCTCCCACAACATCGAAACCCTGGGCCAGATGAGCTGCAACCCGAGCATCGGCGGCATTGGCAAGGGCCACCTGGTGAAAGAGGTAGATGCCATGGGTGGTGCGATGGCCCTGGCTACCGATGAATCGGGCATCCAGTTCCGTATTCTTAACAGCAGCAAGGGCCCGGCCGTGCGCGCCACGCGTGCCCAGGCCGACCGGGTGCTCTACAAAGCCGTCATCCGCCGCATGCTGGAAAACCAGCCCAACCTCTGGCTGTTCCAGCAGGCGGTGGACGACCTGATGATCGAAGGTGACCGCGTGGTTGGCGCCGTGACGCAGGTGGGCATCCAGTTTCGCGCCAAGACCGTGGTGCTGACCGCCGGCACCTTCCTGGACGGCAAGATCCACGTGGGCCTGAACAACTACGCCGCCGGCCGGGCCGGGGATCCGCCCGCGGTGTCCTTGTCCGCACGCCTGAAAGAACTCAAGCTGCCACAGGGCCGCCTGAAGACCGGCACGCCGCCGCGCCTGGATGGCCGCACCATTGACTTCAGCAAATGCATTGAGCAACCCGGTGATGGTGTGCCCGGTGGCATGAGCGACGTGATGCCGGTGGCCAGCTTCATGGGCAATGTGGCCATGCACCCACAGCAGGTGCCGTGCTGGATCACCCACACCAACGAGCGCACGCACGACATCATCCGCAGCGGCTTTGACCGCAGCCCTATGTTCACCGGCAAGATCGAGGGCGTGGGCCCGCGCTACTGCCCGAGCGTGGAAGACAAGATCAACCGCTTTGCCGACAAGGACAGCCATCAGATCTTTCTGGAACCCGAAGGCCTGACCACGCACGAGTACTACCCCAACGGCATCAGCACCAGCCTGCCGTTCGACATCCAGTATGAACTGGTGCGCAGCATGGCCGGGTTGGAGAACGCCCACATCCTGCGCCCTGGCTACGCCATCGAGTACGACTACTTTGATCCACGCTCCTTGAAAAGCAGCTTTGAGACTCGCCAGATTGGCGGCCTGTTCTTCGCGGGCCAGATCAATGGCACCACGGGTTATGAAGAGGCAGCGGCCCAGGGCCTGTTTGCCGGCATCAACGCCGCGCTGCAGGTGCGCAGTCTGGGCGGTGGCGATGTGGCGCTGAGCGCTGCAGGTGCTGCTAGCTACACGGGCGACACTTGGCTGCCCGGCCGCGACCAGGCCTACCTGGGCGTGCTGGTCGACGATCTGATCACCAAGGGTGTGACCGAACCCTACCGCATGTTCACCAGCCGGGCCGAATTCCGCCTGCAGCTGCGTGAGGACAATGCGGATGACCGACTGACCACGGTGGGCCGGGCGCTGGGCCTGGTGGACAACGCACGCTGGGATGCGTTCTGCCGCAAGCGCGATGCGGTTTCACGTGAAACAGAGCGCCTGAAGGCCATCTGGGTGAACCCGCGCAATCTGGCGGCCGAGGAATCCGAGCGCGTGTTGGGCAAGGCCATCGACCATGAGTACAACCTGGGTGACCTGCTGCGCCGCCCCAACATCAGCTACGCCGCGTTGATGTCGCTGGACCACGGCAAGTACGCCAACCGCGATCTGGCACCCCCTGTTTCACGTGAAACCGCGGATGTGCCACTCAGCGTGGAAGTCGCAGCGCAAGAGGCTTTTGTGGCCGCCGTGGTGGAGCAGGTGGAGATTGCCGCCAAGTATTCGGGCTACATCGACCGCCAGAAGGATGAGGTGGAGCGCGCCGCCCATTACGAAAACCTGCGCCTACCGGCGGAGCTGGACTACATGCAGGTCGGCGCCCTGAGTATCGAAGCACGCCAGCGCCTGAACAAATACCGGCCCGAAACCCTGGGTCAGGCGTCACGCCTGTCGGGCATCACACCCGCCACCATCTCGTTGCTGTTGATCCACCTGAAGAAGGGCAACTTCCGCGGTTTTGCCGAAAAGGTGGCAGCGTAAACTAGCCCCTTTTCCAAAGGGCCTGGGAGGGCTGTGCATGCCGCGTGCGATTGTTCTGGTGCTGACCTTGATCGGGATTTTGGTGATCCCCTTGGCGTTAAAGAAGTGCGCATCACCCAAGACACCACCCATGGCGGTGGCCCCCTCCGGTGCACCGCTGGCACTCGCAGCCAGCAGCCCGGAGCCCGTGGGCAACAAGCCCATCGGCTATGGCATGACCTTTGGCCCGGCAACGCTGGAAGACAACGACCCCAAGGACGTGGCCAGCCTGGAGTGCGACGCGGGCGAATCCACGCTGGACCGCCCCTACAAAGGTGGCTGCAACCCCACGGTGGGCGACACCAGCTGCCGCATGGTGCTGCCGCTGCTGTGTATCAAGAAGGGCGACTTGCCCCGACCCAGCGGTCTGAGCGGCAATGGCTGGACGCGCGGTGATCTGGCTGCCACACAGGCGGTGATGGGTGCCACCATCGATTCCGAGATGAAGGCGAATGTGATGTGCGAGCGCGAGCTGGGCCCCGGCTGGCGCATGGCTACCTTTGCCGATGGTGGCAACTACATGGACGACCAGAACTACGACCACGAAGCACGTGGGGATGTCTGGGGGCTGCAGGGTCGCCTGGGTGCGGGCATCGGCGGCAATGGCCGCTACTGGGTGAACTCTCCGGGCCAGTCGGCCAATTGCTGGAACTGAATGTGATGCAACTTTCTCGCGTCTTCGTGGCGGCCGTAGGGCTGGTTCTGCTGGCGGCGTCGGCGCAGGCCGAGGTGTTCAAGTGCAAGGGCGCCGACGGCAGGGTGGTGTTCAGTGACCACGCGTGTGCCGCGGACCAGACGAGTTCGACGGTGCCGGGCATTACCAAATCCGCCACGAAACCCGTGCCATCCGTGGAGCCTGCGACGGCCCTGGAGCAGGCCAAGCGCCAACAAATGCAAGCCGGGCTGAGCCCCGAGTGCCAAGCTCTGGGGGATAAGGCCTCTCAACTGTTGCGATCCGATGCCGGGCTGGAAGAGATCAAGCGTGCGGTGTCCGAGTTCGAGGGACGTTGCGGTGACCAGGTGGAGAAAGCCTGGCGCGCATCCGGCCAGGCCCGCCCCGCCGGCAAACCTGACGCTGCCAGCTGCCGCATGCTGCGCCAGGTGCGCGACGATGCCAAGGCTCGGCTGTCCAAGATGACTGACAAGGAAAAGATGGAATACGCAAAACTGCAGAACGAGGTGTCCGTTGCCTGCCCCTAACCTGAACCACCGCGAGGTGTTGGTCCAAGCACTGCCAACTTTGGGCCTGGCGCTGGACGACACACAGGTCACGGCACTGCTGGACTACCTGGCCTTGATCCAGAAATGGACCAAGGTCTACAACCTGACCGCCGTACGTGACCCCGACGAGATGCTGACCCACCACCTGCTGGACAGCCTGGCCGTCATCGTGCCTTTGCAAAAACAACTGGCGGTGTTGGTGGGGCAGGGTGTGGTGGGTGACAAACCTCGGTTGCTGGACGTCGGGTCGGGTGCTGGTTTGCCCGGTATTGTGATTGCCATTTGCTGCCCGCACATCACGGTGCATTGTGTGGACACGGTGGCCAAGAAGGCAGCCTTTATCCAGCAGGTGGCGGTGACGCTGAAGCTGCCCAATCTGCGGGGCATCCATGCGCGGGTGGAAAGTTTGACCGAGCCCTACGACGTGGTGAGTTCGCGTGCTTTTGCGTCGTTGGTAGATTTCACGACCTGGTCGGAGAAGGCGCTGGCGGGGCAGGGGGTGTGGATGGGAATGAAGGGCAAGCATCCTCTCGACGAGCTGGCCGCTTTGCCATCTTCGGTGGAAGTGTTTCACGTGGAACAACTGGATGTGCCGGGGTTAGGTGCTGAGCGGTGCATTATTTGGATGCGGAAGAGGGCGGTGGTTTAAGTCCCTCGCTATTCAACTTTGATGGGGGCTGGGTAGGGGTTGGCGTTTTGCTTCGTGTCCCCCGGCCTTCGGCCTCCTCCTTTACCTACGCAAAACGCCAACCCCTACCCAGCCAACGGAAAGGGTGGTGTGCCCACGGTGGAAAACCCATTCCTTTGTTCGTAGCTGCGTGACAGGGGTGCGCCCCAAAGTGAGGTCAAGGAGGAGGGCCAAAGGCCCGGGGGACACGAACGGCGGGGCGTACCCCTGGCGCGTAGCGGGCACAGAACAACAGGCAAGAACGCCAAAAAGCTGCGCCAGAATTTCCAACGTAAACTCAGCCCTTCCCCTGAAAGAAAACCACCATGCTCGGCGTCACCGATTACGGCACTTTTGTCATCACCATCATCGTGTTTCTGGCCATTCCCGGACCGGGCAATCTGGCGCTGGTGACATCCACCAGCAAGGGTGGCATTGCGGGTGGGCTGGCCGCTACGCTGGGCGTCATTCTTGGTGACCAGGTGCTGATGTGGTCGGCCGTGGCCGGTGTAGCTGCCTTGTTGGCGGCCTACCCCGAAGCCTTCCACGCTGTGCAGTGGATGGGCGCTGCGTACCTGGCCTGGCTGGGTTTCAAGATGCTGACCACCAAACCCGGCGCTGCGCCGGTACTCAACATCAAGGCCGGCCACTACCTGCGCCAAGCACTGCTCATCACCTTGCTCAATCCCAAGGCCATCTTGTTTTACATGGCCTTCTTCCCGCTGTTTGTGGACCGCGCCAGCCAGCAGGGTCTGGTGACCTATGGCTTCATGGCCGCCACCATTGCCTTCCTCACTTTCTTGTACGGCTTGGGCGCCACGCTGCTCACGCACTTTCTGGCCGAGCGCATGCGTGCCAATCCCAAGATTGGCCGCGTGCTGGAAAAAGTCGCGGGCCTGTTCCTGGTCGGCTTTGGCATCAAGCTGGCCCTGCAGTCGCGCTGAGCGCCCGCACCCTTTCGCACCGGTTTTCTAGTCTCTTCACGTAAAGCGCTCTATGGCCAAAATTTTCTGCGTTGCCAACCAAAAGGGTGGCGTTGGCAAGACCACCACCACCGTCAACCTGGCGGCTGGCCTGGCCAAGGTGGGCCAGCGCGTGCTGATGATTGACCTGGACCCGCAAGGCAACGCCACCATGGGCTCCGGCGTGGACAAGCGCAAGCTGGAGCTCACCATTTACGACGTGCTGCTCGAATCCGCCTCCGTGGTCGAAGCGCGCGCCACGAGCGAGAAACTTATCGAAGGTGGTTGCGGCTACGACATCTTGGGCGCCAACCGCGAACTCGCCGGTGCCGAGGTGGAGCTGGTGGAAGTGGAGCGCCGCGAAAAGCGCCTGAAGCAGGCGCTGGCCGTGGTCGATGCCGAGTATGACTTTGTGCTCATCGACTGCCCCCCAAGCTTGAGCATGCTGACGCTCAACGGTCTGTGCTGCGCGCACGGCGTCATCGTGCCCATGCAGTGCGAGTACTTTGCGCTCGAAGGCCTGACCGATCTGGTCAACACTATCAAGCAGGTCAAGGCCAACCTCAACGACGACCTGCAGATCATCGGCCTGCTGCGCGTGATGTTCGACCCGCGCATCACGCTGCAGCAGCAGGTCAGCGACCAGCTCAAGGCGCACTTTGGCGACAAGGTGTTCAACACTGTGATCCCGCGCAATGTGCGCTTGGCCGAAGCGCCCAGCTATGGCGTGCCCGGCGTGGTGTTTGACCCCAATTCCAAGGGCGCACAGGCCTTTATCACCTTTGCGCAAGAGATGGTGGACCGCATCCAGGCCATGTAGGCGTTTGCAATCTAAATAGACCTCCAGCCCCCGTCGATATTGCGCCAGTAGCTCCTGAATTTATAGCAAACCATGTCTGCCCCCACCGTTCTCATCCTGCCCGGCTGGCAAAACTCCGGCGGCGCCCACTGGCAGAGCCGCTGGGAAGCGCTGTACGGCTACACGCGCGTGCAGCAGCACGACTGGATGCAGCCGCTGCGGGGTGACTGGATGATGCAGCTGGAAGAAGCTGTGCTGGCCGCACCCACGGTGGTGCTGGTGGCACACAGCCTGGGCTGCATGCTCACCGCCGCCTGGGCCCAGCATTCACAAAACACGCACAAGGTGCAGGCCGCGTTTCTGGTGGCGCCTGGCGACCCGGAGCGCGAAGAGTTGCGCGCCGCGCTCAAGAGCTGGTGGCCCGTGGTAATGGACAAACTGCCCTTTGCCGCCGAGCTGTTGGGCAGCCAGAACGACCCGTATTGCAGCTTCGCCCGCGCGCAGCACTTTGCCACCGCCTGGGGCGCTGAATTCATCGACTACGGCGCGGCTGGCCACATCAATGCCGATACGGGCCTGGGTGACTGGGCCGATGGCCACGCGCGATTGCAGGCTCTCATCGCCCGCACGGCCTGAACCTGAATTTCATAGGAAGAAGAAAACATGGTCACGAAGAAACCCAAGGGACTGGGCATGGGCTTGGAGGCGCTGTTGGGCCCCAAGGTGAAGGACACGCCCGCGGCCGACGCGGCACCCAGCAACCCCGGCACGCCCAACACCCTGCTGCTGACCGACATGGTGGCCGGTGTTTACCAGCCGCGCACGCGCATGGACGAGGGCGCGCTCTACGAGCTGGCCGAGAGCATCAAGGTGCAAGGCATCATGCAGCCCATCCTGGTGCGCCAGCTCGACGACGCCGACGCGGCCAAGCACATCGGCGATGGACGCAAACGGCCCATCTACGAAATCATTGCCGGTGAACGCCGCTTCCGCGCTGCCAAGCTGGCCGGGCTGGACAGCGTGCCCGTGCTGGTGCGCGATGTGCCCAACGAGGCCGCCGCGGCCATGGCGCTTATCGAGAACATCCAGCGCGAAGACCTGAACCCGCTGGAAGAAGCGCAGGGCCTGCAGCGCCTGATCAAGGAGTTTGGCCTCACGCACGAAACTGCGGCGCAGGCCGTGGGCCGCTCGCGCAGCGCAGCATCCAACCTGTTGCGTTTGCTGAACCTGGCTGACCCGGTGCAGACCATGCTGATGGCCGGGGACATCGACATGGGCCACGCGCGTGCACTGCTGGCGCTGGACCGTGGCACGCAGATCACCGCGGCCAACCAGATTGCGACCAAGAAGATGTCGGTGCGCGAGGCCGAGAGCCTGGTGAAGAAACTCAGCGCCGAGTTCTCGCTCACACCGCAAAAAACCGCCAAGGAAAAGTCGCGCGACATCAAGCGCGTGGAAGAGGAGCTGTCGGACCTGCTCATGGCCCAGGTGGACGTGCACATCAAGAAGCGCGTGAAGCGCAACGGCCGCTTTGAGGAAATGGGCGAGCTGGTTATCCAGTTCGGCTCCATCGACGAGCTCAACGGCCTGATTGAGCGTTTGGCCCCCGGCGGCAACCGCTAATCGCTATGAAATCAGGAGCTGCTTGCGCATATTCCACGCGGGCTAGCGGCCAATTTCTCACATAAATCTGCCGTGCAACGCCTGAACCCCGCCCACTGGCCCTGGCCACTGCCGGCGGTGCTGGCCTGGGCGCTGTGCTGGACGCTGTTCCGCACCGTGTGGGAGCAGGGCTTGGCCTTGCTGGGGGCGCTGGCCCTGGCCAGTGCATTGGGCGTGCTGTTGAGCCTCTGGGGTGCCAGCTGGTGGCGCCGCCTGCTGATTGCCGCGGGCTTTCCCGTGTCGCTGGCGCTCACGTTGGGCCTGGTGGGCGGCAATGCCGTGCCGGCCTGGGCCTGGCTGGTGCCGCTGGCCTTGTTGCTGCTGGTCTACCCCGTGAACGCTTGGCGTGACGCACCGCTGTTTCCCACGCCGCTGGACGCGCTGGCCGAGTTGTCGACCCATGCACCGTTGCCGGCCGGTGCCCAAGTGCTCGATGCGGGCTGCGGCCTGGGCCATGGGCTGCAGGCGCTGCGCCAGGCCTACCCGCAGGCCACGCTGCACGGCCTGGAGTGGAGCTGGCCGCTGCGTGCCCTGTGCGCACTGCGCTGCCCCTGGGCACGTGTGCGCCAGGGCAACATCTGGAAGGCCGATTGGTCGGGGTATGACATGGTGTATTTGTTCCAGCGGCCCGAGAGCATGGCGCGTGCGGTGGACAAGGCGCGTGCCGAGTTGCGCCCTGGTGCCTGGCTGGTGAGCCTGGAATTTGAGGCCACGCAGGCCGCAACAAGCGCCAGCTGGCGCACGCCCGGTGGCAAAATGGTGTGGCTGTACCGGGCGCCCTTGTCTGCGCCCACTGGAGAAAGCACATGACGTCCGAAACCACCCCATCCCCTGTGGCCACGAACCTGGACCCCGCCGACGCCCTGCAGGCGACCCAGGTGGTGGTGTTTGCCCTGGCCACCCTGGCCGAGTTGCGCGATTCGGACACCGAGAGCCACATGCTGCGCGTGCAGCGCTATGTGCGCGCCCTGTGCGCCCAGCTGCAAACGCTGCCCGCACACGCGGACGTGCTGACTCCCACCTATGTGGAAATGCTGGTCACCAGCGTGCCGATCTACGACATGGGCACCGTGGGCATTCCCGACCGCATCCTGCTCAAGCCCGGGCGCCTCACGCCCGAAGAAATTGCGGTCATGCGCACCCACACCACACTGGGCCACGACGCGCTGGCGCGCGCCGAGAAGACACTGGGCCGCGTGTCACCGCTGCTCACCATCGCCAAAGAGATCACCCTGTGCCACCAGGAAAAATGGGATGGCTCGGGCTACCCCAAGGGCCTGTGGGGTGCGCAGATCCCGCTGTCGGCCCGCATCGTGGCGCTGGCAGACGTGTATGACGCGCTGATCAGCAACAAGGTGTACAAGGATGGTGTGCCGCACGACCAGGCGGTCAAGATCATCACCGAAGCCCGCGGCAGCCATTTCGATCCCGACATGGTGGACGCCTTTCTGGCCGTCCACGAAGACTTCCGCACCATTGCGCAGCGTCACGCGGACACCGAGGCCGACATGCAGCAGAAGATCGAGTACATGGCCAACGCGATCGCTGAAGTCGCGGTCCTGTAGGGCGCCGCGTCAGGGCTTGGTGAACTTGAGCGTCATGCGGTCGCTCTCGCCAATCGCGGCATAGGTCGCGCGGTCTACATCCTTGTTGGCGTAGGACGGTGGCAGGGCCCATACGCCGCCTGGGTGGTCTGCCGTGTCGCGCGGGTTGGCATTCACCTCGGACTCGGCCGCCAGCACAAAGCCCACACTCTCTGCAATGCGTCGCACATAGGCTGTGTGCACGTAGCCGGTGCTGCTGGACGCGTCTTGCACGCGGTTGGCGGGCAGGCGGTGTTCCACCACGCCAAACACACCGCCGGATTTGAGGCTGTCAAACGCGCTCTGAAACACCGCGCGCACCGTGGCGTCGCCCTGTTCGTTCCAGTTGTGCACGTTGCGGAAGGTCAGTACCAGGTCGACGCTGCCGCGCGGAGCGTATTGCAACTGCGTGGGCGGTGCGAACACGCCTACCTGCACCTTGTCGTAGAGCTGGGGCGCCGCGTCCAGCTTGGCGCGCAGCCGTGCGGCACTGTTGCGCGTGTATTCCACCGGGGACTGGGGATCGTCCGCCGCCAGGATCAGCCGCCCCTTGTCGCGCAGGTAGGGCGCCAGGATCTCGGTGTACCAACCACCGCCCGGGCTCAGCTCCACCACGGTCGCATCGGGCCGGATACCGAAGAAGGTCAGCGTTTCATAGGGATGTCGCCACCCGTCGCGTGCCACAAAGGCTGGTGTGCGGTGCGGCGCCGCGATGGCGGCCTGCAGCGCATCGTCCGCAAGGACGGCACCGGTGGTAGTGAACAGCAGGAGCGGCAGGAGCCAGGATGTGATGCGCATGCCCACAGTGTGCCGCCCCAGGCCCTGCCTGCCAACGAATTGTTTGGCATGAGCTTGTGAGCGGATGATCTGGTATCAGGGTGTTGCGGCGAGGACCGGGTAGGGAGCGATGGCGCTGTACTGGTTGTTGTGGAAGCTCAGCATGCTTTGTCCCATCGCACGAACCCATTCCCGCAGCGGGCCATCCACCACATTGCCGGGTCGCAAACCTGCGGCGGCCCGGCTGTACAGCGCCCACTGCACGCGCGTTTGTCCATTGCGTCCGGTGTCCAGAGACAACCAGATATGGGCGTTTGGCATATCCGCCTCGTAGGGCGTCAACGCGCTCAGGTTCTCCTTGAACCAAGGGTCGCTGCTGGTGGGGGCGTTGTGCACCATCTGTTTCAAACTGGCTGAGTAGAGACCACCCACTGCACAGATGGTTACGGCGGAATTCGCCGTAGTGCCCAGGTCTTCTGCAATCTGGAACTGGCTTTTGGCCGGCGCTTGGCAGCGCCCCATGGCGATGACCGGGTTGAACTGTGCGGGTTGCACGGTCATCACCAGGGCAGCCAACGGCGCAGTCAGGTCGGAGTTTCTGAGGGTCAGGGTGGACACGACCTGGCCATTCATCGGGTAATCGTGGCGCCCGGCCACGATCCAGCGTCCGGGCGGCAGGGGCAGCGATGCGCTGCTGGTAGGCAAGCCCATGGCATTGCTGACTTCACTACCTGGTTGCAGGGTGTCCAGCTCGGCACCACCCACTTCCCTGGCCTTGCCGCCTGTCGCTGCAATGGGCGCCGCAATCGCTGGCGCCGCTGCGGCCTTGGGGAACGCAGGTATCGGCGTGAGTGTGTTGTCCAGCATGTCCACGGCGGCCTGTGCAGTGGCCTTCAGCCACGTTTGCACGGCTTTTTCAAATGCGCCCCCAACGGGTGCATTGGGTTCCGATTGGGCATAGAACGCATACTCCAACATGCGTCCGCCGGAGCGGCTGGCACTCAATCCCAGCGTGGCCAGATGTTCGGGCGATTCGTCTGCGTACGGGGTGAGCGGTCCATAGCGTTCCTTGATGAAAGGGGTCGCATGGTTGGCCGCTGCCTTGAAGAGGCTGCGCATGCCCGCACCAGGCGTCAGTTGGCCCCATCCACAAGCCTCTCCACCATGGCTGCCGCTGGACGTGATGTTGAAGGCAAAGCGCTGTTTCTCCGTCATGCACGAGGTTTGCCAACGGATGTTCAGGGAGTCCGGTGAGAAGCCCATGACGATGGCGAAAATCCCATTGCCGGAATCCGTGCTCTTGAGTGTCAGAAGCACCTGGTTGGTGGAGTTGAATGAACCATCGCCGCCCGTAAGGCGGATGGTGTTGTCCGCACGGTGCACGACCAGCCAGTCGCCGGGTGGTAGCGGCACGGGTTTGATGAACGCGCCAATACGTATGCCCTTGCCGTCCAGTTTGGTCCCGGTTTTGATGTCGCTGTAGTCCACTTGCGCTTGGCTGGCGCCCGCAATCAAGAGTGCCGCCAGCCCGATGGCGGCGAAGATGCTGAGTCTCATCCCTGTTGTCTTTCTAAGGTGGCCTGCGCAGCGGGGGCTACGCGTCAGGCCGCGAAAGCATAACAGGGGACGCGCGGATGGCATATCCCCAATATTGGGGATGTAGGCCTCTAGCCCCCGTGGAATATGCGCCAACAGCTCCTGAATTTATAGCGCGAAGATTTTACCCGGGTTCAGGATGTTGTGCGGGTCCAGCGCGCGTTTGATGGTGCGCATCATGTCCACCGCGCCATTGCCGGTTTCCTCCACCAGAAAGCCCTGCTTGTGCAGACCCACGCCGTGTTCACCCGTGCAGGTGCCGCCCAGCTTGAGCGCGCGCGCCACCAGTTGGTGGTTCAGCTTCTCGGCCAGTTCCCTTTCGGCAGGCAGGTTGGGGTCGATCAGGTACCCCATGTGGAAGTTGCCGTCGCCCACGTGGCCGACCAGGAAGTAGGGAATGCCAGCCTCCTGCGCCTCGGTCACGCTGTCCAGCAGCGCGTCGGCCAGGTGGGAGATGGGCACGCAGGCATCGGTGGTGATGGCCTTGCAGCCGGGGCGCGACTGCACGCCGGCAAAGTAAGCGTTGTGCCGCGCGGTCCACAGGCGGGTGCGCTCCTCCGGCGTCTCGGCCCATTCAAAGGCCGCGCCGCCAAACTCGGCTGCAATGTCTTGCACGGTTTGCACCTGCTCCTTGACGCTGTCGGGCGAGCCGTGAAACTCCATCAGCAACATGGCACCTTCGCGCAGCGTGAGTTTGGAGTGCGCGTTGACCATGCGGATGGTGTTGGCGTCCAGCAGCTCGCAGCGCGCAATGGGTACGCCCAGCTGGATGATCTGGATGGTGGTGTTCACCGCATCGGCCAGGCTGTTGAACGAGCAGGTGGCCGCCATCACGGCCTCGGGCAGGGGGTAGAGCTTGACGGTGACTTCGGTGATCACGCCCAGCGTGCCCTCGCTGCCCACCAGCAGGCGCGTTAGGTCGTAGCCGGCCGACGACTTCTTGGCACGTGTGCCAGTGCGGATCACTTCGCCGCTAGCCGTCACCACCTCCAGCGCCAGCACGTTCTCGCGCATGGTGCCGTAGCGCACGGCGTTGGTGCCGCTGGCGCGCGTGGCGCTCATGCCGCCAATGGTGGCGTCCGCACCGGGGTCGATGGGGAAAAACAGGCCCGTGCTCTTCACCGCCTCGTTCAGCGCCTTGCGCGTCACCCCGGGCTGCACCGTCACCGTCAGGTCTTCGGCGTTGATGGACAGCACGGCGTCCATGCGGCTCACGTCCAGGCTGATGCCACCCTGCACGGCCAGCAGGTGACCTTCGAGCGAAGAGCCCACGCCAAAGGGAATCACCGGCACCAGGTACTGCGCGGCCAGCTTTACTGCGTCGCTCACATCCTGCGTGCTCTGCGCAAACACCACGGCCGCAGGCGGCGGAATGTCAAACGCCGACTCATCGCGCCCATGCTGCTCGCGCACCACCAAGGCGGTGGAGAACTGCGCGCCAAAGCGGGCCTGCAGTGCGTCCAGCAGGGTCTGGGGCACCTCGCGGGCGTGGACTTCAGGCAGCAGGTGGTGGGAAGCGGTGGGGGCGTTCATGGGCGGTCTCCTTGTTTTCTCCATTGTAGGAAGACGGTTGCGATTTGCTTGCTGAAAAGCTGACGGGTGTTTGACCGCAGATTTGTGGGCTTTCGCGACTTGTTCTTACAAGAAGGGGGACGCTACACTGCGGAAAACAACAACAAAATCAAACACTTCGCTGTAGCAAGGGAGGTGCAGACCGTGAACATCTGTTGATGTCATTCCGCACTTTTGCGATCTATATCAAGTTGGGCATCATGACATCCACAGTCATTTGTCTTTTCACTCGGTTCTGTGAAATCCGGCTTGGCGCGGAGCCACCGGCGCCGTATGGCAAACGTTCATGCCAGGGCATCGTGTGGCGAAACGCGTTCCCAAAGGCATCCGGTCTGCGCTAGCCAAACATGAGGTCTCATAGCATGCACAAAGGTCGACTCGAAGCATTCTCAGACGGGGTCATCGCGATCATCCTCACGATCATGGTGCTTGAACTCAAGGTACCCAAAGAGCCGACGCTGGCCGCTTTGAGTGAACTCTGGCCGGTATGGTTGGCCTACGCCTTGTCCTACTACAACGTCTTTGTTCTGTGGGCAGACCACCATGACACCCTCTCGCAGGTCACAGAGATCGATCGTGACCTCCTGTTTGTGAACGGGTTGTTCCTGTTCTGTGCATCACTGATCCCATTCGTCACCGCGTTTGCTGGTGAAAGTCATTGGGCATCCCCGCTGCCAGTCGTTCTCTACGGGCTGGTCATGTTGGCTGTATCGGTCACGGTGGGCCGCTTCAGAGCGAAAGTCGCAAGCCTCGTTGCAGATCTCCAGGTGTCCGCACCGCTGCGCGAGGCTGCAAAGCACAGCTACCGTCTTGCGGCCTTCTTTTTCTTCTGCTCAGCGGCGGCGTTGGCGCACCCGCGCCTGGGGCTGGTGTTCTTCGTGGCCATTCCCCTCGCCAGGCGCTTTGCCGCCGGTTTTCGGTCGCGCGCCAAGAAAGAGGTCTAACCCCTCCGTCGCGCTAACATGTCTCTGCGAGCCGGGTCGTGCGGATAATCGATCAGGCTGGCAAGTTGGCCAGAATCGACAACAATGCGTGTATGGCCAACCGACTCACACAAATCGCCACCCGCACTGGGGACAACGGCACCACGGGGCTGGGTGACAACACCCGGGTTTCCAAAGACAGCTTGCGCGTGCACGCTATGGGCGATGTGGACGAGCTCAATAGCCACATCGGCCTCTTGCTCTGTGAGCCCATGCCCGAAGGCGTGCGCACGCTGCTGGTGGAGATCCAGCACCAGCTCTTTAACCTGGGTGGTGAGCTGTCCATCCCTGGCTACGAGCTGCTCAAGCCCGAGGCCGTGCTGGCGCTAGATGACGCATTGGCCAAGCACAACGCCAACCTGCCGCGCCTGCAGGAGTTCATCCTGCCGGCGGGCACGCGCGGCGCGAGCCAGGCCCATGTGTGCCGCACCGTGGCGCGCCGGGCCGAGCGCGCGGTGGTGGCGCTGGAAGCGCAGGAGACGCTGAAAGACACGCCACGCCAGTACCTGAACCGCCTGTCGGACCTGATGTTTGTGCTGGCCCGCGTGCTCAACCGCTACCGCACCGATGGCACGGTGGGGGACGATGTGTATTGGAAGAGCGAGCGCATGCAGCGAGCAGGTGAATGAGGCAGTGGTGCGCAGGCATTTGCTACTGAATTCATAGCTGTTTGCGCAGATGCCACGGGGGCTAGAGCCCTAAAGTATTCACACACCTGCGCCCAGCGCATTGCGCAGCTGGGTTTGCGCCACGGGCAGCCGCAGCTCGGTCGCCCGCTGCACCACCGGTGCCAGGCGGCGCAGCTTTTTCTCGGCGTGGTTCTTGGCGATGTCGGCCAGGCGGTGTTCGAGGAAGGGGTTGAGCAGGCGGTCGCGCAGTTCTTCCAGGTAGCTCCGGGCTTCAGGGCCGGTGCCTTCCGCGTCAAACACTGGCAACACCTCGTCGGCCCACACGGCCTCCAGCGGCGTGCGCAGGGCGGGCGTGTGCATGGCCTGCACCACCGTCATGTCGGCCGCACCGGCCAGCTGTTGCCAGCGTTCGGCCAAAAGGGTGTGGCCCAGGTTCAGCAGCCACAGCTTGCGCTGCTCGAAGGCGGGCAGGTCGTCGGTGACCACGATGGCCGGGTGGGTGCAGGGCAGCACCATGCGGTCTTGCCGCTCGATGGCCCACAGCGCATAGGGCTCGGCCACCGCACCGGCGGGCTCCAGCGGGGACGACACGATGCGGTCCACCAGCGAGTTGACCCAGACGCAGTGCGTTTGCAGGTAGTGGACGAATGCGGGCTCGGCACCCCAGTCCTGTGCCAGGGTACTCACGATGGTGCGCAGCGTGTCGCCGTTGCGGCTTACCAGTTCGCAGGGGTAGAGCGTTAGCGGTGCCGCAGGCTGCTGTTGCCAGCGGTGGCGCAGCAGCACCAGCAGCTTGGCCGGGTAGCTGCGGGGTGTGGTGTCGGGGGCGTGCAGCAGGGCGGCTGTGTCGGCGGGGTCCAGCGCATAGCCGGTGTCCGCCGTGTTGGAGACGATGACCTGCACCGGGCCGGCCACGGCGTTGCGCAGCAGGGCCCAGTCGCGGTCCGCATGCCAGACCACCTGCACAGCGTTCACGGCAATGTCTTCCTCCACGCGCTGGCCAGCCTGCATGCCGCGCACTTCCACGCGGTAGCCGTGAGCTAGCGCGGCGGCGCGCGCCGTGCTTTGCGGGCTACCGGTGCTCTGAACGACGGCAATGCCGCCCAGCGCCTGCCCCTGGGCCAGGGCTTGCGAGACGAACAGGTCCACATGCGCCTGCAAGAAGCGCCCGGTACCGAACTGGAGGATGGGGTGGCTCACCGATGGGGTTTCCTCAACATTCGACCAGGGCTTTGACCACCCCCTGTGTGGGGTCCAGCAGGGTGGCGAACCGGGCAGGCACGTCGGCCAGTGGCATGCGGTGGGTATTGAGCGCCGCGGTGGGAATCTTGCCGCTGCGCATGGCCTCCAGCACTGTCTCGAAATCTTCCATGGTGGCGTTGCGGCTGCCCAGAAGGGTGGCCTCGCGTTTGTGGAACTCGGGGTCTGAGAATGTGATGCTGTCGCGCACCACCGACACCATGACGTACTTGCCGCCGTGGGCGATGAACTGGAAGCCGCGCTCCATGGCGCGGGCGTTGCCGGTGGCGTCAAACACCACGTCGTAGAAGTCGCCGTTGGTCAGGGTCCGCAGCTCCTCCAGGTCGTTCTCACCGATGAGCACCCCGGCATGTGCACCCAGGTGTTGCTGGCAAAACTTCACGCGCTCTGCCCGCGTGTCCAGCGCCGTGACCTGACCGCCGCGCAGGCCCGCAAACAGCAGGGCCGCCATACCGATGGGGCCGGTGCCCACAACCAGCACCCGCTGGCCGGGCTGAACATCTGCGCGGCGTACGGCATGGGCGCCAATGGCCAAAAACTCCACCATGGCCGCCTCGTCCAGCGAGACGCCTTCGGCCTTGCGCACAAACTGCGCGGGCACGCTGAGGTACTCCGTGAAGGCGCCGTCCCGGTGGACGCCCAGCACCTGGATATTGACGCAGCAATTGGTTTTTCCTTGGCGGCAGGCAACGCAATGTCCGCAAGACAGGTAGGGCATCACGAATACCGGGTCACCCGGCTGCAGGGGGCTGCCGGCAGGGGCTTCTTCCACGGTGCCCGCAATTTCGTGGCCCATGACGCGCGGATAGGCCAGGTACGGCTGGTTGCCCGTGAAGATATGCAGGTCGGTTCCACACACGCCCACGCGGCGAATGCGCAGCAGCACATCCCCCTCGTTGCGGGTGGGGGCGGCCCCTTCAATGGCGCGCAGCACGCCGGGCGTTTCACAAATGACGGTCAGCATAAAAATCCTCGGATGGGGCGGAGTGGGTGTCTATAGGCATGTCGCTGTGCTCAGGCTGGCACCGGCGCTTCCGCATGCAACAGGCCCCGGTCACGCAGGGTCTGCCACAGTGTGGCGGGAATCGGTGTTTCCAGCCAGGTCACGTTTTGCTGGAGCTGCGCGGCCGTGCGGGTGCCGGTCACGCAGCTCACCACGGCGGGGTGGGCCAGCGGGAACTGCAGTGCCGCCGCCTGCAGGGGCACACCGAATTCGCTGCACACCTGGGTGAGGGCGTGCACGCGCGCCACCACGTCTGGCGGAGCCTCGGCGTAGTTGAATTTGGTGTTGCCGGCCAGGATGCCGGAATTGAACGGACCGGCGGCTACGATGGCGTTGCCACGGCGCAGGCATTCCTCCAGGCAGGGGCGCAGGCTCTCCTGCTCCAGCAGGGTGTAGCGTCCGGCCAGCATGGTGCAGTCCAGGTCGAACTCCTGCATGCTGTTCATGACCACCTGCCATTCGTTCACGCCCAGGCCCACGGCCTTGGTGACGCCGGCGCTGCGCAGTTCGTCCAGCGCGCGGAAGCCGCCGCCCGTGGTCAGCTGTTGCCAGTAGGTGGCGTGCTGGTCGCCATGCGTGTCACGGCCAATGTCGTGCACGTAGAGGATGTCAATGTGCGCCAGCCCCAGGCGCTGCTGGCTGTCCTCGAAGGAGCGCATCACACCGCTGTAGCTGTAGTCGTAGTGCGGGCGGAAGGGATATGGGTTGGCCCAGCCGCCATCTCCCGGCGCCACACTGGCATCGGGACGCAGCAGTCGGCCCACTTTGGTGCTGACCACGAACTCATCGCGCGCGCATTCGGCCAGTTGGGCACCCAGGCGGTGTTCCGACCGGGTGTAGCCGTAGTAGGGCGCCGTGTCAAAGTAGCGCACGCCGGCGGCCCAGGCGCTGGCAAAGACATCCTCCACCTCGCGGGCGCTGGTGGCCCGGTACAGGCCGCCCATCTGTGAGCAGCCCAGGCCCAGGGCGGTAAGCCGCAGGTCTACGCGGGGAAGGGTTTTGGAATCCGTGGTGTGCATATGCCCATCCCCCGGCATCCAGTGCCGGAGGTGTCCTTGGGTTGGTAGAGGTTAGTAGAGAACGTTCTTGGCGGCGGGGCTGTCGATGTTCTTTTTGTTGACCATCAGCACGCCAGTGTCGCGGAAGGCGGGCACTTTCTTGCCGGCCACGATTTCCGCCACGGTCTTCACGCCCAGGTTGCCCATCTCGAATGCGCTTTGCACGGCAATGGCTTCGATGGTGCCGTCCTTCACAAAGCCTTGCAGGTCGGAGTTGCCGTCGAAACCAATGGCGACCACTTTGCCGGCCTTGCCGGCTTGGGCCAAGGCGCGACCCATGCCGATGGCGGTCGGCTCGTTGGCGCCGAAGATGCCTTTGAGGTCAGGGTTGGCGGCCAGCACGTCGGTGGTCTGGTTCAGGGCCGTGCCCATCTGCGAGTTGGAATAGAAGGGACCAACGATCTGCAGCTTGGAGTGCTTCTTGATGTAGTCGGTGAAGCCGCCCACGCGGCCGATTTCGGAGCCCGAACCGGCGGTGTAGGACATGATGGCAATCTTGCCGGTGGTGCCGATCTTGTCGATCAAGGTCTTGGCCGACATTTCGCCAGCGGCCTTGTTGTCGGTGGCCAGGAAGGACTGGTAGTAGGCCTTGCCGGAGTCGGACGCTGCGGAGTCAATCAGCACGACGGGGATCTTGGCTTCCCAAGCCTTTTTCATGGCGGGGATCAGCGCATCGGGGTCCGACGGAGCCAGCACGATGCCGGCGACCTTGCGGTTCACGGCGTTCTCGACCAGGGACACTTGCCCGGCCAGGTCAGTATCAGAGGCTGCGCCCTGGAAGGTGGCGGTGTAGCCCTTGAGTCCGGCCACGGCGGCGTCGGAGCCCTTCTTCACGTTTTGCCAGAAGTCCGAGTTGGCGGTCTTCACAATGACGGCGATTTCTTTGTCGGCGGCCATGGCCATCGACGTCGCAGCCACCAGGGCGGATGCGATCAGGGTGTGGACAAATTTTTTCATTTCTTTCCTCATGGGTGGGTGGTTATGGAGGTTGTCTCTCGAAGTCCCGGTAAGCCCTGCCGGTAGGGATCACTTGCGATGGCGCATCTGGTCGATCCATACGGCCAGCAGGATGACGACGCCAATCAGAATCTGTTGGGTGAAGGCGGACACGCCGCTCATGTTCAAACCGTTGCGCAGGATGCCGATCACGAATGCGCCGATGACGGTGCCCGACACCGTGCCCACGCCGCCCGTGAGCGAGGTGCCACCGATCACCGCAGCGGCAATGGCATCGAGTTCGTACATCAGGCCTTCACTGGGCTGGGCGGTCACCAGGCGGGACATCAACACGCAGCCGGTCAGCCCGGCCAGCAGGCCGGACAGTACATAGGCAAACAGCGTCACGCCCTTGACGTTCACGCCCGAGAGCCGGGCGGCTTCGAGGTTGGAGCCGATGGCATACAGATGGCGCCCCAGCGTGGCGCGGTTGAGCAGGATGGAGGCGGCCAGCGCCAGCACCACCATGAGCACCACGGGGTAGGGAATGCCGACAAACACCACATCGGGGAAGCCGTCTGCACCGATGTTGACGATGCGCCACAACGCCCCGTTGCCCAGTTCTGCAAAGCTGTCGCCCAGCCCGCCAATGGCGCGCGCATCGGTCAGTTGCAAGGCCACGCCGCGCGCCACCAGCATCATCCCCAGGGTGGCGATGAAGGGCGGCAGCTTGAGCACAGTCACACACAGGCCGTTGATGAGCCCGCACAGGCCGCCCACCAGCAGGCCTGCAAACATGCCCACGGGCACGGGCGCCCCAGCCTTGACCAGCATGGCGGCCACCACACCGGCGAGTGCCAGGATGGCACCCACCGAGAGGTCGATGCCACCAGTGATGATGACGCAGGTCGCCGCGATGCCCAGGTAGGCAATGGAGGTGACCTGGAGTGCCACGGTCATGCCGTTGCCCACGCTGAAGAAGGCGTTGCTGGTGAACGAGAAGATGGCGACAAGCCCCAGCAGGCTGGCCAGTGCCGCAAATTTTTGAAACAGGTCTTTTTGTTGTTCGGTCATGGTGTGGTTCGTGGGAAGAGGGCTTGGTGGGCTCAGCTGGCAGAGGGCACGCTGCGGCCGGAGGCGTAGTGCATGACTTCTTCCTGGGTGGTCTCGCGGGTGGAGCGGATGGTGACCAGGCGGCCTTCATCGAAGACCGCAACGCGGTCGGTCATGCCCATGATTTCAGGCAGCTCGGAGCTGATCATCACAACGCCAATGCCCTGGCCGGCGAGTTGGTCCAGCAGCTGGTAGATCGCATACTTGGCGCCCACGTCAATGCCGCGCGTGGGTTCGTCGAAGAACAGGATGCGTGATTCCCGGAACAGCCATTTGCTGATGACCAGCTTCTGCTGGTTGCCACCCGAGAGCAGGCGCACGATCTGGCTGCTGCTGGGAGTGCGGATGTCGAGTGCGCCGATGTAGTGGCGTGCGGCATCCTGCTCCTTGGCAAACTGGATCATGCCGGCACGGTTGGACACGGCTTCCATATGGGCCAGCGTGATGTTCTGTGCCACCGTCATCTTCAATGCCAGTCCGTCGTGCTTGCGGTCCTCCGACAGGTAGGCCAGGCCGTGGCGCACGGCATCGCGCGGGGAGCGGATGTGCAGGCGTTCCTCGCCCAGAAACACCTCGCCGGCGTCGATGGGGTCGGCGCCAAAAATGGCCCGCGCTACCTCGGTGCGGCCCGCGCCCATGAGCCCTGCGAAGCCCAGAATCTCGCCACGGCGCAGTTCAAAGTTCACGTCGTGGAACACGCCTTGGCGCGTCAGGCCCTGCACGCGCATGAGCACGTCCGGGGTGGGCGCGGAGGTGCGCTTGGGAAACACATCGTCCAGCGAACGCCCCACCATCTTGGCCACGATCTGCTCCACGCTGGTGTCGGCCAGGCGCTCGGTGCTCACGTAGCGTCCGTCGCGCAAGACCGTCACGCGGTCCACGATGAGGGCCAGTTCGTCCAGCCGGTGGGAGATGTAGACAATGCCCACGCCGGCACGCTTGAGCTCGTGGATGATGGCAAACAGCTTCTCGGTTTCCGATTCGGTCAGCGACGAGGTGGGCTCGTCCATGATGAGAACCTGGGCGTTGAGGGACAGCGCCTTGGCAATCTCCACCATCTGCTGCTGCGCCACCGACAGCGTTTTGACCAGCGCACCGGGGGCAATGTCCGGCCCCAACCGGTCCAGGCATTGCTGGGCCTGGCGGCGCAGGGCGGTGCGGTCAATGAGCCAGCCCTTGCGCGGCTCGCGTGCCAGGAAGATGTTTTCTGCCACCGTCAGGTGGGGCACCAGGTTCAGCTCCTGGTGGATGATGGCAATGCCCACGGCCTCGGACTCGGCGGTGGACTGGAACTGGCAGACCTCGCCGCGGTAGTGCAGGGCACCGGCATCGGGCTGGTACTGGCCGCTGATCACCTTCATCAGGGTGGACTTGCCAGCGCCGTTTTCGCCGCACACTGCGTGCACCTCACCACGTCGCACCTCAAAACTCACACCGTCCAGCGCCAGCACCCCAGGGAACCGCTTGGTAATACCTTCCAGGCGCAGCAGCACGCCAGCCGCCTCAGCAGGGCTGGGTGCGCTGGGACGGCTGGGGGTGGACGTGGATGACAGCAATGCGAACTCCTCTTGGGTAGTCCGTGGCCTGTAAATTGGTAAGGCCACTTGACAGAATGCGGCGTATTTGGCCTTACCAGAAGAGGTGTGAGTATTGGTGTTTACCCTTGGTTTTGGGCAAAAATTGGCGCCAAAAGACGTAAAAAAAGCCCATGCAATGGCACAGGCCTGACCAATGAGGTGGGGTGGTTAGGTCAGGACCATTCGCGTCGGTTGTTTTCCACCCAGCGCTGCTCCGAGGCCTGCAGGTGCATGCGCAGGGCAGTCTGTGCAGCCAGCACGTCGCGGTTCTCGAGGGCGCGCAAGATGGCCTCGTGCTCCTGCAGCGCGGTGGCCCAGGTCTGGCTGGACTCGGAATGGGCGCTGAGCCGGGTGGCAATGGGGCTGTGGCGCTCGTCAAACAGCTCGCCAACCAGCCGCTCCAACACAGCATTGCCAGTCATGGCGGCAATGGTTTGGTGAAACTGGCGGTCAAAGGCCAGCGGGGACCGGTTCTGCGCCATGGCCGCCAGCATGTTGTCCAGGATCTGGCGTAGCGCCAGCAACGCCTCGGGCGTGGCTCTGGCACAGGCCTGCAGGATGACGGTGCCTTCGATGGCGGCGCGGGCCTGCATCAGTTCGATTGGGCTTTCACCCATGGTGGCCAGGGCTTGGGGCTTGCGTTGGGTCTGGTTGCACACGTACACCCCGGCGCCCATGCGCACTTCCACGCTGCCTTCTATTTCCAGCGCAATCAGGGCTTCGCGCACCGACGGGCGTGACACGCCCAGCTGTTGGGCCAGGTCCCGCTCAGGGGGCAGGCGCATGCCGGCGGTGTAGTTGCCCTTGTCAATGAAGGCGCGAATCTGGTCGGCGATTTGTTGGTACAGCCGACGGTTGTCGACCTGTTTGAGTTGGTCCAGCATGGGTCCTCCGCGTGGAAGCAGTTTACGCGACCGCCAGGCCTGTTCCGGCCAGATGGGATTAAAAGGTCAGGCCAATTCGAGGTTTGATACACTGGCCTTACCAATTTTGCCATCTGAGGCTTCTATGTCTACCTCCATCCCCTTGCTGATCCGGCTCAGTGACATCGACAACGTGGGCGTGGCCCGCAGCCCGCTGGAATCCGGCCAGCGCGTGGAGTATGGGGGCGGTGCCGTGCTGGTGCGCGACAAAATCCCGGCGGGCCACAAACTGGCCCTGCAGCCCCTTGCCAGTGGCGCCCGGGTGCTGAAATACGGTCAGACCATTGGCTTGGCCACACGCGACATCGCGGAGGGCGAGCATGTGCATGTGCACAACGTGGCCATGGTGGCTTCCACCGCCGAGCACGGCGCGGGCAGCGCCTACCAGCCTGTGGTGCCCAGCAGCACGGCCGCCACGTTTCAGGGCATCGTGCGCGCCGACGGGCGTGTGGCCACGCGAAACTACCTGGGCATCGTCTCCAGCGTCAACTGCTCGGCCACGGTGTGCCAGCGCATCGCCCAGCATTTCACGCCCGAGCTGTTGCGCGCCTTCCCGAATGTGGATGGCGTGGTCGCCATCACCCACGGCCAGGGCTGCGGCATGGCCGGCAGCGGCGAGAGCATGGACGTGCTGCGCCGCACGCTGCGCGGTTACGCGGACCAGCCCAACTTTGCCGGCGTGCTGGTCATGGGGCTGGGCTGCGAGGTGAACCAGGTGGCGGGCCTGGTGCAGGGCCTGCCCGAGCGGGCGCCCGGCCTGTTTGCCACGCTGAAGATTCAGGACGCGGGCGGCACGCGCGAGGCGATCGCCGCTGGCATTGCCGCGCTGGAGCAGATGCTGCCCATCGCCAACCGCGCCACGCGTGAGCCGGTGAGTGCCCGGCACCTGACCGTGGGCCTGCAGTGCGGCGGCTCGGACGGTTATTCGGGCATCAGCGCCAACCCCGTGCTGGGCGCGGCGGTGGACTTGCTGGTGCGCACGGGTGGTACCGCCATTCTCTCGGAAACGCCGGAGATCTATGGCGCCGAACACCTGCTGACGGCGCGCGCGGCCTCGCAGGCCGTGGCCGACCAGCTCATGGCGCGGCTACAGTGGTGGGAGGGCTACACCCGCACCCACAATGCCGACATGAACAACAACCCCTCGCCCGGCAACAAGGCCGGCGGCATCACCACCATTCTCGAAAAATCACTGGGCGCCGTGGCCAAGGCCGGTAGCACCGGGCTCATGGCCGTGTACGAATACGCCCAGCCCGTGCGCGCGCAGGGCCTGGTGTTCATGGACACGCCGGGCTACGACCCGGTGTCCGCCACCGGCCAGGTGGCGGGCGGCGCCAACCTCATCTGCTTCACCACCGGGCGTGGCTCCACCTACGGGTGCAAGCCCACGCCCTCGCTCAAGCTGGCCACGCATACCGCGCTGTTTGAACGCATGCGGCTGGACATGGACTTTGACGCCGGCACCGTGGTCGAAGGCACGCAGACCATTGCGCAGGCCGGGCAACAGCTGTTCGAACTGATGCTGGCCACGGCCTCCGGCCAGCCCACTTGCAGCGAGAGCAATGGCCTAGGTGACAACGAGTTTGTGCCCTGGCAGCTCGGGGCCGTGATGTGAGCGCGCCGCATGTCGTGACCGTGGGCGAGGCCATGGCCTTGCTGGTGGCGCAAACGCCGGGGCCGCTGGCGGCGGTGGAGCATTTCAGCCGCACCAGTGCGGGCGCCGAACTCAATGTGGCCACGGGACTGGCCCGACTGGGCTGGCGCGTGGGCTACATCAGCCGCGTGGGGCAAGACCCCTTGGGCGACTACCTGCTGGCTGCGCTGGACCGCGAAGGCATAGACCGCCGCCACGTGAAGGTGGACGCCCAGCACCCCACGGGCCTCATGCTCAAGTCCTGCGAGCCCGAGGGGCAAGACCCGCAGATCGCCTACTTCCGCAAGGGCTCCGCCGCCAGCCATTTGGGGCCGAACGACGCGCCGACTGAGGGGCTGCAGGGCGTGCGCTGGTTGCACCTCACGGGCATCAGCGTAGCGTTGTCCGACAGCGTGCGCGCGCTGGTACAGACTTTGGTGCAGCAGGCACGGGCTGCGGGTGCGGCCGTATCGTTTGACCCGAATCTGCGCCCCAGACTATGGGCCTCGCCCAGCGCCATGGTGAGCGGGCTCAACACCTGGGCGGCGCAGGCCGACCTGGTGATGCCGGGACTTTCCGAAGGCCAGTTGTTGACCGGTCAGAACACCGCGCAAGGCATCGCCAGCTGGTACCTAGACCAGGGGGCCAAACAGGTCGTCATCAAGCTCGGGCCGCAGGGCGCCTACGTGGCCAGCGCCGCAGGGCGTGCCACGGTGCCAGGTTTTCTGGTGCCGCGTGTGGTGGACACCGTGGGAGCGGGCGACGGCTTTGCCGTAGGCGTGCTCAGCGCGCTGCTGGATGGCCAGAGTCTGGAGGACGCCGCGTTGCGTGGCAATGCGATTGGCGCACGCGTGGTGCAGTTTGTGGGGGACAGCGAGGGGCTGCCGGACAAAGAGCAGCTGGCGCAGGCCCTGCAAGCACCACGGCGCAGCCCCGACGGCGCTTAGCGACTACGTTCGCGGGCCCGCCCTGGGCTGGCCAGAGACTTGGTGTTCCGCAGGGTTGACGCAATTTGCTACTGATTTAGTAGCTACCTGCTCAATGCAGACGGGGGCTAGGGCCTGATGGGCTTGTTGATTACCGGCCAGCTGCTGGTGCGCGGGTTGTAAAAGCCGCATTCTTCGTAGGCTTTGCGCACCGCACCGCTGGCAACAAGTTGGGTCAGCGCGGGGAACACCTTGTCTGCCAGGGCCTGGCCGGCCGGGGTGTTGGCCGTCGCCAGGTGGCGCGCGCCCAGCAAGGCCAGGGCGCGGTTGCGTAGTGGCACCAGGTTCAGGCCCTCGAACTCCAGTGTCAGGTGTGGCGTGGCGGGAAACGGTGCCAGCAGCACATCGGCCCGGCCCCGGTCTACCGCCAGTACCATTTGCCGCCAGGTTTTCACATCCATGAGGTTGTGCACCCCGAGCGTCTGCAGCGTGTTCCAGTCGGCGCTCCAATCGCTGTTGGACACAAACCGCAAAGCCCGCAGTGCCGTCAGGCTGTGCGCCGAAAGTGCCGCCTGGTTGCCCATGGCCGTAAACAATTCCACCACAAAGTCGCCATCCGCAATCAGTGCGGGGGAGGGCAGAACCTGGCTGCCCAGGGCTTGGAGGTCGGCATTCCACACGGTGGTGCCCAATACGGTGACACGTCCTGCGCGCAGCTCCACCAGTGCACGCTGGTAGCTGTCAATGCGCTCCAGCTCCACGGCGCTGTGGGGCAGGGCACGGCGGATTTCACGCAGCAGCAAGGCCAGCTCCGCCACATCACGCCGGGCATACCGACCGCCGAAATAGCGCAGGCCCCGCACATCGCGGCCCCGCAAAAACAGACCGTAGTCGGAGGCCACGTCGTTGGGCACGGCCACCTTTACGGCGTCTGAGTCCTGTGCGTGGCTGACGCCACCCAAGGCGCTGGCCGCAGCCAACAGCCAGTGGCGGCGCTGCAAAAGCAGGGGCAGTGGGTCCATGCCGATGCGTCGCCTAGCGCGGCGCCAAAATCGCCATGGTGATGCGCGAGACACAGTTCAACTCGCCCGCCTCGTTGCGCATGTCAATCTGCCAGACGTGCGTGGTGCGGCCCAGGTGGACCGGGCGCGCCACGCCGGTGACCCAGCCGCTCTTCACGCCCTTCAGGTGGTTGGCGTTGATGTCTAGCCCCACGGCGCTGTGGCCCTCGGGCGCGGCAAAGTTGGCGCCGCAGGAGCCCAGTGTTTCTGCCAGCACCACAGACACACCACCGTGCAGCAGGCCAAACGGTTGGTGGGTGCGCGGGTCCACGGGCACGCGCCCCACCAGAAAGTCGTGGCCCACTTCCAGGAACTCAATGCCCAGGTGCGATACCGCTGTGTTCTCGCTCATGCGGGTCAGGATCTCGACGGAAGCGGGTTTTTGCCAAATGCGCATGAAATTCATCGTTCGGTGGTTGGGATGCTGTTCACTATAAACATCTGCACGGCGTAGCGCTGTCATCCGGGCGGCAAGGCGGATACAACTGGTTGCAAGCATGGGGCGGGCGTTTACGGACTTTTGCCAAATCATCAACCGGGCTTTACACCCGGCCGCCACCATGAAGGCTCCTTCACTTGGAACCTTCACATGAAAAAACTTTTCCTGACCACCTTCGTACTGGGCTCGCTGGCGGCCTCCTCGGCCTTTGCAGCCGGCCCTACGGCCGATTTGTCGGGCTTTAGCGTCAGCACCACGGCCGAGTTCAACAAGGGCTCGGCCGCGGCCACCGACGGAACCTCTGACACCGGGCAGAGCAGCTCCCTGGGCCTGCAGGCGCGTTACGACTGGGCACTGGCACCCAACTTCGCAGTGGGGCTGGGCGCGTCCTACAGCTCGGGCAATCACCAGGCTGGAACCTACGCCAGCGGCGCCGCAGCATCCATCAACAACCGCTACTCGCTCGACATCATTCCCACGGTGGCGCTGGCCAATAACTTCCAGCTCTACGGCAAGCTCTCATCGATTTACGGCGCCGCTGCATCGAACGACGGCAGCAGCACCGCGAACGTGCAGGGCGTGGGCTATGGCCTGGGTGTGCGCCAGATGCTGGACAAGAACATGTACTGGCAAGCGGGCTATGACCTCAACCAGTTCAACGATGTGAGCTTCTCCACGGGTACGACCAGCAGCTTGAAGGAAAACGTGCTGTCCGTGGGCATTGGCTACAAGTTCTGACCCAGGACTGCGCCTACCCGGCACCCGGGGAGTGGAAATTGGTATAGATTCGCGGTTTCCCGAAAAAGCTTGCTATGACCGATACCTCTCCCCGCCCCGATTTGCCCGACCACCTGTCCATTGACCCGCGCAGCCCGCACCACGTGGCGGCGGTGTTTGAGCATGACATCGGCATCCGCTTCAATGACAAGGAGCGCATGGATGTGGAGGAATATTGCATCAGCGAGGGCTGGGTCAAGGTGCCCGCGGGCAAGACGGTGGACCGCAAGGGCCGGCCGCTGCTGATCAAGCTCAAAGGCCGGGTCGAGGCGTTCTACCGCTAGGTCACCCGCACCGCCCGCCGCATTCAGCGACGGAACTTGCCTGACGCTGAGATGATGGACAGGTCAGCAAAGTCCAGCCCGGTGTGGTCGGTGGGGCTGAAGTTCAGCGTCAGGCCGCCCAGGTCGAACTTGCCCATGGTCTCCAGCGCCGCCTGCAGCTTCTCGCGGGTGGGTTTGGGGCTGGCACGGCGCAGCGCCTCCACCAGCACCTTGGCGGAGGCATAGCCCTCCAGCATGGCAGGGCTCATTTCCAGAATGTCGTGGGCTTTGGCCAGTTGCGCGGCCTCTTGCACCAGCGCGTAGTTCAGCGACTGGGGGAGCACCTGGCTCACGATCACGCCGCGCGCGTTGTCCCCCAGCAACTTGACGAAGCCGCTGGAGGCGTTGTTGGACAGCGTCACAAACTGCGCACCGCTGCCCGCCTCTTTCAGGGCCTTGATGCCATCCACCACGGCGGTGCCGGAGCCAATCACCATGATGGCCTGCGGCGCCAGCTTGGCCATGGCGGGTGCGATCTGAGTGAAATCGGGCTTGCTGCGGTCGAATTTGGCCACGCTGGCGGCCGTGAGTTTGGCCGCCGCCAAGCCTTTTTGCGCACCCTCCAGCCCGTCGGCGCCAAAGCTGTCATCCACATGCACCACGGCAATGCGCGTCACGCCCACAGCCGCCAGGTGGGCGATGGCCCGCTCGGCTTCGCGCTGGTAGGTGGCGCGCACGTTGAACACATGCTTCTTGACCGGCGTGTGCAGCACCATGGCACCGGTAGAGGGTGCCAGCAGTGGCACACCATACTCGTCGAGGATGGGGATGATGCCTTCGGTGTGCGGCGTGCCTCGGGTCATGAACAGCGCCAGTACCTGGCGCTGTTCAATCAGCTCGCGCGCATTGACCGCGGTCAGCTTGGGGTCGAACTTGTCATCCAGCGTGATGAGCTCGATTTTCTCGCCCCCCACGCCGCCTTTGGCGTTGACCGCATCCAGGTAAAGCTGGGCGCCAGTGTTGGACTCTTTCACCGTGGCGGCCACCGCACCGGTGACCCCTACGGTCTGGCCAATGCGGATTTGTGAGCAAGCGGCCCAGCTACTGGCTGCCAGGCACAGTCCGAGCAATGCGGGGCGCAGCAAAGTCATGGTGTGGCCAGACGTCAGGTCACCATGCCCAGCAGGCGTGGCATCCACAAGGTCAAGCCGGGCCAGAAGGTCACCACCAGCAGGAAGCCGATCATGGTCAGCAGCCACGGCCACACAGCGACTGTCAGCTCGGTGATACCCATCTTGGTGATCCCGGACGAGACATAAAGGTTCAGTCCCACCGGCGGGTGGCACAGTCCCACTTCCATGTTGACCGCCATCAGGATGCCGAAATGCACCGGGTGCACCCCCATCTTGACCGCCACCGGAAACAGAATGGGCGCCATGATCAGCACGATGGCTGCAGGGTCCATGAAGTTGCCGGCGGCCAGCAGGATGAAATTGACCAGCAGCAGGAAGGCAACCAGGCCAAAGCCCTGACTGCTCATCCAGGTTGCCATGGTTTGCGGGATCTGCTCGGAGGTCATCAGGAAGGAGAACAGCACCGCATTGGTCACGATGTAGAGCAGCATGGAGCTCATGGCCGCTGCGCCGAGCAGCGACTTGGGGACGTCACGTAGCTTGAGATCCTTGTAGACGAACACCGCAATCACAAAGGCATACACGGCCGCCATGGCAGCAGCCTCGGTGGGCGTGAACTTGCCGCTGTAGATGCCGCCGATGACCACTACGATGAGCAGCAGGCCCCACATGCTTTCACGGAATGCCTTGTAGCGCTCGCCCCAGGTAGCCTTGGGCATGCGGGGGTAGTCGAACTTCTTGGCACGCCACCAGGTGGTCAGGCCCAACAAGAAGGAAAGGCACAGCCCCGGCACGATACCGGCGATGAAGAGTTGCCCCACCGAAGCCGAACCCACAGGTTCCCCATTGGGACCCACGCCGTTCATGCCCGCGGTTGCAATGGAGTACATCACCAGGTTAATGGACGGCGGGAACAGGATGCCCAAGGCTCCCGAGGTGGTAATGACCCCTGCACCGAACTGCTTGGGGTAACCCTGCTTCACCATGGCGGGCAGCATGATGGAACCTACGGCCACCACCGTTGCCACGGAAGAACCCGAAATGGCTGCAAATAGCGCACAGGCCAGCACACCTGCCAAGCCCATGCCACCATACCAGTGGCCAATCATGCTGGTGCAGAAGTTAATCATTCGTTTGGCCACCCCCCCATGTGTGAGGAAGTTGCCCGCAAGAATGAAGAATGGGATCGCCATGATCTCGAACTTCTCGATGCCGGTGAACAGCTTCAGAGCCACGGATTCCACGGGCACGTCGGTCAGCGTGAACAGAAAGGTCAGAACCGTGAGGCCCAGGGAGATGGAGATGGGCATGCCGGTGAGCATCAGCAGCACCAGCAGGGTAAAGATGATGAGCGTGTTCATTGCGCGGCACCTCCGGCCATGGCGGGTGTGGTTTCTTCATCGTCAACACCAGCCACATGGTGGCTGGCGTGGGGCACTTCACCGGTCTTGACGAAGACCCAGGCCACCTGAAGGAAGCGGAAGCACATCAGATAGGAGCCCAATGGGACGCAGGCGTAGGCGATCCAGGTGGGAATTTCCAGATCCGGGGAGGTGGGTCCTTCAAACAGGTTGGCGAGATCCCAGCCCATGAAGTGGTAGAAGGCGTAGTGAAAGCCATTGCCCCAGACAAAGCGGGCGCCCAGGGAGCCCACGGTGCCGGTAAAAACGGCGCCTGCAAGCAGGCTGAAGATCACCAGGTATTTGGCCGTCTCTGGCTTCAGTTTGCGGACCAGTACGTCCACACCCACGTGGGTGCCGTTGCGCACGCCGTAGGCGGCGCCAAACTTGGCCATCCACACGAACATGTAGATGCACAGTTCCTGTGCCCAGCTCACGTCCATGCGTATGGCGTAGTCCTGCAGAACGGGAATGCCTGACAAAAAGCGGTGCAGCACAGCCATGAAGATGACCAGCGTGGCTGCACCGATGAGGAAGGTAATGAGCCATTCCTCCAGGTGGTTAAGTATGCGATTCATCACGAAAAACTCCAGCCAGTCTTCGCGTTACTTCGGGGCCACAAAGCCGGTGGCCTTGTAGGCCGCTTCAATGGTGGCCTTGCCTACGCGGGACTCCATCTCTTTGTGCACGGGCATGACGGCCTTCTTCCATTCAACCGTTTCTGCGGGGCTGAGTGTGTAGATGGTCGTCTTGCCGCTAGCCTTGATCTTTTCCAGGGCTTGCGCGTTCTCCGTTGCGGCAATGGCGTTAGCGTAGGTGGTGGCATCCTTTATCGCGCCGGTCAGCGTCGTGCGGATGTCAGCGGGCAATCCTTCCCAGAATTGCTTGTTCACGATCACGGCATAGGCCAGATGGCCGTGGTTGGAGATGGTGGTGTGTTTTTGCACTTCATAGGTCTTCTGGGTGTAGAAGTTGGAGAACACACCCTCGGTGCCGTCCACCACGCCAGACTGCAGTGCCTGGTACAGCTCGCTGAAGGCCATCACCTGCGGAATGGCGCCGAGTGCGCGCATTTGTGCGTCCAATACCTTGGACGACTGGATGCGCATCTTCATGCCCTTGAAGTCGGCAACGTTGTGCAGCGGCTTGTTGGCGCTCATCTGGTGAAAGCCGTTGTCCCAGTAGGCCAGGCCAGTGATGCCCTTGGGCTCCAGCTTCTTGAAGAGTTCGGCGCCCAGCGGGCCTTCAGTGATGCCGCGGAAGGCAGCGTCATCCTTGAACAGGAAGGGCAGGTCAAACACCTCAAATTCCTTGATGCCCAAGGGGCCGAACTTGGCCAATGAGGGGGCCAGCATCTGCACGGAACCGAGCTGCAGGGCTTCCAGCTCTTCCTTGTCCTTGTAGAGCTGGCTGTTGGGGTAGATCTCAACCTTCACCCGGCCATTGGTGCGCTGCTCGGCCAGTTCCTTGAAGCGTTGTGCGCCCTTGCCCTTGGGGGTGTCGGGGGCCACCACGTGGCTGAACTTGATGATGATGGGTGCCTGGGCCAGAGCTGAGACACCGGTCACTGCGGCGGCGGCAAAAATGGCGGCCTGAACCAGGGTGCGGCGTGCAACGAATTTCATGGTGATGTCTCCGGGATATGAATGGAAGTCCCGAGTGTCTGCAGTCCAAGTCCCCGGAACAATTGTGGACTTCCACATTTCTGCCATCCAGCACCTCCAATTCGAGGGTTAACCCTGAGAATTAGACTGCCCAAACATGCAAAACGTCGTTTTCCCCGTTCCCCCACGTCCGCTTGATGCCTCGGGCTGGGCGCGCGTGCGCCGACAGTTGTGGGCCGTCCCCTTGGTTGCTTCGCTGGTATTTGTCGGCGGTGTTTTGCTGTGGGCGTACCGCTCGGACAAGGAGGAAGAGCGCGAGCGCTACAACAATCTGATTGCCGACGCGCTCAGCACCGAGGCGCAGCTGCGAGCCCGCGTAGACGTGGAAATGGGGCACTTGCAGAATCTGGCCCGGCAACTGCCGAGCCTGCAACCGCACGACGCCGTGGGACTGGCCGCCAATGCGGATGTGGCGCAAGGGCTGCGCAGCCTGTGGCTGGGTATTACCTGGCTGGATGCAAACAACCGCATCGTGGCGAGCGTGCCCGAGCGCTTGCCAGAATTGGTGAACAACGCGGGCGAAATCGTGGACAGCACGGGCATGTCCGGCCACTTGGTGGCCGTTGTCGGGTCTGAGAAATTGGTCGTGCGGTATTCCCCCACGCTGCTGTTGCGTCGCGGGACACCCTGGTGGATGGCGCGCAAATACGAGGTGCAACTCATTGACGGCTCCGAGCAGGTGATCGCGTCACTGGACGATACGACAGTACGTCCCAGCCGTCCTCAGCAAGAGAGCTACAAAGTGCTGGTGGGGGGCAACATGCCCGGCGTGTTCCTGGAACTCACCTTGCGCGAGTTGCCCCGGCCGTTCTTGCGTGCGGTTCCTGCCGTGCTGATCGCCGGGTTCTTGATGCTGGTGTTCGTGGCCACCGCACTTTTACGCCGGCAGATGCGGCAAGTCTCTCTTGCAGAAGCAGCCTGGCGCACACAGGCCGCGTGGCGCGCGGCCATGGAAGACTCCGCATTGGTGGGCTTGCGCGCACGTGACGCCCAAGGGCGCATTCTCTATGTCAATCGGACGTTTTGCGATATGGTGGGGTTGCCCGCGGAGCGTTTGGTGGGCCTGACCCCTCCCATGCCCTACTGGCCTCCCGAGGCGATTGAAGAGGTCATGTTGCGCAACCGCCGCAACCTGGCCGGACATGCGCCCCGGGACGGGTACGAAGCGCAGTGGCGCCACCAGGATGGCCATACGCTGAATGTGATGGTGTTTGAATCCCCGCTCATCCATCCGGACGGTCAGCAGATCGGTTGGATGGGCTCCATCATCGACATCTCGGCACGCAAGCAGCTCGAAGAGCGCGAACGGCACCAGGCGGAAGCCATGTCCTACCAGTCCCGCCTGACGACGCTGGGAGAGGTGGCCTCCACCTTGGCCCACCAGCTGAACCAGCCGCTTACCGCAGTCGCCGGGTACAACGCCGGCGTGCAGCGCATGCTGGCACGGGCAGGCTATGACAACGTGGCCGTGTTGCAGGCCCTGCAGAAGCAGGGCGAGCAGGCGGCGGAAGCGGGGCGCATCGTACAAAGGATTCGCGAATTTCTGACGCGCCGCGCGCCGCAGCGCGAGCGCTGCGATCTTTTGGGCATCGCCAAGCGGGCCGCAGAGTTGCTGCAGCGCGACCTGCAGCGCAGCCAGGTGCAGATTCAATGGGCAGAGACCGCCGCCATGCCTGCGGTGTATGCCGACCCCATCTTGATGGAGCAGGTGCTGATCAATCTGATCCGCAACGCCGCAGATGCCATGCGTGGCAATGCCGCAGACAAACGCATCGGGATTGCGCTGAGCGCTGCCGGGCCGCAGTTTGTGCGCATTGACATTGATGACAACGGCCCTGGCCTGGATGGACGCAGCATCGAGCAGCTCACCACGCCTTTCTATTCCACCAAGGCAGACGGCATGGGCATGGGGCTGGCCATCTGCCGCTCCATCATCGAAATACACCATGGCGGCATGGCGGCAGGCATGAGCCCGCTGGGTGGGGCGCGTTTTTCATTCACCCTGCCCGTGTACGACCCCGCCGCATTGGAAGCCGAAGAGGAAATGCCGATATGACTTTGCCCGTGTCCCAGATTGCCGTGCACCTGGTCGATGACGAGGCGTCCGTGCGCGACGCCCTGGAGTTTCTTTTCGTGTCACACGAGCTGCCGGTCTGCAGTTATGCCGATGGCCAGGCGTTTCTGGACAGCCTGTCCGACGGGGTGCCGCTGCAGGGGTGCATCTTGTTGGATGTGCGCATGGAGCCCATTTCGGGTCTGCAGGTGCACGATGCCCTGGTTGCCCGCGGTATCCGCGTACCGGTTATTTTTCTTACAGGCCATGGCGACATTCCCATGGCGGTGGAGGCGCTCAAGAAAGGGGCGTTTGACTTTGTGGAGAAACCTGCGGGCGACGCGGCACTGGTCCGGCGGGTGCGGGACGCCATGGCGGCTGACGTCACCCGGTCCATGCATTTGGCCGAGGGTGATATGCGCGGCGCCAAGTTATCTGAACTGACGCCCCGCGAGCATGATGTCATGGAGCGTGTGGCTGCGGGCAAACTCAACAAGGTGATTGCCGACGAATTGAATGTGTCCGTGCGTTCGGTCGAGGTTTACCGCGCGCGCGTCTATGCCAAGCTGGGCGTGCGTTCCGCTGCTGAGGTGGCCACCTTCCTGGCCCGCAGCGCGGGCGGGTGAGCATCGCCGTCCCCGTACAAACCCCAGTGGTGTGACTGGCACGGAACTGGCTAGTATCGACCTATAACTTGACCAATTGGTTAGGTTGTGAGCGATGAATCGGTGGCTGTGACCTGTTTTGGTGCGGCCATGACCCTAGCACTGAGCGTCCATGAACCATTCCGAAGCATTGAACGGGCAACTGGCCCCTCCACCCACGGGCACACCCGGACGCAAGGCCGTGGAGGTGCGCAATGCCAGCGTGGTCTACCAAACGGCCGACACCCCTGTCCATGCGCTGAGCGACATCTGCTTCGATATCCACGAAGGCGAATTTGTCTCGCTGATCGGCCCCAGCGGCTGTGGCAAGACCACGCTGATGCGCGTGATCGCCGATCTGGAGCACATCAGCGCGGGCGAGGTGCTGGTCAACGGCGTGAGTCCCCACGACGCCCGCTTGGCGCGCGCCTATGGCTATGTGTTCCAGGCGCCAGCCCTGTTCCCCTGGCGCACGGTGATGGCCAACGTGACGCTGCCCCTGCAGATCCAGGGCAAAGGCAAGGCAGACGCCAAACGCATCGCCATGGAGCATCTGGAGCGCGTAGGCCTCAAGGGCTTTGAGGGCAAGTACCCCTGGCAGCTCTCGGGTGGCATGCAGCAGCGCGTGTCGATTGCGCGCGCGTTGTCGTTCGAGCCCAAGATTCTGATGATGGACGAGCCCTTTGGCGCGCTGGATGAAATCACGCGCGACCGGCTCAACGAGCAGCTGCAGCAGCTCTGGCAGCGAGAGCGCCGCACCGTGGTATTTGTCACGCACAGCATTGCCGAGGCGGTTTACCTGTCCACCAAGATTGTGGTCATGTCGCCCCGTCCCGGGCGCATCGTCAAGGTGATCGATTCGACCTTGCCTGCAGAACGCCATCTGGGCCTGCGTGACACGCCGGAATTTGTCGCACTGGCCCATGAAGTCCGTGAAGCCTTAGCCGATGGCCACCACTAAAACCCTGACCCAGCGCGCCGTGCACGACTGGCTGCCCGTCGCAGTGGTGCTGCTGGCCGTGGTGCTGGCCTGGTATGGCGCGGCCTGGGCCCTGAACGCGCCGGGCGCCATAGAGCGTGTGCTGGACGAAGAGGCTGGCTACACGCAGATGGAATTGTTCGAGGCCACCATGACCATGGAGCGCCCGCTGATGCCCGCTCCCCACCAGGTAGCCATGGACTTTTATGAAAGCCTGACCGAGTGGCCCGTGGACTCGCCGCGCAACCTGATTTACCACGTCATCGTTACCGGCCAATCCACGCTGCTGGGCTTTGTGATGGGTACGGCGTTGGGCTTGTTGCTGTCGGTGCTCATCGTGCACAGCCGCACGCTGGACAAGGCGCTGTTGCCCTGGATCGTCGCCTCGCAAACCGTGCCGGTGCTGGCCATCGCGCCCATCGTGCTGGTGGTGCTGGGCAGCCTGGGCTTCTCGGGCACAGCGCCCAAGGCCTTCATTGCCATGTACCTGTGCTTCTTCCCGGTCACGGTGGCCATGGTGCAGGGCCTGCGTTCGCCGCAGAAGATTGAGACCGAGATGATGCACACCTACGCCGCATCACGCTGGCAGTCGCTGTGGCTGCTGCGCTTGCCTGCGGCCTTGCCTTTCCTGTTCCCTGCGCTGCGCGTGGGTGTGGCGGCGGGCCTGGTGGGCGCCATGGTGGCTGAGTTACCCACGGGCGCACAGGCAGGCCTGGGTGCACGATTGCTCACGGGGTCGTACTACGGGCAGACCGTGCAAATCTGGTCGGCCCTCGTTATGTCGGCGTTGTTGGGGCTGGCACTGACCGGCATCGTGGCCGGTGTGGAACGTCTGGTGCTGCGCAGCCGGGGGGGCGTATGAGCAATACCGCTTGGTTCTGGCCCGGCATGTTGCTGCTGGCGCTCGCCGCGGGCTACAGCGTGTACCGCATGGCGGCAGTCAACGGCAGCCGCTGGGTGGGCATGGCTACGGCCGCGCTGTTTGGCGTCTGGGTGGTGGTGTTCTGGGAAATCCTGGTGCGTGCGCTGGATGTCCCGCGCGTATTGCTCCCCGCGCCCAGTCTGGTGATCGGGTCGATTGGCGAGCACGCGCCCAAGCTCTGGGGCGACTTTGTGCAGACGGTGGGCAAGGCCGTGCTGATCGGTTGGGCGTTGGGCTGCGGCCTGGGCTTTGCCGTGGCCGTGGCGATTGACCGCATGCCGTTTCTGCAGCGCGGTCTGCTGCCCGTGGCCTCGCTCACCAGTGCCATTCCGCTGGTCGGCGTGGCGCCCATCGCGGTCATGTGGTTTGGTTTCGAGTGGCCGTCCAAGGCGGCCGTGGTGGTGCTCATGACCTTCTTCCCCATGCTGGTGTCCACGCTGGCGGGCCTGCAAGCCGCAGGCAAGCTGGAGCGCGAGCTCATGTACAGCTACGCCGCCAGCTACCCGCGCACGCTGCTGGCGCTGCGCCTGCCGGCAGCACTCCCTTTCATCTTTGGCGCGCTCAAGGTGAATGCCACGCTGGCCCTCATTGGCGCCATCGTCGCCGAGTTTTTTGGTTCGCCCACCTCGGGCCTGGGTTTTCGCATCAGCACCGAGGCCGCGCGCATGAACATGCCGCTGGTCTGGGGCGCGATTGTGGTGGCGGCGGTGACCGGTTCGGTGGCCTACGCCTTGCTTGTACAGCTGGAGCGCCGCGCGGCGTTCTGGCATCCCTCAGTGCGCGAAGGGTGAGCCCGCGCTTGGTCTGTGTTGCGTTTTTCCATTAACCCGTAGAAGGAGCTTTCCATGATTCGTTCTTCCCAATGCGCCAAGAGCCTGCTGGTTCTGGCGCTGGCCGCTGCCGGCTTTGCCGCACAAGCTGCCGACAAGGTGACTGTGCAGCTCAAGTGGGTGCCGCAAGCCCAGTTTGCCGGCTACTACGTGGCTGCGGCCAAGGGCTTCTACAAGGATGCCGGCCTGGACGTGACCATCAAGCCCGGTGGCCCTGATATTGCGCCTACGCAAGTGATCGCCGGCAAGCAGGCCGACATCGTGGTGGACTGGATGCCTTCGGCCCTGGCCGCGCGCGAAGCCGGTGTGCCTTTGGTGAACGTGGCCCAGGTGTTCAACCAGTCCGGCCTGATGCTGACTTGCAAGAAGTCCAGCGGCGTGGCCAGCCCCAAAGACTTCAAGGGCAAGACCTTGGGCGTCTGGTACGGTGGCAATGAGTACCCCTTCCTCAACTGGATGGGCAAGCTCGGCCTGAAGACCGACACCGACATCAAGATCCTGAAGCAAGGCTTCAACGTCGACCCGCTGCTGCAAAACCAGGCTGCCTGTATCTCCACCATGATCTACAACGAGTATTGGCAAGTGGTGGACGCAGGGGTCAAGGAGAAAGACCTGGTCACTTTCTTCTATGAAAAAGAAGGCGTGGCCACGCTGGAAGATGGCCTGTATGTGTTGGAAGACAACCTGAAGGATCCGGCTTTTGTCGCCAAGATGGGCAAGTTCCTGAAGGCCACGCTCAAGGGCTGGGACGCTGCAGTGAAAGACCCTGAAGGTGCCGCCAAGGCCGTGGTGGCTGCGGACACCTCCGGCAGCGCCAGCCTGAAGGTGCAAAAGCGCCAGATGGAAAATGTGGCCAAGCTGATCACCAACGCAGGTACCAAGAAGATTGGTTACCTGGAACCTGCCGCCTACGAGCGCACCGTCAAGGTGTTGCTGGCCGGTGGCAGCGACCCTGTCATCAAGAAAGACCCGGGCAAGGCTGCGTATTCGCACGCCATCTATGACGCTGCGCAAAAGTGATTGAATAATCGGCGACATGACAAACGTTGCCGATGCTCCCAAGGGCCTCATTCGCCAAGCGAATGAGGCCCTGATACTTTCTGCGGCCGAGAAGGTGTTTGCGCGTGCCGGCTTCGGTGGCGCCACCATGGCCGCCATGGCCGAGGCCAGTGGCCTGCCCAAGGCCAACCTGCATTACTACTTTGGCTCCAAAGAGGTGCTGTACCGCGAAGTGCTGGCCCGCATCCTGAATGACTGGCTGGTGCCCACGCATGGCATTACGGTCGATGCAGATCCCAAGACCGCGCTGTCCCAATACATTCGCGACAAGATGCAGCTCTCCGCCCAGCGGCCTGACGGCTCCAAAGTCTGGGCCAACGAACTGCTGCATGGCGCCCCCGTGGTGAAAAGCCTGCTGGCCACCGAACTGCGCACCCTGTTGCTGGAAAAAGCTGCCGTGGTGCAGGCGTGGGTCGACGCCAAGCGCATGGCCCCGGTGGATGGCGTCCATTTGTTCTTCACCATCTGGGCCGCCACGCAAACCTATGCCGACTTTGACGTGCAGATCTGCGCCGTGCTGGAGCAGGATGTCCTCACCCCCAAAGACTTTGAGCGTGCCACCGAGCATGTGGTGTCGTTGATCCTGCGCGGCTGCGGTTTATAAGCCAAACAAGCCCCTAGCCCACGTGAATAATGCGCAAGCAGCTATATAAATCGTAGCAACTGGGGTGTGACTATGCGGTGTGGCACCACCACCCCAGCGAGCGAACGGCGGGCTTGCAAACGTTGTCAGCCGACTCCGTACACTCTAGCCCTGCTAGCTGTCTTCAGGGAGAAGGTGTGTTTCAGGGACTGGTTTTCGACAGGGCCACGGTGTCCGCCATGCTGGTGCTGTACCTCGTGCTGGGTGCGGCCTCTGCCACGGTCACCTGGCTGGGCCGCGCGTCGCCTACGGGCACGCTGCGTTTGCAGGTCAATGCCTGGTGGCGCATCTTTCCGGTGTTCAGCGTGGCCTGGGTGCTGTACCCCTGGGGCCCCGGCTTGCTGGTGGTCTTGATTGCAGTGCTGGCCTGGCGTGAGCTGGCCTTGCATCACCCCACGGCACCCCGGCACTTCCAGTGGGCCTGTGCCTCCGTGCTGGCGCTGCAGCTGTTGTTGCTGGGTGCAGAGGTGCCGGGCGCAATAGCGCTGGTGCCCGCCCTGGCGCTGGTGCAGGCGCTGCTGCTGTGGTGGCGGCCTGGGCCCCTGCGCTTGCTCTGGCTGCTGTTTGTGCTGCTGTGTGCCGGGCTGGCGTTTGTGCTGCAGCTCGACCGCCTGCCGCTGGACCTGCCGGTGCGCCGGGCCTGGTTCTTCTACCTGTTTACGGTCACCGCGCTCAACGACGTGGCGCAGTTCATCAGCGGCAAATGCCTGGGCCGGCAGAAGATTGCCAAGACCATCAGCCCCAACAAAACCTGGGCCGGTTTGGTGGGCGGTGTCTTAGTCAGTGCGCTGGTGTCGCTGGCCTTGGGCCTGCACCTGCAGCTGGCGTCCGCGCCCTTTTTGCTGGCACTGGGGGCGCTGCTGTCCTTGGCTGGATTCCTGGGCGACCTGATGTTCTCGGCGGCCAAGCGCGCACTGGGCCTCAAGGACTTCTCCAATCTCATCCCTGGGCACGGAGGCATACTCGACCGGGCGGACAGCCTGGTGCTGACGGCCCCCGTGCTCTACGGCGTGTTGCGCTGGTCCTTGCACTAGCCGCGGCCCACGCGTCTCTCTTTTTTCACACAGGAACTCCATGACGAATGCAATGCCTTTGGTCCCTTGGACGTGCAGCGACGCCGGGTTCACCACCCAGGACCAGACCCGCCTTTTTTACCGCGCCTGGCAGCCCCAGCAGCCGCGTGCCCAGGCCGACGGCGGCCCGCGTGCGCTGATTTTTCTGCACCGTGGGCATGAGCATTCGGGCCGTATCCAGGCCCTGGTGGAGCAGCTGGGCTACACGCAAGACTGGGCCTTTGCCTGGGACGCGCGGGGCCACGGCCACTCGCCCGGCGAGCGCGGCGACGCACCCGGATTTGAAACCCTGGTGCAGGACTTTGACGACTTTGTGCGCCACCTGCAGGCGCGCCACGGCATTGCGCCCCACAACACCCTGGTGGTAGCCAACAGCGTGGGTGCCGTAATTGCCGCCACCTGGTTGCACGACTACGCACCCGGTGTGCGTGGCGTGATCATGGCGGCGGCGGCGTTTGACATCAACCTGTACGTGCCCCTGGCCAAACCGGCGCTGCGCCTGGCCATGGGTTTCAAGAAGGACCTGTTTGTCACCAGTTACATCCGCGCCAGCATGCTCACGCATTCCAAAGAGCAGGCACTGGCCTACGACGCTGACCCGCTGATCACCAAGAACATCTCGGCCCGCGTGCTGCTGGACCTGGCCGACACCGCCCAGCGCGTGGTGCACGACGCCAGCGCCATCGACACACCCATCCTGATGCTGGTGGCCGACCAGGACTACGTGGTCAAGCAGGCGCCGCAGAAGCTGTTTTTTGAACGCCTGTCCTCCAGCCTCAAGCGCCTGGTGGTGCTCAAGGACTGCCGCCACGCCATCTTTTACGAGAGCGACGCGGTGCGCAACCAGGCCGTGCAGGAAGCGCGCACCTTCATCGACGCCTGCTTTGCCCAGGCACCGCTGGCCGCCACGCACTACCACGCGGCCGACACCCACAGCGCCAGCGCCCGCCAGTACCAGGCGCTGCTGCGCGACGAGATTGGCCCCTGGCCGATGCGCGCGTTCTTTGCAGTGCAAAGGGTGCTGCTGGGCAGCCTGGGCCGGCTGAGCAAAGGCATGCGCATTGGCCTGGAGCACGGGTTCGATTCCGGGGCCTCGCTGGACTATGTGTATGGCAACCAGCCGCAAGGCGACTGGGGCGTGGGCAAGGCGGTGGACGGCGGCTACCTGGGCGCCGTGGGCTGGCGTGGCATCCGCCTGCGCCGCTGGCACATGCAGGAGACGCTGGCTCAGCTGATTGCCCAGCACCCAGCCACCGAGCCGCTGCGCATTCTGGACATTGCCGCCGGCGGTGGCCGCTATGTGCTGGAGACGGTGAAGCGTTTTCAGGACCGCGACATCCATGTGACCCTGCGCGACTATGCCGCGCACAACCTGCAGCAGGCACAGCGCCTGGCCGACCAGCTGCACCTGAAGCAGCCGCCTGAGCTGCAGCAGCGCGACGCCTTTGCCGACGCCAGCTACGACGACGGCGCCGCACCCTACGACATCGTCATCGTGTCCGGTCTGTACGAGCTGTTCAACGACAACGCGGCCGTGCTGCGCTCACTGCGTGGCGTGGCCCGCCAGCTCAAGCCCGGCGGCCATCTGGTCTACACCGGCCAGCCGTGGCACCCCCAGTTGGTGCTGATTGCCAAGACGCTGAACAACCACGTGGGGCAGCCCTGGACCATGCGGCCCCGGCCCCAGGCCGAGATGGACGCGCTGGTGGCCAGCGCGGGCTGCCGCAAGGTGGCCACGCAGATCGGGCTGGAGGGGATTTTTACGGTGTCCGTGGCACGCCACGAACCCACGGGCGCAGGCGCCTAGGCGGCGCTCAGCCCACGGCCCGCACCGCTGCGCGCACGCGGTTGCGCAGGGTCCAGCCCAGCAGGACCAGCACCAGCAAGAGCAGGCTGTTGGTCCAGGCGGGAGTGGCAGCAGCGCCCACCATCAGGCCCAGCAGGCCAAAGGCCACGGCCCGGTCGCTCTTGCCCATGGGGCCGTCAAAGCGGCGCTGCGTGCCTGCTGCCAGTGCGGCCAAGCCAGTGCATTCGGCCCATGACGCGGCCACCACCACCACCACCAACAGCCCGGCATGCACGCCGGGCACCAGCGCAAAAGGCAGGTAGAGCGCGGCGTCCGACACCTGGTCGCACAGCTCGTTGAGCACGGCACCCAGCGGTGTTTTTTGGCCGGTGGCGTTGGCCAGCATGCCGTCCAGTGCATTCAGTGCCATGCGCACCAGCAGCACCAGCGGCAGGCCGTACCAGAGCACCTGGCTGCTGGGGTAGAGCGCAAGCGCCGCCCCATAGAGCAGCATCAACCCCGTGGTGGCCAGCGTGAGCTGGTTGGGGCTGATGCCCCAGCGCGCCAGGCGCTGCAGCAGGGGCTGCAACAGTTGCTGAAAACGGGGCTTGAGCTGGTAGACGGAAATACGCATGGGCAGGTCGGCGTTCGGTGGGTCAGTGGGGTGTGTCCGCGTGCGGGTACTGGGCCAGGTAGGCGCGGGCCAGGCGTTGGCTGCGGCTGTAGCCCATGGCGCAATGCAGGTACACCGGGTGCCCGCACTGTAGCGCGTTGTGCACGATGGCCAGCACACGCTGCACATCGGCCTGGCTGGGCGGCACCAGGTCCAGCAGGGGCACATGGTGGTAGCGCGCGGTGCGCAGCGACGGGGTTTCGCTCAGCTCATTGGCCAGGTCCACCACAGTGCAGTTGGCGGGCAGTAGCTGCGCTTGCGCATTGCTCAGGCGCCTGCCCACCCACAGGCCGGGCGCCATCGGGGCGCACGGCGGGTGCTGGCGTTCACGCCATTGCACGCACCGCCAGGTGAGGTGGTAGCCCAGCAGGTAGGGGGCGTAGAGCAGCCAGGCCCACCACGCAAACCGGCCCCGGGTTTTGCGCAAAAAATGCGCATCACCCACGGCATAGGCCCGCGCCACCAGCAGCAGGCTGGTCGCGCCATAGGCCGTGAGCCACCACGGCCACCAGGCCATGCCCACCACCACCACCATGCCCGCAACCAGTGCGTAGTGCAGGGCCACCCAGGGCTCCTGCCGCTGGGGCCGCACCAGCCGTATGCAGGCCCAGCCCAGCAGGGCCCCCGCCAGTACATCCAGCACATGGTGCTGGTAGGTAAACAGCGTGGCCACCGACACCAGGCCCAGTGTGAACAGCAAGGCCACCTGCGTCACACGCCCCGCACACAGTGGGCGCCATGCGAACCAGAAAATGCAGCAATAGGCCACGTGCAGCGAGGGCAGCTGGTTGTAAGGCTGGTCCACCGCGCCCAGCAGCGCGTACAGCGGCCCCCACAGCGGGGACGCCACCACGGGCCGCACAACACTGAACTGCAGTGGCGCCAGCACAAACACCAGGCAGGCCAACACCGTGGCCAGCAGCAGGCGCTGGCTCAGCACCCGCAGCGCGTCCAGGGAGCCCACCGCCCAAAAGCTGCCCACAAAGAACACCCCCGACAACAGATAGGGCAAGACCATCCACGGCACAAAGGCAATGTGCGCGTCCAGCGCGGTGGCCACGTTGCGGTGAATGCCCTGCTGCTGCGCCAGCAGGTTGGCAGCCGGGTAGCACAGGCCAAAGGCCACCGCGTTCAGCAGCCCATGGCGCAGCCGCTGCGCCAGGGTGGCGCGTGCTGGTGCTGCTGGTTCGTGGGTGCTCAATGGCGCGGTTGGCAGACGCATGGTGCGCGGGCGTGTGTGCTATGTTGAAGCCATGACACAAGCGCAGAAATACCAACGTTGCATGGTGATGGGAGGGGGTGGTTTTCGGTACGGCATTTATCTGGGCATGTACGCTGCTGCATGTGAGGTGGGCGAGCCGCCCGATGTGGTGCTGGCCAGTTGTGGCGCCTCCATCGCGGCGGCCTTGATTCACAGTGTGCCAGACGATGCACAGCGCCGCGCCTGGTTGGCCTCGCCAGAGATGTACCAATTTTGGAGCAGCTTTCGGCCCGGCCCCAGCGCCGCACTGCACCGCACCTTGTGGGGTGTGGCCCGGCGTGCGCTGCAATGGGGCGCGGCGCCCACGGTGCCCGACCTGTTTGCCGACTACCTGTTTGCGCCGCCCCCGGCCCTGCCGGCGTTTCCCCCACCCTCCACAGCCGCGCGACAGGGCACGCCCGACGTGGCCATCATCGGCAGCCGCCTCTTGTTCACTGCAGACGAGGTGGGCCAGCCGCGTGGCCAGCGCAAGCTGTTGGAAGAAACCGTGTTTGGCCCACCGCGCACCGCACAGCTGCTGCAGGGGGTGCCCTCACCATTTTTGAGCGCACAGTGGGGCAATACGGCGGTGGCGCCCACGGTGGCCACCGACACGGCCATGCCCCTGCAAGAGGCGGTGCGCATCTCGGTGTCCGACATGTTCTACTTTCCCGCCCACCGGCACGGGGCGGCCCACTACATGGGCGGCGTGGTGGACCTGTTCCCCATCGAACTGGCGCAGCGGCTGGCGCACCAGGTGGTGATCGAGTTCAAGTCTGAGTTTGAGCGCCTCACGTCGGCGCCTGCCTGGCGCGCCGTGCTGGGTATCAACGCCCACCAGCGCCTGCGCCACGTGCATGCGCAGCAGGCCGAGGTGTGGATCGACAGTTCCGACGTCAGCCAGGCCCTGGCCACGCAAACCCTGCAGAAGGCCCTGGACTGGCGCAACAACCGCCTGGCGCTGCTGCCACCGGTTAGCTACGCCGTGTTTGTCCAGCACATGCAAGCCCAGTGGGACTACGGCTACCAGCGCGGCCTGGAGGCCTTTGCCCGCACACCACGCGGCACGCAAACGGGCATGCGCAACGTCAATCGCTACAACCGGGGAGCGGCATGAAAGTCATGGTTATCGGGGGCACCAGCGGCATTGGTTTGGCGCTGGCCCGTCATTATTTGGAGCAGGGGGACGAGGTTGCCGTGTGTGGCCGCGACACCCAGCGCCTGCGCGGCACGGCGGTAGATGGCCACCCGCGCTTGCAGGCCCACGCGTTGGACATTGCCGACCCAGCGGCACTGGCCACTGCACTGGCCGCCTTCGCGCCAGACCGGTTGGACCTGCTCATCGTCACCGCAGGCATGTACTTCAACACCCGCGACCACGTGCTAGACGCAGCCACCACCCTGCGCCTGCTGCAAACCAATGTGAGCGGCCTGAGCCACGCGTTTGAGCTGGCGGCCACGCAGATGCTGGCGCAAGGCAGCGGCCACCTGGTTGCCGTGTCCTCGGTGGCCGGTTTGCTCAAGGACTATCCGGGCGCCTCGGTCTACAGCGCGAGCAAGCGCGCCGTGCTCAGCATCTGCCACACCTACCGCATGGCACTGGCGCCTTTCTCCATCGCCGTTACCGCCATCGTGCCGGGCTATATGGACACCGCCAAACTGCGCGATCTGAATGGCGGCGACGCCAGCCACAAGCCCTTCCTGATGTCCGAAGCGCAGGCCGTCGCGCGCATCGTGCAGGCCATCGACCGCAAGGACGCCACCGCCGTGTTCCCCTGGCAGATGCGCTGGTCTATCGCCGTGCTCAACCGCCTGCCCCTGTGGGCCCTGCTGCGCCGGGTGCTGCCCAAAAGCCGGGCTCGGCAGGGGTGATGAGGGGTGTAGTTCGAATTGAAGATCAAGAAACTAGCCTGCCAGCCCCCGTAGAATAAGCCAAAGTAGCTCCTAATTCAGGAGCATTCAGAGAGTCTCTTCATGAACTGGCTTCACCTCCTGCTCGGCCGGCGCAAGCCGCCTACCGCCGAACAGCGTGCCCTGGCGCTGATCAAGGCGGTGGACGCGGGCGGCCTGCCGCTGAATGCGGCCATCGTCAACGACATTGCCCGCCAGCTGGGGCTGGAGGTGTCCAGCCGGGCGCGGATGGAAGAGACGATCGCGCGGATTCGCAAGTTGCTGTAGCTGCTGAGCATGCGGGTTGACCAAGTCTTCCTTGCCGTACCATCACTCCCCATGAAAACCACCTATATTTTTGGCGCCATCCTCCTCTGTAGCATCGCCGGTGCACTGGTGGGCGCGCGCGCCACCAAGACAGTTTTGCTGGTGGTTACCGGCGTTCTCTCGGCCTACGGCCTGTTCCGCATCCTCGGCTGAATGGCGCGATGCCCGGCCTCGACATGAAACGCCCCTTGTTCGCCCTGCTGCTCTCGGCAGTCGTGCTGCCCGGCTGGACGCAGGTGTTTGGCACGGTGGATGCCGTAAGCGGGCATGTCACCGTACAGGCGGCTGACGGAGCGGCGTTACCCGCTGTAGTGGGGCAGAAGATTCAGGTGGGGCAGACGGTGGTGACATTGGCCGATGGTGAACTGCACGCCCAGACGGAAGACCATGGGCTGATTGCGGTGCGTCCCAATTCCATATTCACCGTGACCCGCTATGTGGCCAGCCAGGACAGCAACGGGGTGGTCGAAATGTCCCTGCTGCAGGGGGCCTTGCGCTCCATCACGGGCTGGATCGGCAAGCTCAACCCACGGGGCTATCGGCTGACCGCGGGTACGGCCACCATAGGCATTCGCGGCACGGACCACGAAACCGTGGTGTTGGACCACGAGCAGGATGGCGAACCCGCAGGTACCTATGACTCAGTGCTGGAGGGTGCGACCACGCTGCGCACGGCACAGGGCGAGGTGCCGGTGGAGGCGGGTCAGCACGCATTCTCTGCGCGTGGCAGCCAGGCCGCACCGGGTTTGCTGGCCCATCGCCCCCGTTTTTTCCTCCACCGCCTGCTGCGGCTCGAGGATGGAATTCCTGAACGCAAGCGCCTGTTGGCTGAGCGGCTGCACGAGCTGTTGGCGCGTCATCCCAAGGTGGCCGAACGCCTGCGGGAGCGTCTCAAAGAGCGTGGACACCGACGGAACAAAGAGTAGGGATATCGAGGCCGCACCCTAACCACGGCGCCGGTTTGCGCCGACAATCTCCACCTGTCAGCAAGATATTTTGTGTGGGTGGTTGGGTACAACGATGTACAGGGTAGTAACAAAGGCCATGCGCCAATACAGAGGCCAATGGCAGCAAGTCATAGATACCGGGCCATGGCATCCCGTTGAGGATCGCGCATGGCAATGGGCCCACTATTTGTCTTCCACGGGTCTCTACGACATCGTGGAGATTGAGTCCAACCTGAGGGAGTCGGGCGGCAACCGCCGCTACCGGGTGTAGCGCCAGCCGCTGTTCTCGCCCTCAGGGTGCCACAAACACCCGTGCCTTGCGCGGGGTGAGCACCACCACTTCGCCATCCTTCAGTGCCAGTGCGGCGAATTCCTGCGCGCCGATCTGGGCTTCGATGATGTCGCCGCTACCCGCGGCGCTGCTGTCTTGTGGCAGCAATTCCAGCCGGGCAATGGGGCCCACCACAATCGCGCGCACCAGCTTGGCAGCAATGCCATTCTGGCCGGTACCCGCGGCATAGCGCTTCACATCCAGGTCATGCGGGCGCACATAGGCAAAGGCCTTGGCGTCTTGCGTCGTGGCGTGCTCGGGTGTGGCCAGACGTACGCCGTGCTGGGCTTCGCCAATGAGCATTTCACCTTCGTGGGCGCGGCCGTGGAACAGGTTTACATCGCCCAAAAAGCCGTAGACAAAGGGGCTGGCCGGGTGGTCCCACACCTGCTGGGGAGAGCCGATCTGTTCGATGTTGCCGCTGTTCATCAGCACCACGCGGTCGGCCACTTCCAAGGCTTCTTCCTGGTCATGCGTGACAAAGATGCTGGTCACATGCAGGTCATCGTGCAGGCGACGCAGCCAGCGGCGCAGTTCCTTGCGCACCTTGGCATCCAGTGCGCCAAAGGGTTCGTCCAGCAGTAGCACCTTGGGCTCCACGGCCAGGGCGCGGGCCAGGGCGATACGCTGGCGCTGGCCGCCGGAGAGTTGTGCGGGGTAGCGGTCCGACAGCCAGTCCAGTTGCACCAAGCCGAGCAGCTCATGCACCTTGCGCTTGATCACGTCTTCCGATGGGCGTGTGGCGCGTGGCTTCATGCGCAGGCCGAAGGCCACGTTGTCAAACACGGTCATGTGGCGGAACAGCGCGTAGTGCTGGAACACAAAGCCCACATTGCGCTCGCGCACATGGACATCGGTGGTGTCTTCGCCGCTGAACAAAATGTTGCCTTGGTCGGCTGTTTCCAGTCCGGCAATGATGCGCAGCAGGGTGGTCTTGCCACAGCCCGAGGGGCCGAGCAGGGCGACGAGTTCGCCGGACTCGATGTCCAGGTTCACGTTGCGCAGGGCCTTGAAAGTGCCAAAGTCTTTGCTGACGTTGCGGATTGCAATGCTCATAATTTTCTCGAAGAAAGGGGGCTCAGGCCTGCACAGGCGCGATGGGGCGTTCCGGAGGCAATTCGGCGGCGGCCTTCTGGTCACGCTCAAACTGCCATTCCACAAAGGACTTGATCACCAGCGTCACCAGGGCCAGCAGCGCTAGCAGCGATGCCACGGCAAACGCGGCCACCGACTGGTACTCGTTGTACAAAATCTCAACGTGCAGCGGCATGGTGTTGGTCTGGCCGCGGATGTGGCCAGACACCACCGACACCGCGCCAAACTCGCCCATGGCGCGCGCGTTACACAGGATGACGCCGTAGATCAGGCCCCACTTGATGTTGGGCAGGGTCACATGCCAGAAGGTCTGCCAACCGGTGGCGCCCAGCACCATGGCGGCCTGCTCTTCTTCGGTGCCCTGCGCTTGCATCAGCGGAATCAGCTCGCGGGCGATGAAGGGGAAGGTCACAAAGATGGTGGCCAGCACAATGCCCGGCACCGCAAACACGATCTTGATGTCATGCGCCTGCAGCCAGGGGCCAAACCAGCCATGGGCACCAAACATCAGCACATAAATCAGGCCGGCCACCACGGGCGACACCGAGAAGGGCAGGTCCACCAGCGTGGTGAGGAAAGCCTTGCCCCTGAACTCGTACTTGGCAATGGCCCAGGCGGCTGCCACGCCGAATACCAGGTTCAGCGGCACGGCAATGGCCGCAGTGATCAGCGTGAGCCGGATGGCACTCCATGCGTCGGGTTCTTTGAAGGCTTCAAAATAGGCCTCCAGGCCTTTGCGCAGCGCCTCGGTGAACACGGCCGCCAACGGCAGCAGCAGGAACAAAAAGATGAAGGCGAGGGCGGTGCCCACCAGCGTCCACTTCACCCAGGTGGGCTCGGTGGTGCCGGCCTTGGCGCGGCGCACGGTACGGGTGTTGCTCATGCGGAGGCTCCCGAGCGCTTGCGCTGCCAGGCTTGCAGGGCGTTGATCACCAGCAGCAAGACAAAGGAAATGACCAGCAGCACCACGGCCACGGCGGTGGCGCCAGCGTAGTCGTACTGCTCCAGCTTGCCGATGATGATGAGCGGCGTGATTTCAGAAATCATGGGCATGTTGCCAGCAATAAAAATAACGGAGCCGTACTCCCCGATGGCCCGGGCAAACGCCATGGCAAAACCGGTAAGCAGCGCGGGCGCAATGGTGGGGAAGATCACGTGGCGGAAGGTCTGCAGGCGCGTGGCACCCAGGCAGGTAGCGGCCTCTTCCAGCTCCTTCTCGGCGTCTTCCAGCACGGGTTGCACGGTGCGCACCACAAAGGGCAGGCCGATAAAGATGAGGGCAATCACCACGCCATTGCGGTTGAACGCGAGCTGGATGCCATAGGGTTCCAGCAGGCTGCCCACCCAGCCGTTGCTGGCCAGCAGCGCGGTCAGCGAAATGCCAGCCACGGCGGTGGGGAGTGCAAAGGGCAGGTCGACCAGTGCGTCAATGATTTTCTTGCCGGGGAAGGTGTAGCGCACCAGCACCCAGGCCACCAGCAAACCGAACACGGCATTGACCAGGGCCGCGATGAAGGCGGCACCAAAGGTCAGCCGGTAGGAGGCCAGCACGCGGGGGCTGGCCACGGCCGTGACGAACTGTTCCCAGCTGAGGGTGAAAGTTTTGAAAATCAACGCGGACAGCGGGATCAGCACAATCACACTGAGGTAGAACAGCGTGAACCCCAGCGTGATGTTGAACCCGGGCAGGACCTTTTTGGCAGCACGCATTTACTTGACGGTGTAGAGCTTGTCGAACTGGCCGCCGTCATTGAAGTGCACTTTTTGTGCTTCGGCAAACGAGCCAAAGTAGTCTTCCACGCGGAACAGGCTGATGGGCTTGAACACGTTGGCGTACTTCTTCAGGATGGCGGGGTTGGTGGGTCGGATGGCGTGTTTGGCGGCGATTTCCTGGCCTTCATCGGTGTAGAGGAAGTTCAGGTAGGCCTTGGCCACGTCCGCGGTGCCCTTCTTCGCCACGGTGCGTTCCACGATAGCCACGGGGTTTTCCGCCACGATGGAGCTGCTGGGGTGCACGGCATCCACCTTGCCAGCGCCGAATTCGTTGTCCACGCTGACCACTTCGGACTCAAACGTGATCAGCACGTCACCGATATTGCGTTGCAGGAAGATGGTGGTCGCGTCACGGCCGCCCTTGGCCAGCACGGGCACGTTCTTGTACAGCTTGGTCACGTAGTCCAGCGCCTGGGCGTCGGTGCCGCCCTTCTTGCGCACCTGGCCCCAAGCGGCCAGGTAGGCCATGCGGCCGTTGCCACCGGTCTTGGGATTCACCACCACCACCTGCACGCCGGGCTTGACCAGGTCATCCCAGTCCTTGATGCCCTTGGGGTTGCCATTGCGCACCAGGAACAGCATGGTGGAGCTGGTGGGCGACGCGTTTTGGGGGAATTTCTTGGTCCAGTCCTTGGCCACCACACCGGTGCTGGCCAGAAAGTCGATGTCGGTGCTGGTGTTGAAGGTCACCACGTCGGCGTCCAGGCCGTCGTTCACGGCGCGCGCCTGGGCGCTGGAGCCACCGTGGGCCTGGTCAATCTTGATGTCCTTGCCCGTGGTTTTCTTGTAGTTGGCAATGAAGGCGGTGTTGATGTCTTTGTAGAACTCGCGCGCCACGTCGTAGGAGGCGTTCAACAGCGTCGTTTGGGCTGCTACCAAATTGCTAGCTGTCAGCGCAATGGTGGCGAGGGCTAGCGTAGTTTTTTGCTTGAAATTCATGGAGATTCCCCAAAAACAAGGTGGTTGCAGCGTGGTGTGCAAAACCGCGATTCTGGGGACGCGGCGATAAAACCACAACGAATAGTTCGTTGTTTGTTTATGCGCTGTGGCGTCTAAGCCAATGTGCCGGGCTTTGCCCGGCAAAGGGTCAGAGCAGTTTGACGGCGGCAATCGCCAGCCAGCCCAGGCAAAAGTTGGTGATCACCAATATATTGATTTGGCCTGCGGCCTTGGCGGCCACTGGCCATTCACCCGCCGCCACCGCACGTTGGAACTTGCGGAAGCCGGCGAAGTAAATATGGCCGAAGACCAGAAACATCAAAATGCCCAAGCCGGCCATAACGTCCCAGCCCAGTGGGACCACGCCAGCACCCATGTCGGCCTTGGATGCGCGAAAGGCGCTGGTGTAGAGGTGTCCGCCCGTGGCCAGCAGACCGACGACGGCGATGCACACGGCCAGAAAGAAGCGACGCATCACCGCCACCATGAGCCGTGCGCGCGGCTGGGCCTCCAGGGTGGCCATCGCGGCGGGGCGCAGCGCCAACAGCATGAGGGCCATGCCGCCCATCCAGACGATGGCGCAGGCAAGGTGAACGAAGACGAGGGCGTTGTACATGGAATGGTCCTTGGGGAGTGCCGGCTATTGTCAGCCAAACAGCGCGCCGCGCGCCGCATTGGTGATGGCCACCACGCAGGGGTGGGTGATACGCCGCTCCACCGACACCGCAAAAAACTCCTCCACGAGCTCGTCGGTGCGGCCAATCAGCTCCACGCCAAACTGCTCCATGATGTCCGCCTCCATGACCGAGGGCGCCATGAACACGCCACGGCCTTTGCGGCCGAAGGCGTTCATGAGTGCGCCATCGTCAAACTCGCCAATCGTGCGCGGGTGGATCTGGTGGCGGCTGAGCCAACCCTCCCACTGCTGGCGCACCGAGGCTTGGGCGCCCTGGATCAGCATGGGTGCGCCGTTCAGGCAGGCCGGGAAGGGGCCTTTCAGCTGCGCCTTGAGCTCGGGTGCGCAGAAAAAGCTCATGGCCGTGCTGCCCAGCGGGTGGTTGAAGGCCTTGACGCTGATGCGCTTGGACATGGGCTCATCGGCAAGCACCAGGTCCAGCTGGTTCAGCGCCAGGCGGGCCAGCAGGTCTGGGAACTTGCCTTCGCTGCAGATCAGCCGCACTGGCTCTTCCACCGACAGCGCGGGCTCCAGCAGCCGGTAGGCCAGTGACTTGGTGACCGAATCGGCCACGCCCACCTTGAAATCCAGCACCTTTTGCGCGCCGCTGGACTGGCGCACCGCGTTTTCCAGCTCGGCGCCCAGTGTGAAGATCTGGTCCGCATAGCCCAGCGCCAGGCGGCCATCCTCCGTCAGCTCCAGGTTGCGCCCGCTTTTCTGGAACAGTTTGCGGCCCAGCCAGTCCTCCAGCAACTTGATCTGGCCCGACAGCGTTTGCGGCGTGGTGTGTAGCTGCTCACCCGCCCGCATCACGCCGCCGGCCTTGGCGGTGACCCAGAAATAGTGAAGGTGCTTGAAGTTCATGGGGCGCTCCGTCTGAAACAAACTGAAACACTGCGAAATAATCGAAGTAAAAAATTACAAAATACGAATTTACGCGAAGCATACAGCGGCCTACAGTTCGAGTCTTCCAGTCAATTACTCAAAGGAGTAAACCTATGCGACTCAGTACCCGAGGCCGTTTTGCCATTACCGCCATGATCGACCTGGCCCTGCGCGAGAGCGGCCAGCCCGTGCCTTTGCAGGACATCGCGCTGCGCCACCGCATTTCCCTTTCGTACCTGGAGCAGGTGTTTGCCAAGCTGCGCCAGCATGGCCTGGTGGAGAGCACGCGTGGCCCCGGTGGCGGTTACACGCTGGGTTTCCGGGGCGATGGCATCAGCGTGGCCGACATCATTGGCGCGATAGAAGACAGCGAAGACAATGCCGCACGCCGCGAACAGGGCGAAGACATGACCAAGGAGCTGTGGGCTGCCTTGCACACCACCATCGTGGCGCACATGAAGACCATCACGCTGCAAAGCCTGGCGGCTGAACAGCGTGCGAAGGGCTTTCAGGTGACAGAGCGCAAGACTGCCAAGAAGGGCGTGCTGCAAAAGCTCAAGCCGCTGGCGCCTGTGCGCACCAACGCGCCCAACTCGGTGTTTGCGCTGGGCCAGACGCTGGCGTTGCGCGGTTGAGCTTCAGGCCAAATCAGTCGCTAGCCCCTGCCATTAAAGCAATGGTAGCTATTGAATTGATAGTGTTTCGGGTGCCGCAGCGGCCGTAAACGGCTCGCCCAGGAGCGACTGCAGCAGCGCCAAGCCCAGCGGCCAGGGGCCAAAGCCGGCTTCCACGTTGATGTGGCCGGCGTTTTGCAGGCGCACAAACTCGCTGCCCCAGGCGCGAGCGTAGGCGCCCGCGGTGCGCACCGGGCAAAACGGGTCATTGCTGCTGGCCACCAGCACACTGCGGTAGGGCAGGGGCTGGTAGGGCACGGGCGCAAAGTCCGCCAGAATGCCGCGCCGCTCGGGGTCGGCTGGCGCCACCAGCAGTGCGCCCTGGATCTTGGCTGCCACCTCGGGTGGTAGATGGGTGGTGGCAATGCAGCCGAGGCTGTGGGCAGCAATCACCACCGGGCCGGGAGCCTCCAGAATGGTTTGGCCGATGGAGGCAACCCAGGCCGTGCGCACTGGCGTGATCCAGTCGTCCTGGTGCACGCGCACCGCGCCGGGAATCTGCTCGGCCCACAGCGTCTGCCAGTGGCCGGGGCCGGAGTCGCGCCAGCCGGGAACGATGACAAGGGTGACCATAGGGTATGCGTCCATGCGCTCCATACAAACAGGAGCGCATTGTCAGAAGGCCGCTTTAAAACCCAAACTACTTATTTTCCATTTGCATATTGCAAATATCGTACTAAGTCAGTGTGCGCAAAACCCGTCGTGCACGCTCTGAAACACACGCCCCTGCAGGCGTTCGCCCAGGGTGGTGTGTTTCAGTCGGTCCATCACCGGGCCCTTGACTTCGGCCAATTCCAGCCGGATGCCACGCTGGCTCAGGCTTTGTTCCAGCCCGGTCAGCATGGTGAGGGCTGTGGCATCAATCTGGTTCACGGCTGAGCACACCAGCAGCAACCGGCGGATGCTGGTGTCCGCCTGCACCAGGGCTTCGATGCGCTCTTCGAGCGCGGTGGCATTGGCAAAAAACAGGCTTTCGTCCACGCGCAACGCGAGCAAGCCCGGCACGGTTTGCACCGCATGGCGCTCCACGTTGCGGAAGTGCTCGGTGCCCGGCACGCGGCCCACCACGGCGATGTGCGGGTGGCTGCTGCGCCACACCAGGGCCGCCAGTGACATGGCCACGCCCATCACAATGCCGGTCTCCACGCCCAGCACCATCACCCCCCCGGCCGTGGCCAGCAGTGAAAAGGCGTCCGCTTTGTCATAGGTCCAGCTGGCCTTGAGCGTGTCTATATCCACCAGCGAAGCCACGGCCACGATGATGCTGGCCGCCAGCACCGCCAGCGGCAAAAAGTAAAACAGTGGCGCAAAGAAGTACACGATGAGCGCCATGAAGCCCGCCGTAATGAGCGAAGCCAGCGGCGTCTGCGCGCCGGCCGCAAAATTGATGACTGAGCGCGACAAGCCGCCATGCACCGGGTAGGCGCCGGAGAAGGCCGCCACCACATTGGCCGCCCCCAGGCCCCACAGTTCGCGGTTGGGCGCAATGCGCTGCTGGCGCTGCAGCGCAAAGGACTGCGCGACCGACACACTCCCCACAAAGGCCACCAGCGTGATCAGCAGCGCCGGCACCAGCAGCTGGCTCCAGGTGCGCGCATCGGGCCAGATCCAGCCCAAGGCTGGTAAGCCGGCCGGCACGTGGCCCACCACGGCCACCTGGCGACTCACATCCCAGTGGCCCCAGGCCACCAGCGCGGTGCTCACCGCCACCGTGGCAATAGGGGCCATGCGGCTCAGCAGGCCGGCCGTGGTGGCCCCCATGCCCAGGTGGCGCAGGCCGTGCCCCAGGTAGTGGCGTGCCAGCACCAGCGCCAGCATGCTGCCTCCGCCCAACGCCAGCGTGGTGGGGTTGCTCTGCGGCAGGGCGCGCCACAGGCCCTGCAGCGTGGCCCAGGTGGAGCTGCTGGGTACGGTGACGCCCAGCACATGCCGGAGCTGGCCCAGCGCAATGACGATGGCCGAGCCGGAGACAAAGCCGCTCACCACAGGCTGGCTCAAAAAGTAGGCCAGCCAGCCCAGGCGCAGCGCCCCAAAGGCCGTGAACATCAAGCCGGATATGAGCGCCAGGCCCATGGCCAATTGCACGTACTCGGTGGTGCCAGCAATGGCCAACGGTTGCAGCGCGCTGGCTGTCATGAGGGCGGCAATCGCCACGGGGCCAATGGCCAGCGTCATGCTTGAGCCCACCAGTGCGTAGGCCACCACGGGCAGGACGCTGGCGTACAGCCCCATCTCGGGCGGTAGCCCGGCCAGGAGGGTGTAGGCCAGGCTTTGCGGAATCACCAGCACCGCCACGATGAGCCCGGCCGACACATCACCGCCCAGCCAGGCGCGCTGGTAGTGGCGCAGCCAGTGCGGCAGCCAGGCAAGGCGGGTGGCGGCGGGCAGCATGGCGGTTTACCCGGCTTGCTGGGTCAGCGCGAAGAGCTGGGCCGAGCGTGCGCCTGAGCGGCAAAACGCCAGCACGGGGTGCGGTGCAGTTTGCATCGCCTCACGCATAGCCTGCACCTGCGCGGGGGTGATGGCGCCGCCCACCACGGGTAGGTAGACATAGTGCAGGCCGGCGGCGCGGGCCGCGGCTTCCACGCTGCTGCTCAGGGGCTGGTCGGGGCCGCCTTCGCCATCGGGGCGGTTGTTCACCAGGGTCTTGAAACCTTGTGCCACGGCATCAGCCACCATGCTGGCGTCCATCTGGGCGGCCACGGCAAAGTGGGGGGTCAGGGCTTGGGTGCGAAGGGTCATGTCATTGGGCTCCAGTGGCAATACGGGTTTCGCGGCGCTCGGCCCATTCAAAGAGGGCCATGCCAGCCACCATGGCCAGCACAAATACCGCTGCCTTGGATTGTCCCGCGCCCAGCGACACAATGGCCGGTCCTGGGCAGAAACCTGCCAGGCCCCAGCCGGCACCAAACAGCAGGCTGCCGCCAATCAGGCGCTTGTCGATGCTCACCGAGGTGGGCAAATGCAGGGCGCCGCCCAAGAAGTTGGTGGTGCGTTTCTTGGCTGCGGCAAATGCGCCCAGCCCGACCAAAATGGCCCCGCCCATGACGAAGGCCAGCGACGGGTCCCAGGCTCCGGCCAGGTCCAGAAAACCCACCACCTTGCTCGGGTCGGTCATGCCCGTCACGATTAGGCCCAGGCCAAACAGCAGGCCCACGGCAAATTCAGACAAACGGTTTTTCATGGCAGGCTCCTTCAGATTCCGGCCAGCAGGTGGCGCAGCACAAACACGGTGACAAAACCCGCTGCCATGAAGGCCAGCGTGGCTACCAGAGAGCGTGGTGACAGGCGCGAGAGCCCGCACACGCCGTGGCCGCTGGTGCAGCCCGCGCCGTAGCGTGTGCCCACGCCCACGAGCAGGCCGGCCAGCACCACCGTGCCCCAGCCCGCGTCAATCGTGGCGGGCACGGTGGCGCCCGTCAGCAGCCAGTAAAGTACCGGCGCGACCAGCAGGCCCGCCACAAAAGCCATGCGCCACGTGGTGTCGCCCGTGCGGGGGCGCAACAGCCCGCCCACGATGCCGCTGATGCCCAAGATGCGGCCGTTCAACAGGATGAAGAGGGCAGAGGCCAGGCCCAGCATGAGTCCCCCGGCCAGGGAGGCCCAAGGGGTGAAGTGATTCCAGTCAATCGTCATGAATGTGTTCCTTATTGTTAGTGCTTACTTGCCGCAAAACTCAGCGTACAAAACGCCCATTACCGCCAGAGCCTGCGGGCTGTCAATGCAGTAGTAGATGGACTTGCCCTCGCGCCGGGTGCTCACCAAGCCCTCGTCACGCAGTACACCGAGCTGTTGCGACAGCGTGGGCTGGGCAATGCCCACCAGTTCTTCGAGTTCGCCCACCCGTTTTTCGCCCTGGCTCAGCTGGCACAGCAAAAGCAGGCGGTCGGGGTTGGACAAGGTCTTCATGAGGCGGCAGGCCGCATCGGCGGACTGCCGCAGCACGGCCAGGTCCAGCGCGGGGGCGGTCGGGGTGTCAGGGGTGGCCAGCATGGTCGGGGCTCCAATTCGGTTGCTATGTCGATAGTTTATTGACTAACAATCTATAAGTCAATAAACTATAAATGTCGAAATTGAAACAACGACCTTTACAAGGAGTTTTCCATGACAGCCACTGCTTCCCCCATCCTTTCTGCCACCCCTGCACCCCAGGTGCAGGCCTTTTTTGACCCCGCCACCTGGACCGTGAGCTACGTGGTGTTCGACCACCCGGGCGGCCACTGTGCCCTGGTCGATTCGGTGCTGGACTATGACGCCAAGTCCGGCCGCACTAACACCCAATCTGCGGACCGGCTGATGGCCTTTGTGAAGGCGCAGGCGCTGACGGTGCAGTGGATTCTGGAAACCCACGCCCATGCCGACCACCTGTCGGCCGCCCACTACCTGCGCAAGCAGCTGGGTGGGCAGATCGCCATTGGCGCGGCCATCACCGATGTGCAAAGCGTGTTCAAGGGCATCTTCAACCTGGAGCCCGAGTTCTACCCAGATGGCCGCCAGTTCGACCACCTGTTCCAGCCCAACGAAACCTTTGCCATCGGCGACCTGACGGCCCAGGCCTTGTCGGTGCCCGGTCACACACCCGCCTGCATGGCCTACCAGGTGGGCGATGCGGTGTTTGTGGGCGACACCCTGTTCATGCCCGACGTGGGTACCGCGCGCTGCGACTTTCCCGGTGGCGACGCCCACCAGCTCTACGCCAGCGTGCGCAAGCTGATGGCCCTGCCGGGCGACACCCGCCTCTACATGTGCCACGACTACCCGCCCGAAGGCCGCGAGCCCGCTTGGGAAAGCACGGTGGCCGATCAGCGCGCCAGCAACATCCACATTCGTGACGGCGTGTCGGAAGAAGCCTTTGTCGCCATGCGCAGCAAACGCGACGCGGGGCTGGCCATGCCCAACCTGATCCTGCCCTCGGTGCAGATCAACATCCGTGCGGGCGAGATGCCACCGGCTGAGGCCAATGGGCGTGCTTATTTGAAGATTCCACTCAACGCTTTATAAGAAACAAGCCGCTAGCCCCTGTGCTTATTGTGCAAGCAGCTATATAAACCATAGCAACTGGCAACCCACCGCTTGCATCCCACTGAAGGCCAGAGACCATGAGCGCATTCCCCTGGATCCTCACCATCGCCAGCATCACCATCCTGCTGGCCTACGTGCTGCACGTGGCCTGGCGGCCGGGGCGGCATGCGCGCCATGTGCATGCGGACCTGCGCGAGGACTGGTTTGAGGCCGTGTCTGCACAGGCCGGCACCGAGGTGCTGGCGGTGCAGACACTGCGCAACTCGGTCATGACCGCCACCATGGTCGCCTCCACCGCAGCACTCGGGCTCATGGGTGCCATCAGCCTGACTGCACCGTCCCTGCACGCCCTGCTGGACGCTGATGCCCCGCTGCCGCAGGTCACGCCGCGCAGCATGCTGGAAGTGGCCCTGCTGGTGTTGCTGTTCAGCGCGGTGGTGGTCAGTGCCATGGCGGTGCGCGCCTACACGCATGCCGGCTTTGTGGTTGGCATGCCGGTGGCCTCCGAGGCCCGCCAACGCTGGGCGGTCGGTGGCAAGACGCATCTGCGCAGCGCCGGTGTGCTCTATGGCTGGGGCTGGCGCTGCCTGCTGCTGGTGGCGCCCCTCCTGGTGTCCATGGTTCATGCCGGTGCGGGCCTCGCCGCCGCGCTGCTGCTCACCAGCGTGTTGGTGCGTCTGGAGCACCCCGTCGTCGCCGACAACCGCCCCGTTCAACATTTCTAGAAAGACCCCCATGGCCTATACCGAAAAATTCCAGGCCCTCGCCGATGCCGCCCGCGCCCGCGTGGGCGAAGTGCAGCCGCAGGAGGTGGATGCGCTACTGGTCCAGGGCGCCATTGCGCTGGACATTCGCGACAAGGAAGAGTACGACGTCGACCACATCCCCGGTTCGCTGCATGTCAGCCGCGGCAAGCTGGAGATGAACATCGAGGCCGCCATCCCCGACCTCGCCATCCCCATCCTCTGTTACTGCAACGCGATCAACCGCGGTGCCCTGTCCGCCGACACGCTGCGCGCCATGGGCTACACCAACCCCAAGTTCATCGCGGGCGGGCCCAAGGGCTACCGCGCCCTGCCATGAGCGGGGGGCTGCGCCACGGCATCCACCCCAACCTGGGCCAGTTTTTGCACCAGCTGCTGCAGGTGCTGCTGGTCGGGCTGACGCTGGGCATGACGCGCACCGTGGTGCCGGCATTGGCCGAGTCCGACTTTGGGGTGCCCAAAAACTCCTTCCTGCTGCTCAGTGCGTTTGTGGTGGCCTTCGGGCTGGTCAAGGGCGTGATGAACTTTGTGGCCGGTCGGCTCTCGGAGCGCATCGGCCGCAGGCGGGTACTGCTGCTGGGCTGGTGGGTGGCCTTGCCCATCCCGTCGATGATTGGATTCGCACCTACTTGGAACTGGGTGGTGGCCGCCACCGTGCTGCTGGGTATCAACCAGGGACTCACCTGGTCCATGACGCAGACCTCACAACTCGACCTCACACGACTCGAAGAGCGCGGCTTGACGCTGGGGCTCAATGAGTTTGCGGGCTACGTGGGGGTTGCGCTGGCGGGCATTGCCACGGCCTACCTGGCCACCCACTTGGGTGCGCGCCACGGCCTGGTGGTGTTTGGGCTTGGCGTCATCAGCCTGGCGCTGCTGCTAACCCAGCTGTGCGTCCGGGACACGCTGCCCTGGGCCAAGGCCGAAGCCGCGCGGCACGCGCCCGGCATGGTGCAGGCCCTGCGCCCGCGCTACCCCACCCTGGTGTCGGCCCATCCCTCCACCTGGGAGATATTTGCCTTGATGAGCTGGCGCGACAAACGGCTGCTGGCCCTCAGCCAGGCCGGCCTGGTGGAGAAATTTGTCGACGCCCTGGTGTGGGTCTTCTACCCCGTGTTCCTGTACCAACAAGGGCTGAGCCTGACCCAGGTGGGCTGGGTCATTGGCCTGTATGGCCTGGTGTGGGGCGGCGCCCAGCTGTTCACCGGCCGTCTGTCCGACCGTGTGGGCCGCCACGGCCTCAATGTGGGGGGCATGTGGCTGTCCGGTGGCGGGGTGGCCGCCATGGTGCTGGGCGACAACGTGGTGTGGTGGGCCGCATCGGCCGCGGTGTCGGGCTTGGGCATGGCGCTGCTGTACCCCAACCTGTCCGCCGCGGTGGCCGACATCGCCCACCCGGCCTGGCGGGGTTCCGCCATTGGCATCTACCGCTTCTGGCGCGATCTGGGCTATGGCATTGGCGCACTGGGCCTGGGGCTGGTTGGGCACTTCACCGGTCAGATGGCAGCAGCGTTCTGGTTCGTAGCCCTCTCCATGGCGCTGTCCGGGGGCCTGCTGTGGTGGCTGGGGGAAGAAACCCACCCCCGGCTGAACTCCGCAGACCCTTTGCCCTGATTGCTGGGTAATTAGGGCCAGCCAAGTCCATCAGCCAGGTGCGGCCATGGCCTCCCAGGCCTGCATGGTTTCTGCGGCGTACATCAGCGCGGGCCCGCCGCCCATGTAAACGCACACGCTCAGCATTTCCTCCAGCTCGGCACGTGTGCACTGCAGCTTGTGCAGCGCCTTGACGTGAAACCCAATGCAACCCGAGCAATGCTGCGTGATGCCAATGGCCAGCGCCATCAGTTCCTTGTGTTTGGCGCTGATCTGGCCTTCGGCCATGGCCGCGCGTGCCAGTTGGCCAAAACCCGTCATGGCCTCGGGCTGCGCCTTTTTGAGCGGCAGCAAGCCGGCGTTGATGTTCTGGATCAGCCCGGCGTGGTCAAAGCTGCTCATGGCTTGGTGGAGCAGGTGCTCCAGCCCAACATGGCGTACGGCGGGCACCAACCGATAGCACCCGTGGCCAACGGCAGCAGACCCAGCCAACCCCACGCACCCACGGTACCGGTGGCGGCCAGCCCCACCAGCACCACACCGACCGCAATACGTGCCATGCGGTCCAAGCCGCCTACATTGGTTTTCATGTCCTGCTCCTTGCGTGAACGAAAGAATCGTTGTCCCTGCCAAGCATCGTAGGGCGTTGAATAACTCGCAGCATGATCTGCGTCAAACCTTGGTCTTGCAGCGCATTGCCCTCGCGCTATTGGGCGCCGCCATCATCGTGGGGAGCGGCCCTGATGTGTTGCGCCATGATGAACAGGCGAACGCGGCGGCGGAGCAGCAATGAGCCACTAGCCCTTATATTAATTAAATAGTAAGCTCCTGATTTGATAGCGCTTTGATATCAATACGGCGCATCGCCCAGGATGGTGGCGCGGTGCATCACGCGGCGGTGGGGCAGGTAGTCGGCCGTGGCGTAGTGCTGGGTCAGGCGGTTGTCCCAGAAGGCCAGGTCGTGTTGCTTCCAGCGCCAGCGCACGGTGAACTCCGGCTTGGCCAGGTGCACGCGCAAAAAGCCCAGCACGGCGTCGCTCTCGGCCTTAGTCAGCTCCACGATGCGGCTGGTGAAGCCCTCGTTGACGAACAAGCCGCGCTTGCCGCTGACCGGGTGGGTGCGCACCACGGGGTGCACCACCTCGGGCGACTTGGCTACGGCGGCTTCCCACACCTTGCGTTCTTCGGGCGTGCGCGCATAGCGCCAGGCCGGGAAGGACTGCACAAAGCTGTGCTCGGCGTGCAGCGGATCCAGAAAGCTGCGCAGCGGCTCGGACAGCGCCTCGTAGGCCGCGATGCCGCTGGCCCACAGCGTGTCGCCGCCATGCGGGGGCAGCACGCGCGCCGACAGGATGGCGCCCAGCGGCGGCGTGGTGATGAAGGTCACATCGGTGTGCCAGTTGTCGTTGTCGGGCGGGTTGTCGTTGTGCGTGTCCAGCACGATGATTTCGGCCGCCTCGGGGTGCTGGGGGTAGACCGGGTGGATGTGCAGCTCGCCAAAGGCACGCGCCAGGTCGCGCTGCTGCACCGGGGTCACCGGCTGGTTTTCAAAGAACAGCACATGGTGTTGCAGCAGCGCGCCGTGCAGCGCGTCGCGGTCCTGGGTGCGCAGGGGTTCGGTCAGGTTGATGTTGCTGACCAGGGCGCCAATGGCCGGGCCCAGGGGGCGGATGTCGAGAGTCATAAGAAGCAGTGATGCGGGAAATACAGATGCGTCCAAGCCTAGTGCGCGAGGCGCATTTCGCTTGCGCGTTATTTGCATTAGCTATGTCAAATTCATTCGACGACACGAACCAGGCATATCAATAAGCTCGATTCCAAGCCCATCGTGGGTGCTCCCTTTGTCACACGTCACCAAGGAATCGAACCATGCAATTCACCAAAAGACTCTTCACCGCCGCCATTGGCGCCACCCTGCTGGCCGGCGCCAGCCTGGGCTTTGCGGCCGACAAGAAAGTTGTGATCGGCTACCAGACCGACGCGCTGCCCTCGTCCGTGGCTATTGCCAACGGCGACTTCGCCAAGGCCACCGGATACCAGATCGACTTCCGCAAGTTCAACTCGGGCGCTGACGTGTTCGCCGCCATCGCCTCCGGCGACGTGCAAATTGGCTACGTGGGCTCCAGCCCCTACGCCGCGGCGACTTCCCGCGGTCTGGATGTGAAGGCCTTTTACCTGGCCTCCATCTCTGGTACCGACGAAGCCTTGGTGGTGCGCAATGGGTCCGGCATCAATGGTCTGGGTGACCTCAAGGGCAAGAAGCTGGCTGCTGCGCCCGTGTCCACCGACCACTACCAGCTGCTGGCGCTGCTGAAGAGCCAGGGCCTGACCGAAAAAGACGTACAGGTGTTTGCCATTCCCCAACCGGAAATTGTGGCCGCCTACAACCGCGGTGATATTGACGGCGGCTTCGTCTGGGACCCCGCGCTGACCGAACTGAAGAAGAACGGCAAGGTGCTGATCACCTCCAAGGAAGTGGCTGAAAAAGGCGCACCCACTTTCAGCGCCTGGGTTGCCACCGGCGCCTTTACCAAGGAGAACCCCGAGTTCCTGAAGGCCTACGCCGGCGTGATCGAGAAGTACTCCAACTCCTTCATCAAGGACAAGGCCGCTTGGGGACCTGAGAGCGAAAACGCCAAGATCCTGGCCAAGCTGCTGGGCGGCACACCGGCTGACTTTGCCGCCGCGCTGAAGAACCTGAACCTGGTGCCCCTGAACGTGCAAGCGTCCGACGCCTGGCTGGGTGGCGGCGAGAAGTCGGGCGTGGCCCGCATTCTGAAAGAAACCGCCAGCTTCCTGAAGGAACAAAAGAAGATTTCTGACGTGCTGCCCAGCTACGCCGCGTTTGTGACCAACTCGGCCATCGTTGGCGGCGCCGTCGTCGCGCAGAAGTAAAGCAGACGAGCAAACACAGCGGAGCCCAGCCCATGCTCAGTGTCAAAAACGCCAGCGTCTTCTTTGCAGGGCGCAACGGCCGCCCGGTGCAGGCGCTGGACCGGGTCTCGCTCGATATTCCTGACCGTGGCTTTGTCGTGGCACTGGGCACCTCGGGCTGCGGCAAGTCCACCTTGCTCAATGCCATGGCGGGCTTCTTGCCGCTGTCCGAAGGCAGCATCACGCTGAACGGCCGCGCCATTGAGGCGCCCGGCGCCGACCGTGGCGTGGTGTTCCAGAAGGACACGCTGCTGCCCTGGAAAACCGTAGCCGAGAACGTGGCACTGGGCCTGAAGTTTGCCGGCGCCAGCCACGCTGAACAGCGCGACCGCGCGCTGGAGCTGCTGCAGCTGGTGGGCCTGCAAGACTTTGCCAACGCCGCGCCGTATGAACTGTCGGGCGGCATGCGCCAGCGCGTGGGCCTGGCCCGTGCGCTCGCACCCGACCCCGATATCCTGCTCATGGACGAGCCCTTTGGGGCGCTGGACAGCATGACGCGTGAGCAGATGCAGGAGCTGCTGGTCTCGGTCTGGCACCGCACCGGCAAACAGGTGTTCTTCATCACCCACTCCATCGAAGAGGCGCTGTTCCTCGGCACCCAGCTCATCGTCATGTCACCGCGGCCCGGACGCATCGTGGCGCGCTTGGGTCTGGACTTTGTCAACACCTTTGCACGCGACGGCGATGCCCGCGCCATCAAGACCGCGCCCCAGTTTGCGCACTTGCGCGAGGAGATTCGCGCCATCGTCCACCAGAACGAACACAACCCCCAAGAGGCCATTGCATGAGCAACTTAGCCATTACGGCCGCCGCAGCCGGTATGCACACGGAGGAGCCGCGCACCCGCCGCCTGGAGCCCCGCGTCGTGAAGATGCGCAACTTCGGCATCGGCGAAAAATCCACCGTCACCATCAGCGTGGCCACGGGCGCCGCCCTTTTGCTGTTGTGGTGGGCGATCACCCAGGCGGGGCTGGTGCCCAAGCTGTTTTTGCCTACGCCGGCCGAAGTGCTGTCGCTGGGCGTTGAAATCTTCCGTGAAGGTTATGCCAACGCCACGCTGTGGGAACACGTGTCCGCCAGCCTGGGCCGCATTCTGTCGGCCGCGGTGATTGCCGTGGCCTTGGGCATTCCCGTGGGACTGCTCATGGGCCTGAGCCGCTGGGCCAAGGGGGTGTTTTCCACACCCATCGAGTTCTACTGGCCGCTGCCACCCTTGGCCTACCTTCCGCTCATGATCATCTGGCTGGGCATTGGCGAGACCTCCAAGATCGTGCTGCTGGCCCTGGCCATGTTTGCGCCCGTGGTGCTGTCGGCCCAGGCTGGTGTGCGCTCGCTGCCGCAGGAGCGTGTCAACGCGGCGCTGTCGCTGGGGGCTACGCGCTGGCAGCTGTTCAAGGACATCGTGCTGCCCTCGGCCCTGCCCGAGATCCTCACCGGCATCCGCATTGCACTGGGTGTGGGCTGGAGCACGCTGGTGGCGGCCGAACTGATTGCGGCCACGCGCGGCATTGGCTACATGGTCATGTCGGCCTCGCACTTTTTGGCGACGGATGCGGTGTTCGTCGGCATCGTCATCATTGCCGCCTGCGCGTTTGCGTTCTCGTTCGGCATGCGCCTGCTGGAGAGCTGGCTGGTGCCCTGGAAAGGCAAGCAGTGACGGCCTGCGCGTAGTCGCAGCGTTGTCTTGCGGCGCCGCTACCATCGGGCGGATGCCCACATCTCTCTCACGCCTGCAGGAAGGCAACCCGCGCAGCATCACGGCCATGCTGCTGGCGGTGATGCTGTTTTCTGCCATGGACTCGCTCATCAAGGTCTTGTCCGCCCACTACCCACCGTTGCAAATCGCCGCCATGCGCGGCGCGCTCACGCTGCCGCTCATTGCCATCTGGATCCAATGGCGCGGCGCGTGGGCTGAGGTCTGGCGCACGCGCTGGCCGCTGCACTTGCTGCGCGGTGGCTTGGTCATTGCCATGCTGGTGCTGTTTACCGTGGGCGTGCGTGGCCTGCCGCTGACCAATGCGTACACGCTCATGTTCTTTGCGCCGCTGCTTATCACCGTGCTGGCCTGGCCGGTGCTGGGCGAGCGCGTGCCGCGCGCGCACTGGTGGGCCGTGGGCGGCGGCCTGTTGGGCGTGCTGGTGGCACTGCGCCCCAGTGCAGAGGGCTTTGCCAGCTGGTCGGGCCTGGCCGTGCTGGGCGCTGCGGTGTGCTACGCCGTTTCGGCCGTGGTCACGCGCCTGGCCAGCCGCACCGATTCCAAAGACAGCCTGGTGCTGTGGGTCATGGTCATCCTGACCGTGGTGGCTGGTGCGCTGGCCGCACCGCGGTGGCTGCCCCTGCAGGCGAATGATCTGTGGCTGTGGGCGGGTTTGGCGGCTTCGGGCTTTCTGGCCCAGCTGGCCATTACGGAGGCTTTTCGCCACGGGCAGGCCAGCGCGGTGGCGCCCTTTGAATACACAGCCTTGGCCTGGAGCTTGGGTATTGACTGGCTGGTGTGGCAGCTGCTGCCCGACGCCTTCACCCTGCTGGGCGGCGCGATTATTGTGAGTAGTGGCTTGTATGTGCTGCGGCACGAACAGGTGCACGCCACGGCAGAGCACCCCTAGGCGCCCGTGCCAGGCGCGGCACATTGGCGGGGACTGCGAGGGTCGGCGTCTGCTGATCAGCGCACCACTGGCGCCAGGTCACCTCACGGATGCGCAGCCACTGCGCCTGCAGCGCGGGCGTGTCCATGTCAGGCCCCCTGCACCGGCAGCAGCAACAGCTGCAACGCAACCGCAGACCCCAGCACCCACAGCAGCGCCGTGCCCAGCGACACCAGCAGCTCCCGCGTGCTGAAGGGCCCGTCCTGGTTCATCACCGCAAAATCGTAATCGTGCATGCCACACCTCCTTGCATCCCTGTTGTTGATGCCTGCATTGTGCGAAGCAGGGGGCGGGAAGGGAAGGAATGAAATGGAACTACTTAGTGCAGAAAACGTTTAAGCGGTTGGGAGCACAGCTTGCCAACTAAAGCAGCCACTTCTGATCGTTGTCTCTGGGGTAGGGTGAGGACATGCAATATGTCGATCGACACTCGTCAAAAATACTACATTGTGTGTGCCAGAATGCCTAAACAAAATAGATACTAGCTGCGGCAGGGAAGGCACCAACGATGAATATTCGATCATTTTTTTCGCATTTTTTGCGGTCTGAATTACGTTGTGCTTTAACCCTATGAAGCTATTCCCTCCTCCAAATCACAAGCTCAGCATCCTCGGTGCTTATCTGGCATATCCGTTGGGCAAGGTTGCACTGCGCATATTGACGGTCGGTCGTTATCCTCCTGAGGAGGCGCCGCACAATGCAATGTTTGTCGCGTTCAGTCCCTGGTGGATTTTCGGCATTGTTATCACGCTGGTTTACAGCTAACCAGTGGGACACACGATGTCCAAATTTCGGGGAAAACATTCATGACCGATGACAGCGCAAATTGGCTCAATCCGGATGACGATATCGCCGCAATTCCGTCCTCATCCGAAGTCTCTTTGGATGCTATCGAGCCCTTCACCGCCAAGCTACTTGGCGATGTGTTGGTTGCGCAACGGCTCATTTCGGCAAGTGAACTGGAGCTTGCAAACGATTCTGGTCAAACAAGCGGACCGACTATGGGATGGGGACACACGCTTGCCTCACTTGTCGCCGTCCTACTTTCAGGCAGGCTTGTTACGAGCACGCCACAGACGCGTCGCACTATTCGACGATTTCAGGAACAGCTTCTAAGAGCTCAAAGTGTGTGGCCAGACTTGGCCACTACGTCTGACAAGGCCTTCATAGTTTGTGCCGATCATCAGCCGGCTGAATTTGGTCTGCCGAAACACCTCTATCCATCGCAGGACCCTGAAGTTCTATTGAGCCAGTCTGGCTTTGGCCCGCTAATTGAAGAGCTTATCAATGTGGTGAGTCCCGTACCGAATCCAACTTGGATGTCGTCAAAAACGGGTTTGCGCGAGGCTCTTACGACAATACTTGCTGAGACCTTCAAGAATACTCACGATCATGCTCGTCAGGACATCGACCAATCAGACGTTGCTCCGTCGATACGTGGAATCTTTGCTCGGTATGCCAGCACTCAGCAGATTGAGGCGTTGGTGACTGCGGCAAAACCTGGAACTTTGACGCCCGCTCAAAGGTACGCTAGCTATTTTCTTCCGCGAAAAGTGCCTACGGGAGTTCGACCGCCTGATACGCCGAAGGTGGATGGAGTGCTCGAGCTGAGTGTCTTCGACTCGGGGCCTGGCATGGCTGCTAAATGGCTTAGGCGGAGTGCCATTGGTGTTCCGATAGAGGAGCAACTTGATGCGGTCATGGCATGTTTCGCCAAAGGTCAGACATCCACTGAAACGCAAGGACGCGGATATGGTCTAGCAAAGGTTTTGCTGCGGCTTAGAGATCTGCACGGATTTATTAGCGTTAGAACAAACCAGCTTCATGTCTATCGTCAATTTGAATTCATGCCTGACCTAGCGCAAGAAGCATTGTCTGACGGCAGACGTGTCCCCAAAGAAGTTCTGTTCGATTGGAAGAAGCCTCATTCTCGACTGGCTTCTCAGCTGACCCCGGTTAAAGGGACTGTCGTGACGTTCCTATTGCCTATGGGAGGCCAATGAAAGCTTGGCTCTTCAATGCATATCTGCTGAAAGTTGAGGCAGTTGACGTACAGATTTTGAGCATATTCCTTGCTGAACCAACGCTGGATGGAAACGAACTGGAGAATGACCTCGTAAGTGAGGTTGCAAAACTAGGACCTATACACGCAGTTCATTTTGTCGGCTTTCCAGATGCAGTGGACTCCCTAAAAGCGCTTCTTGCTTTTCCGGGAAGTGTGCTTAGGGATAGGCTCACCGGAATAATTAGAGATGCTCGTGAGGGCTTGCTATTCATATCCTTGGATGCAACAAGTGGTCAGCACATATGTGAAGATGCTTCGGGAGGCAGGCCTAGTGGGAGGAGTGTTCTCGAAGACGAGCGTCAATACAGTTTGTTGGATATGTTCTGCCGTGCGGGCGGCGAGGAGCGCGCTCCTTTCGGGACGCACTATGCCAAGACTTCGGATAGGCATAGTGATAGATTCCTGCGCGTAGCGAACGTTTTAGAAGATAGTCGCCACGTCAAATTGCTGGCGTTCTGGCTTGTTCCCCATCTTTGGAAAATTGATGTCCGCAACGTCATTGTTGATACGTCCGGCATCTATTCGGTGGCATTGACCGCATTGAGAGAGACGGCGAAGCTTGGCGGTCTCGTCGGGCATCCCTTCGTCTGGTCGCACAAATCACATGAGGGTATCGACCAAGTTCCTACAGAGAAAGCCAACGATGCGTTCTTTCTGGTGTCCGCATCTACGTCTAACGGGTTGGTCAGACGCGTGGCAAAACGCGGTGCTGTTCCCGAACGTGTGGTAACTTTGTTTTGCCTAAGTGCAGAACCTTGGAACAAGCACGTTGTTCTCTGTAATTTGAATGGACCGAATGGTGCTGGTTTGAAATTCATCGAAAACCAGGATAGCAGTGACTGCCAGTGGTGTAAGAGGAACTTCCACCTCATAGGAATTCGGGGTGACCAATTCAGTATTTCGCCGCCACGTGTCACTTCTATAGAGATAGCTGCCGATGATCTCCAACCCTCAGCAAAGAGCACATTGTCTGCACTCATGGGGCTAGGAGTCTTCTATGCATATCGGCGCATTGATAACGATCGACTGTGTTCCCTAGGAGTCAATGTTGCTCCGTTGTTGGAAGGGAATCCACCTGAAAAAGCGAAAGCTTTTGTTGACCGTGTTCGAATGAAGTGGTCTTCGATGATGCGGCGCAGCCAAACCGTTTCCTTGCGAAACGTTGTTGCGACGGCATACCCTGGTTCGACTGCGCTCGCAGACCTAATTGCCAACGCAGCGCGTAAAAAAATCACTGACTCCTCGCAGCTACAGGTAGTTTCTTCATCTAAGTTGAGAGACGTTGTCCCGACGCCAGGTACCTCCACTGTCGTAGTTTGTGCGTGCGTCGATGAGATTCCAGAGTTGCTGAGCGTCTCCCGAAACCTGCGAGATGTTCAAGACGGGGGAACAACAGCCTACATTGCCGTAGTTCAAATGCTTGCGCCTAAAAAGGTGGCGGATCGTTTGAAGTCCAATTTGACTTATGGTGCGCTGGGCCCAGATACGTTTAGCTTATTCAGCGCAGTTGATCTAGAAGTCGCATGCTATGAAGATGTGCCAAGTTGGAAGCAGGAGTTGGAGACTCTGCGGCGCATGATTTCCTGGTCAGATAAGAACGGTTTTGATGTACCGGTCGAGATAGAGAAGCGCATTCAGCGCCTTACAAAGGCAGTTGCCACAGGTCTCGTTGACGATTTGTTCTGGCCCGATATGAACGGTGAAGAGTTGACGCTTCGTTCGGATTTCTCCTTGTTAAACGGCGCGTTACAACAGCCACAAGCCTCACAAGCAGATCTATTCGCGACCATGTGCACTCTGTTAACGGCACTTCGCGGGCACAAGGACGGGAACAAGCGCCTCGCCAATAACGTGTATGAGCGTAGCGTTCTAGCACCGTCCAATTTCTCACGTTTTAATGACGGCATATTGCAGGCAAGTATCCTCCGAGCCTGCAGGAGTAAGGATCTTGCTTATGGTGCGTGCGATGAGCTGACCAGCCAGCAGATGCTTGGCGTTCTGATGGACACACTTCCAAACCCAAGTCGACCTGAAAAGTCCGAGGCACTAGTCGAGTTCTTGTTGGCGTTGCTTACCCAGCGAATGACCCTACTCGACAAGGACCTTCGTGTTTTTGTTGCGAGTGTAGTCAGTTCGACCGAGGAAGCATGGCCAGTAGCGTGGCTATTGGCCAGGTTCATCCAGCACGAGCTAAAGGTCGGCTAACTATCGCAGCCAATCGCACTTGTCGCCCGTTAAAAGTGGGCGCTCAAGAATTGCTTCTGCACGCGCGAGTGATGGGAAGCGTTTAGCGTAGTCATGCATCGACATCGCCTTCCAAAAAGGAAGGCGCCGCATGCCCATCGACCATCCGCCAACATCCCAACCCTGTTCAAAAACGCGAAGGAGTTTGAAACCTGATTGAAGGGGGACCATACGTTGTCCTTGGGCCTTTGGCTCCAGATCGCCAAACGCAATGCGGACGAACCCAGCGTCACCTACCCGGAAGCGGTGAGGACCATCCATTGAAGTTCCCGCTCACACCTCCACTAGCACCTCACTCGCCAGTGCCTGCGTCACCGCAGCACGCGTCAGCGTGGGCACAAAGGTTTCGATAAAGCTGTAGGCATAGCCGCGCAACCAGGCGCCGCGGCGCAGGCCCAGCCTTGTCACGTTCACCTGGAACAGATGGCCCGCATCCAGGATGCGCAGGTTGCGGTCGCGGTCGGCGTCCAACGCTACCGAGGCCACGATGCCCACGCCCATGCCCAGTTCCACATAGGTCTTGATCACATCGGCGTCCATGGCGGTCAGCACCACATCGGGCTGCAGGCCTTCGGCGGCAAAGGCGTTGTCAATGTGCGATCGGCCGGTGTAGCCCGCTTGGTAGGTGATGATGGGGTACTGCGCCAGCTGTTGCAGCGACACGGGCCCTTCAATTTCCAGTAGCGGATGGCCTGGGGGCACCACCACGCTGTGGGTCCAGCGGTAGCAGGGCAGGGTGACCAGCTGGCTGTAGTCGGCCAGCGCTTCGGTGGCCACGCCAATGTCAGCCTCGCCCGAAATCAGCATGGCGGCCACCTGCTTGGGCGAGCCCTGGTGCAGGTGCAGCGTGACCTTGGGAAACTTGTCGCGAAAATCTTTCACCACATGCGGCAGCGCATAGCGCGCCTGCGAGTGCGTGGCCGCCACGGAGAGCTGGCCTTCCAGCTGCGCGCTGTAGTCTTGTCCGGCGCGTTTCAGGTTGTCGGCGTCCAGCAGCAGGCGCTCCACGATGGGCAGCAGGTCCTGCCCCGGCGCGGTGAGGCCGGTCAGGCGTTTGCCGGCGCGGCCAAAGATGTCCACGCCCAGCTCTTCCTCCAGCTCGCGGATCTGACGGCTTACACCGGGCTGCGAGGTGTGCAGCATGTGGGCCACTTCGGTCAGGTTGTAGCCGCAGCGAACCGCTTCGCGCACCGATCTGAGTTGCTGGAAGTTCATGCTGTCTTACACCGCGGCCAGTGCCTGGTCCAGGTCGGCCAGCAAGTCGTCAATGTGTTCAATGCCGACCGACAGGCGCACGGCATCCACCGGCACGCCCGCCTTGGCCAGCTCTTCGGGCGACAGCTGGCGGTGCGTGGTGGAGGCGGGGTGGGTGGCGAGCGATTTGGCGTCGCCAATGTTCACCAGGCGGGTGAACAGCTGCAGCGCATCGAGGAAACGCGCACCGGCTTCGCGGCCCTGACCTTCGGGCGCCTTCACGCCAAAGGTCAACAGGCCCGAGGCCTTGCCGCCCAAATACTTCTTGGCCAGTTCATGGTCGGGGTGGCCGGGGAGGGCGGCGTAGTTCACCCATGCCACCTTGGCGTGCTTCTGCAGGTGCTGCGCCACTTTCAGCGCGTTGTCGGTGATGCGCTCCAGGCGCAGTGCCAATGTTTCGATACCTTGCAAAATCAGAAAGGCGTTGAACGGCGAAATGGCGGCACCCGTATTGCGCAGCGGCACCACGCGGGCGCGGCCAATGTAGGCGGCGGGGCCCAGGGCTTCGGTGTAGACCACGCCGTGGTAGCTCGGGTCGGGTTCGTTTAGGCGCTTGAACTTGGCTTTGTGCTGGGCCCAAGGGAACTTGCCACTGTCCACAATGGCGCCGCCAATGGTTGTGCCGTGGCCGCCCAGGTACTTGGTGAGCGAGTGCACCACGATGTCGGCGCCGTGTTCAATGGGGCGCAGCAGGTAGGGCGTGGCCACGGTGTTGTCCACGATGAGCGGAATGCCGTGGGCATGCGCGATGTCTGCAATGCGGCGGATATCGGTCACATTGCCCTGCGGGTTGCCCAGCGATTCAACAAAGATCGCCTTGGTGCGCTCGTCGATGAGCGGCGCAAAGCTGTCGGGATTTTGGTGATCGGCAAAGCGCGTGGTGATGCCGAACTGGGGCAGCGTGTGGGCAAACAGGTTGTAGGTGCCGCCATACAGCGCGGTGCTGCTGATGATGTTGTCACCGGCTTCGGCAATGGTCTGGATCGCATAGGTCACCGCGGCCTGGCCCGAGGCCAGCGCCAGCGCGGCCAGGCCGCCTTCCAGGGCCGCCACGCGCTTCTCCAGCACGTCCTGAGTCGGGTTCATGATGCGGGTGTAAATGTTGCCTGGCACCTTCAGGTCGAACAGGTCGGCACCGTGCTGGGCGCTGTCAAAGGCGTAGGCTGCCGTTTGGTAGATCGGCACGGCCACGGCCTTGGTGGTGGGGTCAGGGCTGTAACCAGCGTGGACGGATTGGGTTTCGAATTTCCAGTTGTCAGACATGGGGACCTCTCCTTGGATGTTGGTTTGCTATAAAAACAGAAGCTGCTTGCGCATATTTCACGGGGGGTGTGGCCTATATTTGTATAAAAGCAGGCTGCAACCCCGATGGAGATGGCCTGACTCTAAAGTGCCGAAGTCAAAACTCAAAAGAATAAAAAGTTGAGTCTTTACGCCGAAATCATCTGAGCTCGCGCAGGCTGCCGGTAGGCCAACCAAGCCAGGCCGGCAAACACCGGCACCAACAGCAAGAACGCGGTTTGCAAGCCGACCACAGCACCCAGCGTGCCGCCCAGCAATCCCCCTACCAAACCTCCGCTGGGCCCGGCCAGAGCGCTCAGGCCCGACACCCGGCCGCGCCCCAGTCGCGCACCCAGTTGGGCAAACTGCGTAAGGGTGTGAATCTGCAGCAGCCCCAGACCCACACCCAGCAACGCGCCGCCCACCCACAGCCAAGCCATGTGCCGGCCCAGTGCCAACAGCAGCAAGGCGAGTACGGCCAGCGCACCCCCACTGAGCACTGTGACGCGCGAGCCCAACCGGCCAACCACCGGGCCCAGCACCATCAGCGCGGCAATAAAGCTGGCGCCCTGTACCGCCACCAGGCTGCCCGCGCCCAGTGCCGGCAGCCCCAACTGCTGCACCGCGATGACCACGATGTAGAAGGCGTAGTACATGTGCGCGGCTTGCACCGCACACTCTTGCGCGGCCAATGCCCGCACCTCGGGCTGCTGCCACAGGGCGCGCACCGACTGCAGCATGGACACACGTGCGCCGCCACCCGATGTAACCTGTGGGTGGTGGTTCATCACCTGCGCTGCGAAGAGGGCCGTGGCAAAAAACATGGCACCTATGAGCCAATAGCTGCCCGCATGCCCCAATGCTGGAATGACCGCCGCTGCCAGCACCGGCCCCAGCAGAAACATGCCCGACATATGCGCCCCGCGCTGCCAGCCTGCGCGGCCTTGGCCCAAGTGCTCCAGCGCGGCCATGAACACCGTGTTGAGCGAAACAAAGCGTAGCGGCATTAAAAAGCTGATGAGCGCCGTGAGCAGCAGCAGGTAGAGCGCATGGGGTACGGCGGGAATCAGCACATACAACACGCCCATGGCCCAACTGCCCGCCACAAACAGCCGCGCCGGGCCAAAGCGCTCTACCCAAAAGCCCACTGGAAGGCTGGTGAACACAATGCCCACCGACTGGGCACCGGCCATGGCGGCCAGCAGCCAACCCTGGGCGCCCAGCTCCAGCGCATACAGCGTGGTGGTGAACTTGGCCAGACCCACGCTGATACCCATGAACAGGGACAGGAGCGCAAAGCGCAGCAGGAAGGCGTTGCGCTCCAGAAAACCGCGCATCAAGCGGTCTGCGCAGGCTGTGTGCTGCCGCCCACCGCAAAGCTGCGCCGGCCGTCCACCGACACCGGTACCTCCCCGCGCACTGTCACACGGCGCACCACACGGTGCTGGTGGCCGTAGTCATTGATGGCGTAGTGCTGGGTGGCGCGGTTGTCCCAGATCGCCACGTCACCCGTGGTCCATTGCCAGCGCACGGTGTTCTCCAGGCGTGTGATGTGGTGCTGGAACACCTCGAATAGGCGGTCCGAGTCGTGCGTGTTGTAGCCCACCAGGCGCTTGATGAAGTGGCCTGCAATGAGTGTGCGCTCGCCGGTCTCGGGGTGCACGCGCACCAGCGGGTGCTGCGCCTCAATCAGGCGTGCGCGGAACACCTCGCGATAGTGCTTGGCACCTGCGTCATCGGGCTCCACGCGGGTGGCAGCGTAGTCATAGTCATTGCTGTGCACGGCCCACAACTTGTCGGCCAGGGCTTTCAGCTCTTCGGGCAGCTCGTTATATGCGGTGGCGGTGTTGGCCCAGACCGTGTCGCCACCCGACTCGGGAATGGTCACCCCGCGCAGCACCGACACCTTGGGGTAATCCGCATCAAACGTCACATCGGTGTGCCAGGAGTTGGCGCGCCCGCCATGGTTCGAGTCCAGCTCCAGGATCTGGGTGCCGTTGCGCGAGGGCACGGTGGGGTGGGCCACCACATCGCCCCACAGGCTGGCAAACGCCTGTTGCTCGGCATCGTCCAGGTGCTGCTGGCCGTGGAAAAAGATGACCTTGTGTTTGAGCAGTGCCTGGTGGATGGCCGCAAAGGTGACGGGAGCTAACTGGCCGGACAGGCGTACGCCATGGATGACCGCGCCTATGCGCCCAGCCAGGGGGCGCACCTCAATCGTGGTGGCAGTTGCAGTGTGGGGGTGTTGCAAGACAGCAGACATAAAAACTCCTTGGTGGGACAGCGTTGAAAGACAAGAAAAGAGAGAAAGCGCAGCCATCGTAGGAAGCCACTGTGTTATTGCGAAGCGCTCAATTCGCATGTCGATATGCGTTGCGTGCGTTCGCATATGCAAGTGCATTTTTCTTCGTTGTCGTGTGGACATGCCGTCCTTACGCTGCATTCCGATCACCAACCAATGAGGAATTTGCATGCGACAACTTTTCAAACTTTTGACTGCCTCCGCGGTGGCGCTTGGTTTTGTGGCGGGGGCCTGGGCCGAGGACACTCTGGAGGTCTCGGAGATCCGCTACCAGGGCACCGTGGGCCAGGTGGTCTGGATTGAACTGGCCGAACACCTGGGCTACCTGGCTCCGCTCAAGGCCAAGTGGGTGGGCAACACCATCAGCGGCCCGCAGGATGTGCAGGCGGTGGTCACCAATGACATCGACATTGGCGGTGCCTTCAATGGCGCACTGGTCAAGCTGATCGCAAAGCGGGCGCCCGTGAAGGCGGTGATTGGCTACTACGGGGTAGACGACAACACCTGGAGTGGCTACTACGTCAAGAACGACAGCCCGATCAAAACCGCCCGTGACCTGCTGGGCAAAAAGGTGGCCATGAACACGCTGGGCGCGCACCACGACTTCATCGTGCGCGAGTACCTGGAACGCAACAAGATCACCGATGAGGAGGCCAAACAGGTCACCTTCGTCATCACCCCGCCGGTGACAGGTGAGCAGGCCCTGCGCCAGAACCAGGTGGAGGTAACAACGCTGGGCGGCATCCTGCGCGACAAGGCGCTGGAACGCGGTGGCATCCGCCCGCTGTTCACGGACCGCGACCTGTTTGGTAACTTCACTGCGGGCTCTTATGTGCTGCGCAATAAGTTCATCGAGCAGAACCCCAAGGCGTCCAAACATTTGGTGAGTGCGATTGCCCGCGCCATTGAATGGGCGCGCACCACACCCGCACCGCAGGTGCGCAGCACGTTCGAGTCCATCATCAAAGCGCGTGGCCGCGCCGAGAGCGCCGATGCCATCCAGTACTGGAAGAGCACGGGCATCCCTTCTACCGGTGGTGTGGTGCTGGACAAGGACCTGCAGGTTTGGATTGACTGGCTGGTGAAAGAAGACATCGTCAAATCCGGCCAAATCAAGCCGACAGACTTGTACACCAACGCTTTCAACCCCTACGCCAATGGCGCCAAGGTAGCTGCCAAATGAGCGCCGCCAAGATCCGTTTCGAACACGTCAGCAAGGAGTTCACCGTGCGCGCCGAAGATGGAAGCTCGGACAAGCGCTTCACGGCCCTGCAGGACGTGACGCTAGACATCCGCCCGGGTGAATTCCTGGTGCTCGTCGGTCCCAGCGGCTGCGGCAAGTCCACCCTTCTGGATTTGCTGGCCGGTTTAACCCTGCCCACGAGCGGACGTGTGCTCATTGATGGCAAGCCCATCACCGGCCCTGCGCGCGACCGCGGCGTGGTGTTCCAGCAGTACGCACTGTTCCCGTGGCTTAGCGCGTTGGACAACGTGGCCTTTGGCCTGGAGATCGCAGGTCTGGGCAAGAAGGAGCGCCGGGAAAAGGCAGCGCACTACCTGGAGCTGGTGGGCCTGACTGACTTCCGCAACCACTATCCGCACGAAATGTCGGGCGGCATGAAGCAGCGCGTGGCCATTGCCCGCAGCCTGGCCTATGAGCCACAGGTCTTGCTCATGGACGAGCCCTTTGCCGCGCTGGACGCGCAAACCCGCGAGACCCTGCAGGAAGAGCTGGTAGAGATCTGGCACCGCACGGGCAAGACCATTGTGTTCATCACCCACGGCATCGACGAGGCCGTGGTACTGGGCCAGCGCGTGGCGGTGATGACTTCGCGCCCGGGGCGCATTAAGGAGATTGTGGACATCCCCGACACGCTGCGCGCCGACACACCGGATGTGCGCTCACTGCCCCTGTTTGGCGAGCTGCGCCACGAAATCTGGTCCCTGTTGCACGACGAGGTGGCTGCTGCGCGCCAACAGCGTCGTGCCCGTATTGCAACCCTACCCGCCCGCAAGGAGAGTTTCCATGTCTGATGTTTCGTTGACTGCGGGCGCCGCCCCTGTGGCCCTGGTGTCCCCCGCCCGCTGGACGCGCGTGCTGCGCCAGCTGGGCAATATCGGCTGGCGCTCCGCACTGGTATTGGCGTTGGCGTTGTGGTGGGAGCTGGCTCCGCGCCTGGAGCTGACCGATCCCGCCTTTTTTCCCCCACTCAGCGAAGTGCTGGCTGCGGGTTGGGCCCTAGCTCTGAACGGACAGCTTTGGCAGCACACCTCGGCCAGTGTGGCGCGGGCATTGGGGGGCTTCGCCATCGCCGTGCTGTATGCGGTGCCGCTGGGCCTGGCCATTGGCTGGTACCGCCGGCTGGGTCATTTTCTGAACCCGATCATTGAATTGCTGCGCAACACGGCACCGCTGGCCTTGCTGCCCGTGTTCTTGCTGTTGCTGGGCATTGGGGAAGTGTCCAAGGTGGCCATGGTGGTGTACGCCTGCTCCTGGCCGCTGTTGCTCAACACCATCTCGGCCGTCAAGCAAGTGGACCCGCTGCTGATCAAGTCCGCCCGCACCATGGGTGCCAGTGCAGGCCAGCTATTCCTGAAGGTCATTTTGCCGGCCTCGGTGCCCACCATTTTTGTGGGCATACGTCTGGCCAGTGCTACCGCCATTCTGGTGCTGGTAGCCGCGGAGATGGTGGGGGCCAAGTCCGGCCTGGGCTATCTGATCATCTACGCACAGTACAGCTTTCTGATCCCCGACATGTACTTCGGAATTATCGCCATCACCTTCATCGGCGTGCTGTTCACCTTGGTGTTGGGGCTGGCGGAGCGCCGCCTGACCGCCTGGAAGCCCGCACCAACATTGGCTTAACCCCTTTTCACTTTATTCAATCAAGGAATCTTCATGTCTGACCGCAAACTGCGCCTGGGCGCCTTCATCATGGCCACGGGCCATCACATTGCTGCCTGGCGCCACCCCGGATCACAGATCGACTCGGGTACCAATATCGACCATTACATCGAGGTGGCCAAGACTGCCGAGCGCGGCTTGTTTGACCAGGTCTTTGTGGCCGATAGCCCGGGCCTGTGGTTTGAGGGCGATGACGAGGCTTTCAGCCGCCAGGGCCGGGTCTCGCACTTCGAGCCCGTCACGCTGTGGGCCGCATTGGCCGCCGTGACGAAGCACATTGGCTTTGTGGCCACGGCCTCCACCACCTACGAAGACCCGTACTTGCTGGCACGCAAGTTCGCCTCGCTGGACCACATCAGCAAGGGCCGTGCAGCCTGGAACGTGGTGACCACCAGTGCCGAAAACGTGTACGGCAACTTTGGCCTGGACAAACACCCCGACCCCGAAACGCGCTACGAGCGTTCGCACGAATTTGTGGATGTGGTGAAAGGCCTGTGGGACAGCTTTGAAGACGACGCCTTCAGCCGCGATGCAGCCAGCGGTGTCTACTTTGACCCTGCCAAACTGCACACGCTCAACCACGTGGGCAAGCACCTCAAGGTCAAGGGTCCGCTCAACATCGAACGTTCACCCCAGGGCTATCCTGTCATCGTGCAAGCTGGCTCCTCCGAGCCTGGCAAAGAGTTGGCGGCCGCCACGGCAGAGGCCATCTTCACTGCCTGGACCAGCCTGGCGGAGGCGCAGGCGTTCTATGCCGATGTGAAGGGCCGCTTGGCCAAATATGGCCGCCGGCCGGAACAGCTGCTGGTGCTGCCCGGCATTTCTCCCGTGGTTGGCCGCACGCAGGAAGAGGCCGAGGCCAAGTGGGCCACGCTACAAAAGCTCATCCACCCCTCGGTCGGACTGAGCACCATAGCGCCGTTCTGGCCCGGCGAAGATCTGACGAAATGGGATCTGGATGCCCCACCGCCCTACATTCCCCAGCCACCCATTGGCCGCAACAGCCGGGCCCATGTGGTGCTGGAGCTGGCGCGCCGCGACAAGCTCACCGTGCGCCAGCTCTACGAGTACCTGGCAGGTGCCCGAGGCCACTGGGTGGTGGTGGGTACGCCACAAAAGATTGCTGACGAGATCCAGACCTGGTTTGAGAACGGCGCGGCCGATGGCTTCAACGTCATGCCACCCGTGCTGCCCGAATCGCTCGACGACTTTGTGGACCTGGTCATCCCCGAGCTGCAACGCCGTGGCCTGTCCCGCACCGAGTACGAGGGAACCACATTGCGCGAGAACCTGGGGCTGGAGCGGCCGGTGAACCAGTTCACGGTGCGCAAACAGAAAGCGGCCTAATAGCGTCACTGTCGCGCTCTAAGATCGGGGCATGTCTTCCCGCCCCGATCTTTCTCCCTCTCTCTCCTCCCTCTATCCCCTGTTGTTTGTGGCCCTGTGGAGCACTGGCTTCATCGGCGCCAAATTCGGCCTCCCGGATGCCGGGCCGCTCACCTTTCTAAGCCTGCGCTACGCCATTGTGTTGGTGCTCATGGGCGCATTGGCCTGGTACACAGAAGCCTCGTGGCCGCGCACTGCGCGCGATTGGATGCACATCGGAATTTCGGGTGTGCTGGTGCATGGCGTCTATTTGGGCGGTGTGTTCATCGCCATCAGCCACGGTCTTCCAGCCGGGGTAACGGCCATTGTGGTGGGCCTGCAGCCTGTGCTCACGGCGCTCGGCGCTGGGCTGATGCTGGGTGAGCGCGTGCGCCCCACGCAGTGGGCCGGGCTGGCCCTGGGCTTCGTGGGTGTGGCGCTGGTGGTTGCGCACAAGGTGGCGGGCAATACGGGCGGAGGCCTGTTGCTTCCCATGCTGTTGCCTGCTTTCATCGCCTTGCTTGCTATTACGGCGGGCACGCTGTACCAGAAGCGCTTCTGCCCGTCGTTTGATCTGCGCACCGGGTCGGTGGTGCAGTTCCTGCCCACGCTGGCTCTGACGGTTCTGATGGCAATGGCCACCGAGAACCTGCAGGTGCATTGGACGCCGTCGTTCGTGTTTGCGCTGGCCTGGTTGGTGCTGGTGCTGTCTCTGGGTGCGGTGAGCCTTCTCAATGTGCTGATCCGCAGCGGTAGCGCCGTGAATGTGGCCAGCTTGTTTTACCTGGTGCCGCCTGCCACGGCGCTGGTCGCCTGGACCTTGTTTGGCGAAACCCTCACCGGCCTGTCCTTGCTGGGCATGGGCCTTACTGTGCTGGGGGTGTGGCTAGCGCGTAAGTAGCGTCGTCAGGTCAAAGTTTGGCGATCGACACTTCGGTGGACTTCACCAGCGCCACCACGTCGGAGCCGACCCGCAGTTGCAAATCGTCCACAGAACGCGTGGTGATGACAGAGGTGACGATGCCCCAAGGCGTTTCGACATCGATCTCGGAGACGACATCGCCGCGGATGATTTCGCGGACTTTGCCTTTGAACTGGTTGCGTACGTTGATGGCTTGGATGGACATGGAAATTCCTGAAAAAGTAAATGGGCGTGCGTGACTTAGGAGCTGTACTGCACTTGTGAAAACGCGACCGGCGCGAACCGGGTGGCAATGGCCAGGCCGGTCTGCAGGGTCTCGGTGATCAGGGTGTGCACGGCATCGTCGAGGCGTTCGCCGATGTCGGGGGTGACCTGGTAGCTGCCGCCTTCGGACAGCGTGACCTGGGCGTCGGTGGCATAGATGCCGGGCAGGATGTGCTTGGCACCGAGCGACTGCAACACGGGGCGCAGCGAGTAGTCCAGCGCCAGCATGTGGTGCGGACTGCCGCCGGTTGCCAGGGGCAGGACCACCTTGTTCTTGAAACCGTCTTGCGGCAGCAGGTCCAGAAAGACCTTGAGCACGCCGCTGTACGCCGCCTTGTAGACCGGTGTGGCGACGATGATCACGTCCGCCTCGGACACCTGGCCCGTGGCCTGGCTGATGGAGGGGTGGCCAAAGTCCGCCAACAGCAGGGCCTGGGGAGACAGGTCGCGCACGCGCAGCCGGTCCACCAGCACACCGCGTGCCTCCAGGCGCTGGCCCGCGGCTTCCAGCAGGGCCGCGGTACGCGAGCGCTCCGAAGGGCTGCCTGCGATGAGTAGGACGGACATTCTTGTTTTCTCCCTGCCTTGATGTGCTATGAAAATGATAGCTACTAGCGCAATATTTATGGGGGCTAGAGGCTTATTTCTTGGTGTAGATCTGGTCGAAGCTGGCGCCGTCGGCAAAGTGCGCGGCGTCGGCCTTCTCCCAGCCGCCAAAGGCTTCGTCAATGGTGAACAGCTTCACCGGCTGGAACTGCTTGGCGTACTTGGCCTTGGCTTTTTCAGAAATCGCCGGGCGGTAGAAGTTCTTGCCGATGATGTCCTGGCCTTCTTCGGAGTAAAGGTACTTCAGGTATTCCTCGGCTACGGCGCGGGTGCCCTTCTTGTCCACGTTCTTGTCGACCACGGCCACGGCGGGCTCTGCCAGGATGGACAGGGGAGGCGCGATCACGTCAAACTTGGCGCCGAATTCCTTTTCCAGCAGGTAGGCCTCGTTTTCCCAGGCGATCAACACGTCACCCTGGGCGCGTTGTGCAAAGGTGATGGTGGAGCCCCGTGCGCCGGTGTCCAGAATCGGCACGTTGGCAAACAGCTTGGCAATGAATTCTTTGGCCTTGGCATCACCGCCGTACTTGCGCTTGGCAAATTCCCAAGCCGCCAGGTAGTTCCAGCGGGCGCCACCCGAGGTCTTGGGGTTGGGGGTGATGACTTTCACGTCGGGGCGAATCAGATCGTCCCAGTCCTTGATCTTCTTGGGGTTGCCTTCCCGCACGGCGAACACGATGGTGGACGCATAGGGCGTGGAGTTGTGAGGCAGGCGTTTTTGCCAGTCCGGGTTGATCCAGCCACCGTTTTTCACAATGGCGTTTGTGTCACCGGCCAGGGCCAGGGTGACCACATCGGCATCCAGGCCGTCGATCACCGAGCGGGCCTGTTTGCCCGAGCCACCGTGGCTTTGCTTGATGGTCACGTCCTGGCCGGTCTTGGCCTTCCAGTACTTGCTGAATGCGGCGTTGAATTCGACGTAGAGCTCGCGCGTCGGGTCGTAGGACACATTGAGCAAGGTAACGGCTTGCTGGGCCAGGGCGCCGGCGGTGGCGCTGACCAGGGCAGCAGCCACGGCAAGGTTCAGAAGGTGGCGACGGTGGGCCATGAAACAACTCCAGATAAGCAACGCAACAGTGCGATGGGGTGGATTCTGGAAGCCTGTCGTTAAAACGAGAACTACTGTTTTCTCAGTTCTTAATTACCCAAACATCTTAAAAAGAATGATTTTCGGACCCGGTAAGGGGCTGAAAACGCCTGTGCGATACCCCGCAGTCCCTCTGAAGGCCCTGCGGAACTTCGCCAAAATTTCGCCATATCAATACGTTATCGCGTGTATATGGGAAAACCCTGACTACTTTTTGCATGCGAATACTGTCAATCGTTCCAAAAGTATCAACCTCAAAAGGGGGCGACTTCTACTATTCAGGCCTGTCGATGCATCGTTGGCATTGGCTGAACACCCGAACTTCCATTAGGAGACAAAACATGAAACTCAAGGCATCTTTGGCCCTGGCATTTGGATTGCTGGCCAGCGCCGCATACGCTCAACAGACCGAACTCGTTGTGGCCACCGTGAACAACGGCCACATGATCGAAATGCAGAAGCTCAGCAAGAACTTCGAAACCGCCAACCCCGATATCAAGCTGAAGTGGGTGACGCTGGAAGAAGGCGTGCTGCGTCAACGCGTGACCACGGACATCGCCACCAAGGGCGGCCAGTTCGACGTGATGACCATCGGCATGTACGAAACCCCGATCTGGGGCAAGAAGGGCTGGCTGCAAGAACTGAAGACTGACGCCAAGTACGACGCGGACGACATCCTGCCCGCCATGCGCAATGGCCTGTCGGTGGACGGCAAGATGTTTGCGGTGCCGTTCTACGGCGAGTCTTCCATGCTGATGTACCGCAAGGACTTGGCGGACAAGGCTGGCATCAAAGTGGCTGACCACCCCACCTGGACCGACATCAAGGCCCTGGCTGCCAAGATCCACGATCCCAAGAACGGCGTGTATGGCATCTGCCTGCGTGGCAAACCAGGTTGGGGCGACAACATGGCCTTCCTGTCCACGCTGGTGAACACCAATGGCGGTCAGTGGTTCGACATGAACTGGAAACCCCAACTGGAAAGCCAGCCCTGGAAGGATTCCATCAACTTCTACGTGGACCTGCTGAAGAACTACGGCCCTCCCGGCTCGTCGGCGAACAGCTTCAACGAAATTCTGGCGCTGTACAACGAAGGCAAGTGCGGTATGTGGATCGATGCGACCATCGCAGCCTCCTTCATCACCGACCCCAAGCAGTCCAAAGTGGCTGACAAGGTGGCATTTGCCCAAGCGCCTACCGCTGTGACCCCCAAGGGTGCCAACTGGCTGTGGGCATGGGCACTGGCCATTCCATCGGGTTCCAAGAAAGTGGACGCCGCCACCAAGTTTGTGACCTGGGCGACTTCCAAGGAATACATCGAGCTGGTGGCCAAGACCAATGGTTGGGCCCACGTGCCTACCGGTACTCGCAAGAGCACCTACGCCAACGCCGATTTCCAGAAGGCTGCCAAGTTCGCTGCCGCTGAAAAGGCTGCGATCGACTCTGCCAACCCCAACGACAGCACGCTGCCCAAGAGCCCCTATGTTGGCGTGCAGTTCGCTGCCATCCCCGAGTTCCAGGCGATTGGCGCCACCGTGGGTCAACAAATGAGCGCAGCCTTGGCTGGCAAGACCACAGTAGACGAAGCCCTCAAGGCCTCTCAAGTCGCGGCTGACCGCGAAATGAAGAAGGCGGGCTACTACAAGTAAACCCTCCTCTCCGGTTGGTGGACTTTCAGGCGCGCGGGGTCTCCTCCGCGCGCCCTTTTTCCCGCGAGGTCGTTGTATGAGCCGCTTTATTCCCCGTGCCCTGATGGCGCCGGCCGTTCTATCCCTGTTCCTGTGGATGATCGTGCCCTTGGTGATGACCCTGTATTTCTCGGTCATTCGCTACAACCTGATGCAGCCCGACCAGGTGGGCTTTGTGGGCCTGGAAAACTACATCTACTTCATGACCGACCCGTCCTTTGGCACGGCCGTCATGAATACGCTGTTGCTGCTGGGCAGTGTGATCCTGATCACCGTCATTGGCGGCACCCTGGTGGCCCTGCTGATTGACGAGCCGTTTCTGGGCCGTGGCTTGGTGCGCATCCTGCTGATTTCCCCGTTCTTTGTCATGCCCACGGTGAATGCGCTGCTGTGGAAGCACATGATGATGAACCCCATCTATGGCGTGCTGGCCCAGGTCTGGCACTTCTTTGGCGCAGCGCCGGTGGACTGGCTGACGGACTTCCCGTTGCTCAGCGTCATCGTCATCGTGTCCTGGCAGTGGTTGCCCTTTGCCACGCTGATCTTCATCACTTCGCTGCAAAGCATGAACCGCGAGCAGCTCGAAGCCTCGCGCATGGACGGCGCCAACTACCTGCAGCAGCTGCGCTATTTGTACCTGCCGCACCTGGCCCGCTCCGTGGCCATCGTGGTGATGATTGAAATGATCTTCTTGCTCAGCGTCTTCGCCGAGATCTACACCACCACCGGTGGCGGTCCGGGCGACGCCAGCACCAACGTGGCCTTCCTGATCTTCAAGCAGGCGCTGCTGAACTTTGATGCCGGTGTGGCCTCTGCGGGCGCCCTGTTCGCCGTGGTGCTGGCCAACATTGCCGCGGTCTTCCTGATTCGCATGGTCGGCAAAAACCTGGACAAGTGAGCACACCCATGACACCCCACAAAACCTTCCCCTGGTTGCACTGGCTGCGCACCTTGAGTGCCTGGGCCGTGACCTTCGTGCTGTTCTTCCCGCTGGGTTGGCTGGTGCTCACCGCCTTCAAGACCGAGTTGCAGGCCATCTCGGTGCCGCCGCTGCTGTTCTTCACGCCTACGCTGGAGAACTTTGAGATCGTGCAAGAGCGCAGCGACTACATGCTCTACGCCACCAACTCGCTCATCACCAGCGTGGCCTCCACCATTCTGGGGCTGGCATTGGCCTTCCCCGCGGCCTACGCCATGGCCTTCTTCAAGGGCAAGTACACCAAGGACATTCTGATGTGGATGCTCTCCACTAAGATGATGCCCGCCGTAGGCGCCCTGGTGCCCGTGTATGTGATGGCGCAGACCAGCGGCCTGCTGGACACACGCACTGGCCTGGTCATCGTGTTCACGCTGTCCAACCTGCCCATCATGGTCTGGATGCTGTACTCCTATTTGAAGGAGATTCCGGCCGAGATTCTGGAAGCCTCGCGTATGGACGGCGCCACGCTGTGGCAAGAGTTCCGCCATGTGCTGCTGCCGCTCACCATGGGTGGCCTGGCCTCCACGGGTCTGCTGACCCTGGTGCTGAGCTGGAACGAGGCCTTCTGGTCGCTGAACCTGAGTGCGGCCAAGGCCGGCACGCTGGCCACGCTGATTGCCTCGTACTCCAGCCCTGAAGGTCTGTTCTGGGCCAAGCTGTCCGCCGCGTCCTTCATGGCCATCGGCCCCATCGTGGTGTTCGGCTGGTTCAGCCAAAAACAACTGGTGCAAGGCCTGACCTTCGGCGCCGTCAAGTAAACCAAAACAACAAGCGGAGACCTCTCTCATGTCTTACCTCAAACTCAGCGGCGTTGAAAAACTGTTTGGCGAACACCGCGTCATCAAGGGCATCGACCTGGACATCCAGCCTGGCGAATTTGTGGTGTTTGTGGGCCCATCCGGCTGCGGCAAGTCCACCCTGCTTCGCCTCATCGCTGGCCTTGAAGCCATCGACAACGGCAGCTTGCATTTGGACGGCCGCGACATCACCCACCTGCCCTCCAGCAAGCGCGACTTGGCCATGGTGTTCCAGAGCTACGCTCTGTACCCCCACATGAGCGTGTTCGAGAACATGAGCTTTGCGCTCAAGCTCGCCAACGTAGACCCCGGAGTCATCAAGGAAAAGGTGGATCGCGCCGCCAAGATCCTGAACCTGACCAATTACCTGGAGCGCACGCCCAAGGAACTCTCGGGCGGCCAACGCCAGCGTGTGGCCATCGGTCGCGCCATCGTGCGTGCCCCCAAGGTGTTTTTGTTTGACGAGCCGCTTTCCAACCTCGACGCTGCATTGCGCGGCCAGACCCGTATCGAGATTGCCAAGCTCCACCGCGACCTGGGCGCCACCACCATCTACGTGACGCACGACCAGGTGGAAGCCATGACCCTGGCCGACCGCGTCGTGGTACTGCGCGACGGCAACATCGAGCAGGTGGGCACACCTCTGGAGCTGTACGACCGTCCCGCCAACCAGTTTGTGGCGCAGTTCATCGGCACCCCGCAAATGAATGTGATCGAGGCTGCCAAGCTGCCCCAACTCACCACCGTGGCCGGCATGGCCGTGCCGGCCCTCGGCGCCATTGGCCTGCGTCCTGAAAACCTCACCCTGGTCGCCCCCGGCCAGGGCCAGGTGCAAGCCAAGGTGGAGCTCATCGAAGCCCTGGGCGCCGAGACCCTGATTTACGTGAGCACCGACAGCGGTGCCCAGCTTGTGGCGCGCCTGAATACGCGCACCGAATTGCAAGTGGGTTCCACCGTGGGCGTGCAGATCGACGGCACGTCTGCCCATCTGTTTGACGCCAATGGCCGCGTAGTGGCGGCCGGCAAGCACTGATTCCAACCTCTCCCCTGAAGACCATGAACCCCAACACAACATCCCCTTTGCAAGGCCAGGTGGCTGCCGTCACCGGTGCCGCTTCCGGCATCGGACTGGCCAGCGCGCGCGCGATGGTGGAAGCGGGTGCGCGCGTCGTCCTGATTGACCGCGATGAAGCGGCGCTGGGTCGAGCCTGCGCGGACCTGGGTGTCCAAGCCCTTCCCCTGGTTCTGGACTTGCTGGACGCCAAGCAATGCGCCACGCTGCTGGCGCGCGTGCTGGCGTTGGCCGGACGGCTCGACATCTTCCATGCCAACGCGGGCCTGTACGTGGGCGGTGACCTGGTGGATGCCGACCCGGACGCCATCGACCGCATGCTCAACCTGAACGTGAATGTGGTGATGAAGAACGTCCACAACGTACTGCCCCACATGATCGAAAAAGGCGTGGGCGACATCATCGTCACCAGCTCGCTGGCCGCGCACTTTCCCACGCCGTGGGAGCCCGTCTACGCCTCGTCCAAATGGGCCATCAACTGCTTTGTGCAAACCGTGCGACGCCAGGTCTTCAAACACGGCATCCGCGTGGGTTCCATCTCCCCGGGGCCCGTCATCACTTCGCTGCTGGCCGACTGGCCCGCCGAAAAGCTGGAGGAGGCCAAGGCCAAGGGCAGCTTGCTGGAAGCGTCCGAGGTCGCCAACGTGGTGCTTTTCATGCTCACGCGCCCGCGGGGTATGACCATCCGCGACGTCGTGATGATGCCCACCCAGTTCGACCTGTGAGTGATTTGAGAGTTAACTTTTTCCACGCCTGACCATGTACACGATTCTTCACCTCGGACTGGGTTCGTTCCACCGCGCGCACCAGGCGCTCTATATCCACGAACTGCGTCAGACGGGCGACACCCGCTGGTCCATCGCCGGTGGCAACCTGCGCCCCGATATGGCCGACACCATGGCAGCCCTGCAAGCGCAGGGCGGGGCCTACACACTGGAAACCGTCACGCCCCAGGGTGAGCGCAGCTACACGCGCATCGAGTCCATCCAGCGCGTGATCCCCTACCAGGACGACCTGGCGGATCTGATTGCCGTCGGCGCAGAGCCCGCCACCCGCATCATCTCTTTCACTGTGACCGAGGCCGGCTATTACCTGGACGCCAAAAACCAGCTGGACTGGGCCACCTATGCCGACCTGCGCGGGGACCTGGAGGCCGTCAAACAAGGGCTTGCCGGTCATACCATCTATGGTGGCCTGGTGAGCATCCTGCGTGCGCGGATGCAGAGTGGTGCAGGCCCGGTCACGCTGATGAACTGCGACAACCTGCGGCACAACGGCGAGCGTTCGCGTGCAGGCCTGTTGCAGTTCATTGATGCGCTGGGCGATGCTGCGCTCAAAGCCTGGGTGGAGCAAAACACCAGCAGCCCCAATGGCATGGTGGACCGCATCACCCCGCGCCCTACACCCGATGTGGCCGAACGCGTCAAGACCGCCACTGGCTGGGACGACCGCGCGGCCCTGATGGGTGAGAGCTTCATCCAGTGGGTGCTCGAAGAAAATTTCATTGCAGGCCGCCCCGAATGGGAGAAGGTGGGGGTGGAAATGGTGGCGTCGGTGGACGCGTATGAAGAGGCCAAGATCCGCTTGCTGAACGCCACCCACAGCTGCATTGCCTGGGCCGGTACCCTGGTGGGCTACCAGTACATCCACGAAGGTACGCATGATTCGGTTATCCGCCGCTTTGCCTTTGACTACGTGACGGACGACACCATCCCCGTGCTGGACACGCCCGAAAAGCCCAGCCCCTTGGACCTGCGCAAGTACCGCGATGTGGTGCTGGACCGATTTGGCAACCCCGCCATCTGCGATACCAACCAACGGGTGGCCATGGACGGCTACTCCAAGATCCCCGGCTTTATCGTTCCCACCATCCGTGAGCGCCTGGCGCGGGGCGAGTCGATCACCAGCGTGGCCATGTTGCCCGCGCTGTTCCTGACCTACCTGCAGCGCTGGCACCGGGGTGAAATTGCTTACACCTACCAGGACCAGGCCATGGACCCTGCGGCAGCACACGCCATCTGTGAATCGGCAGACCCGGTGGCCGCATTCGCCGCGGACCCGGTGCTGTGGGGATCGTTGGCCTCGCGCCCCCAACTGGTCGATGCCCTGCGGGTTGGCCATGCGCGGGTTCAGCTCTTTGTGAAAAACCATTTGGGCTGAGTGTTGGGGCTGAATGCTGGTAATGTGAGGTGTTGAACCCTTTTTGACGGAGGTTGCTATGGGCGCTACCCATCCATCGATTGCACAACTGGGGAGTCAGGCCAGTCGTCGTCGCGCGCCTGAGCTGGAGGCGGACTACAACCGCAATCCCTCGTTGGGCTATGAGCCCACCGACGAAGTCGGCTTCATCCGCTGCCTGGACCACGGCTACCCCACGCCCCTGGCGCGCTGGCACTGCCACGACGAGTACGAGCTGCACCTGATCACGGCCACCTCGGGCAAGGCCTTTGTTGGTGACTGGATCGGTCCGTTTGAACCCGGCCACCTGGTGCTGTGCGGGCCACGCCTGCCGCACAACTGGATCTCGCTGGACCTGCCCGACGAGGGCGTGCCTAACCGTGATCTCGTCATCCAGTTCCGCCACGAACCACTGGAGCAGGCCTGCCAGGCCATCCCCGAATTTGCTGAAGTGCTGCCGCTGCTGGAGCGTGCCCGCCACGGGATCGAGTTCTTCGGCATGGCCGAGACGGCCGCAGCGCATTGGCGCTCGGTGAAAGCGTCGCGCGGGCTCAAGCGGGTGGCGGCCTTTTGCGATCTGGCGTCCGAGTTGGCCCGTTGTACCGACTACCGGCTGCTGTCGAATGTGCAGATGCGCGGCGTGGAAAACGACGCTGAGCTGGACCAGATCAACACCATCGTGAACCGCATCACCGAGAACCCCTCGCACTCGCAGACCGCGGCTGAGGTGGCCTCCGAGCTGGCCATGAGTGAAAGCCGCTTCTCCCGCTTCTTCCGCCGTGCCACGGGCAACACCTACACCGACTTCGTGAATCGCGTGCGCATCAACCGTGCCTGCCAATTGCTCATGAGCTCGGACCGGTATGTGACGAACATCTGCTACGACGTGGGCTTCAACAACGTGGCCAATTTCAACCGCCGCTTTCTCGAGCTCAAGGGCATGACGCCCTCGGAGTTTCGCAAGCAGGCCGAGAGCCGCTTTGGCGGGGCTCCGGCCCAGGCTGCCTGATCATGCATATCAGGCAATCGGGTAGGCCTGTCCACTGGGTTCGGTGAACTGAACACGGTTGTCCGGGTCTACCGAAAACGCGCCCGCACCGAACTCCTTGTGCAGCGCCACCCTGCGCTTGCCGAACACCAACTCCACAGCGCCCGAGCTGCCCTGGGTTACCTGCACCTTGGCATTGCGCGTCAAGGCCAGTTCCCGGTCTAGCTCCGCGCGTTCGACCAGGGATTTGGCCCAGGTCTTGGTGGCCTGCTGCCAGGAGGCGCGTACCCGCGGCAGCATCTGTTTAGGGTCTCCCGCATGGTTCAGGTGCGCGATCAGCTTGGCCAGGTTGTCTTCCTGCGCCTTCTCCTTCTCAATGCGCTCCTGCAGCGCCTGGTAGCGCTCTTCCAGTTCGGGGTTGGCCCCCACACACACGCTGGTGGTGCCGGCTTTGTCCGAGCCCACGGTGGGGGTGCGCACCAGCACCATGGCCATGGCGTGTCCGCCAACCAGCTTGCCACGCTGCGGGTTCTTTTCGCCCACGAGGATCTGGTTACCGGCCCGCAGCTCGGACTCCAGCGCCATGTCCTGCAGCACCATCACGGTACCGGCCTGCACGGTGGCGGACTGGGTGAAACGCGCGGTCACGCTACCTTCGGCACGCACCCGCGCGCCCGCAATGATGCCGCCTGCCACCAACACATTGCCACCGCTCTCCACCCATCCGCCTTCCACGGTGCCGCCTATGGACACGTCACCCGTGGCCTGCACCTTCATGCTGTGCATCACGTCGCCATCCACCTGCACACAGCCGTCAAAGTAAATGTTGCCGGTGGTCAGGCTGACATCGGCCACCTTCAGCACCGGCTCCACATGCACCCCTTGCGGCACCAGCACGGGCTGGCCCTTGATGGAGGCACACAGCAGGTTGGCATCGTCGGCCCGGGGCATGCTGCCATGCAGGCCTTCGGCGAATGGCAGGTCCTTGCCCGGTGTAGGGGGTAGCGTTTGCCCTGTGACTGTGCGTCCCGCCAGTCCGGGCGTGGCGGGCTGGCGCCGCATCAGCGGCGTGTTGGCTTCCACCAGGCAGATACCGTTGTGCTCCCGGTAGTCAATCAGGCCATCGGCATTCACCTTGGGCGCCCGGTCAGACAGGCCTTCCGTCAGCGTGCTGAAGGTGGCGTCTTCCCCATGTACCGCCGGCGTTCCACTGGCCACCAGCCACTGGGTGGCCTGTCCTTGTGCGAAGGCGCTGCGCAGGGCTTCCAGGTCCAGCCCATAAGTCACCCCCGCTTCTGCCAGTGCCAGCTGCAGGTCTTCCAGCGTGGCGGAGCGACCGCCTTCTGCGGGCGTCAGGTCGATCAAGGCCTGCATGCCATCGCTGCTCACCGCCACGGCGATGCGTGCAGGGCGCAGCTCGCCCACGGCGTGCTCAAAGGGTTCCTGGCGTTTGTTGCAGTCGGCCACGGCGGTCTGCAGAGCCTGCTCCAGCAGGTGGCAGGTGGCGTAGCCGGCTTCTGCCAATGCCTGGCGCAATTGCTCCTCGGTGACGGGTGGGCGTTGCGCGGACGGTTTACCCCGCAACAGTACCTGCCCACCCAGCGCAATGAGGGAGATTCCAACGATGTCCACGTGCCGTGTCTCCTCTGACGGGAATTAGCTATGGTCCATTCTGGTGCAAAAGCTGGCAAACGCCAATCCGGACAAGCGCTAGGGAGCAGGTGCGCGCGTGCCTTTGCGGTACTCGTCGGGCGTGGTGCCCATCAGGCGCTTGAACATGGAGATAAAGGCTGAAGCGCTGCCGTAGCCCAAGTCCAGCGCAATGGTCTCTACAGTCTGGCCGGCTTCCAGCAGCGGCATGGCACGCACCACGCGCAGCCGCTGGCGCCACTCGGCCAGTGACATGCCCAGGTCGCGCTGGCAGCGGCGCGTGAGCGTGCGCTCGGTGGTGTGCACCGCTTGCGCCAGTTCGGGCAGGGACCGGTTGTCGCCGGGGTTGTCTTCCAGCAGGCGCAGCACCGCACCGAGCAGCGGGTCTTCCGAGGTGGGCAGGTAGCTCCCGGCACGGGGCGCCTGCACCAGTTGGTCCAGCAGCACCTGCAACAGGCGTGCGTCTTGCGCCGTGGTGGGTTGGCCAGACGGCTGCTGGCGCAGGTGTTCCATGAAGGCACGCACCAGCGGGCTCACCGTCAGCGCACACGGCGTGGCCGGCAGCAGATGGCACAACGCAGGCCCCACGTAGAGCGAGCAGTGGTGCGCCTCATAGCGGTTCAGCCCCACGTGCTTGAGGTTGGGCGGCAGCCACACGCCGTACTGCGGTGGCGCCAGGTAGTGGTGGTCGGCTACCTTCACCTCCATCACCCCGCTGAAGGAGTACACAAACTCGCCCCACGCATGTTGGTGCAGCGGGTAAATGCCCTCGGCCGGCGCCACGGCGCTGCGAAACATGATGGGCGCGGGCAGGTTGGGGCTGGAGAGCGGGATTTCCAGCTTGGGCTTGAGGATGGGCATGGTGGGTGGCGGTTGTCGCCTTCGCCGTATGGCTTGTCTGGTTTTCACTATATCAATGAAAGCCGTCAATTCAATAATCCTTGCATGGACACCCGAAAACCTCTCGATTCCCAAGCCATCGGCTGCATGCTGGTGCTGTGCGTGCTGTGGGCTCTTCAACAAGTTGCACTCAAAGCCACCGCTGGCGACATTGCCCCCATCTTTCTGATTGCCCTGCGTTCAGGCGCCGCCGCGGTGTTGGTGGGCCTGCTGATGGTGGTGCGCGGCGAAAACTGGGGCCTGCGCAATGGCAACTGGCGTGCAGGCCTGGTGGTGGGCTCGCTGTTTGCGCTGGAGTTTTTGCTGGTGGGAGAAGGCCTGCGCCACACCAGTGCCTCGCACATGGTGGTGTTCCTGTACACCGCACCCATCTTCGCCGCACTGGGCCTGCACTGGCGCTTGCCGGCGGAGCGCCTGGGAGCGGTGCAGTGGCTGGGCATTGCACTGGCGTTTGGGGGGCTCGCCATTGCGTTCTTTGGGCGCAGCCAGCCCACCGCAGCGGTACCCGGCAACATGCTGCTGGGCGATTTGCTGGGCCTGATGGCCGGCATGGCCTGGGGCGCCACCACGATGGTGGTGCGCTGCTCACGCCTGTCTGGCGCACCTGCCACGCAAACACTGCTCTACCAACTGGTGTGCGCCTTTGGCTTGCTGCTGGTTGTGGCGCTGTTCACCGGGCAAGCCCACTTCGACCCCATTCCCCGCGTCTGGGCCGCGCTGGCCTTTCATACGCTCGTGGTGTCGTTCGCCAGTTTTCTCGTCTGGTTCTGGCTGCTGCGCCACTACCTGGCGTCGCGCCTGGGGGTGTTCTCGTTCATGACGCCGCTGTTCGGCATCGTGCTCGGGGCCTGGCTGCTGGATGAGCCCATCGAGGCCAGCTTTCTGATCGGGGCGGTGCCCGTGCTGTTGGGCATTGTCTTGGTGAGTGGCGGCAACTGGGTGGCGCAACTGTTGGCACCTTTGACCAAAAAAGCAGCCTCCGATCCGCTATGAAAACAGGTACGTACGGCCTGCACAATGCGGGCATGCGTGCTCCAAAACCCATTGCCATCGCCCTGGCCGGTATGGTGTCCCTGGCGGTGGCCATGGGCATTGGCCGGTTTGCCTTCACACCGCTGCTGCCCATGATGCTGCACGACGGCGTGATCGACCTGCACGGCGCCAGCTGGCTGGCCACGGCCAACTACATCGGCTACTGGTTGGGTGCCATGGCCTGTGCACTGCAGCCCTGGGTGTGGTCGCGCCGTCCCGCACTGCCGCCCGTGGTGCACACCCAAGCCATGCGCCTGGGGCTGGCGCTGACGGTGGTGCTCACGCTGGGCATGGCGGCACATTGGCCTGCGGCCTGGCCGCTGTGGCGCTTTCTGGCTGGCATTGCCAGTGCGCTGGTGTTTGTCTACACCTCGGGCTGGTGCCTGGCGCGGCTGGCCGCGCTGGGTGCGCCGCAATTGGCGGGAGTGATCTTTGTCGGGCCGGGGCTGGGCATTGCGGTCAGCGGCCTGGCTGCCACGGCCATGGTGGCTGCTGGCCTCAGTGCGGCCACGGGCTGGATGACCATGGCCGCACTGGCGCTGGTGCTCACCACGCTGCTGTGGCGCCAGCTGCAAGGCGTAGTGCCCGCGGTGGCACCGCCTACCGTGGCGTCCGAGGCATCCGGCGGCGGCGCCATGGCCGTGCTGGCGCTGGCCTATGGCCTGGCCGGTTTTGGCTACATCGTCACCGCCACGTTCTTGCCGGTGATCGCGCGCCAGGCCTTGCCGGACTCGATCTGGCTGGATTTGTTTTGGCCCCTGTTTGGCGTGGGCGTGGGGCTGGGTGCATTGCTCACCATCCGCTTTCCCACGCATTGGGATCGGCGCCATCTGCTCATGGCCTGCTATGCCCTTCAGGCCAGTGGCATTTTGTTGGGGGTGTGGTGGCCCAGCCTGGTTGGCTTTGCGCTGGGCAGCCTGCTCATTGGCTTGCCGTTCACCGCCATCACCCTGTTTGCCATGCAGGAGGTGCGGCGCCTGCGCCCGCATGGTGCCTCGGCCTTCATTGGCCTGCTGACGGCCGTGTATGGTCTGGGCCAGATTGCCGGTCCTCCCTGGGTTGCCCTGCTGCTGGCCCACAGCACCAACACCGCACACGGCTTTGCCGTGTCGCTGGAAACTGCCGCGGCCAGCCTGGTGTTGGGCATCGCGCTGTACTACTGGCTGGCCAAGCGCCACCCGCAGTAAGCCGTCAGACCCGCAGAAACCGCTATCTTTTTTGACGGCCTGGTGCCTAGAATCGCCAGCGCCTGTGCGCAGCCCGTCAAGAAAAGAACCCACCCTCTGAAAGGTGCCGCCCCATGTCTCTCTCCGATTACAAGATCTCGACCAAGCTGGTACTGGCCTTTGTCCTGGTGTCCCTCATAGGCGCAGCCCTGGGGCTGTTCGCTATCCGCAACATGGGCGTGCTGAACGACGCCGACACCGCGCTTTACGAAAAAGAAACTGTGGGCTTGGCACTGGTCAAAGAGGCCAATGTGCAGCGCTACGCGGCCGTGGTGGCATTGCGTGACGCCATCATCGCGACCAACCCGGAGGGGCGGGATGGTGCGCTCAAACGCATGGCCGCCTGGCGCGCCAAAAGCCTGGAGCTGATGAACGAGGCCCGTGGCAAGGCCGATGATCCCGAAACCCTGGCTGCGTTTGCGGCGGTGGACGACGCCTGGAAGGCTGACCAACAGGCGCTGGAGGGCATCCTCAAGCTGCTGGCCACGGCCGAGATGCAGCCCGACTCCCCATTGCTGCAGTTCCTGGGCAGCAGCGTGGTGCAGCCCAGCATCAAGGTGGGTACGGTCATGTCCGATCTCACCAAGGTGTTCGAAGCCAAGGCCCACCGTGTGTCTGATGACAACACCGCGCTGTACGTGAGCAGCCGCAATGTGACCTTGGGCCTGATCGCCGTTTGCGTGCTGCTGGGCGTGGGCCTGGGCGTGGTGATCAGCCGCAGTGTGACCGGCCCCTTGGCCCAAGCCATGGAGACCGCCCGCGCGGTGGCCGAAGGCGATCTGTCCCGCCCCATCCATGCGCAAGGCAAGGACGAAATCGCCCAACTGCTGCAAACCCTGTCTTCCATGCAGGACGGCCTGATCAAGGTGGTGTCCTCCGTGCGCACCGGCTCCGAATCGGTGGCCAGCGCCAGCTCCGAAATCGCCCAAGGTAACCAGGACCTGAGCGCGCGCACCGAAAGCCAGGCCAGCGCACTGGAAGAAACCGCGGCCAGCATGGAAGAGCTGTCGTCCACCGTCAAGGCCAACGCGGACAACGCCCGCCAGGCCAACCAACTGGCGCAAAGTGCCTCCACGGTGGCGATGGAAGGCGGCAGCGTGGTGTCGCAGGTGGTGGACACCATGAAGGGCATCAGCGACAGCTCCAAGCGCATTGCAGACATCATCAACGTGATCGACGGCATCGCGTTCCAGACCAACATCCTGGCGCTGAACGCGGCGGTGGAAGCCGCACGCGCCGGAGAGCAGGGTCGCGGTTTTGCGGTGGTGGCTAGCGAAGTGCGCAGCCTGGCGGGTCGCTCGGCGGAAGCGGCCAAGGAAATCAAGAACCTCATCAACGACAGTGTGGGCCGTGTGGACCAGGGCACTGCGTTGGTCGACAAGGCCGGCAGCACCATGAACGAGGTGGTCACCAGCATCCGTCGTGTGACCGACATCATGGGCGAGATCAGCGCCGCCAGCAGCGAGCAGAGCGCGGGTGTGTCCCAGGTGGGTGAAGCGGTTACGCAAATGGACCAGGCCACCCAGCAAAACGCTGCGCTGGTGGAAGAAATGGCGGCGGCGGCGAGCAGCCTGAGTGGCCAGGCGCAGGAACTGGTGCACGCGGTGTCGGTGTTCAAGCTGCGCTAGCCGCAACAGTGATATTTATCTAAGTTTTTTACTATTGAAACGGGTGATGGTGGTGCAGCTTCATTGGGGAATAGTCAGGTATTTGACCCTAGAATTTCCGCATGACTGCTGCCCCCATCACCATCGCCACGCACAGTGGCACCTTCCACGCTGACGATGTTTTTGGCGTGGGCATCCTCATGGGGGTCTTCCCATCGCACACCCTGGTCCGTACCCGCAAGCAGGAGCTGATTGACGCGGCCGACTACGTCGTGGACGTGGGCGGCACCTGGGACGCAGCCACCGGCCGCTTTGACCACCACCAGCGCGGCTTTGACGGCGCGCGCCCCGCGCGCGAGGTCGACGGCACCAACGTGCCCGGCGTGGGCTACGCCAGTGCGGGCTTGGTGTGGTCGGCCTTTGGTACCGCCTACGTGCAAGCCTGGGCCGCCGCCCAAGGCCACAGCCTGAACGACGAGGCCGTGGCCGAGATCGTGCGCTCCATCGACCATTCGCTGGTGCAGTACCTGGACATTGTGGACACCGGCCAGGGCGATGTGTCGCCCGGCATCTTTGGCCTGTCATCTCTCATTGCTCAGCTCAACACGCATTGGCTGGAAGAGCAGGGCCTGGACCACACCGCCAAGGCCCAACTGCTGGAAACGCGCTTTCGCGAAGCCATTGCCATCACCCGCAAGTTTTTGGACCACGCCATCAGCAAGAAAGTGGCGCAGCTGCGCGCCATGGACACCGTGCGTAACGCCCCGCGCCTGCTGGGCGGCCGCGTGCTGCACCTGCAAGAGGGTGGCATGCCCTGGACGCATGTGGTGGTGAATGAAATGCCCGAGGTGATGTTTGTCATCTATCCCGACTCCGACGGCAACCAGTACCAGATCAAGACCGTGCCGGTGGAAGCTGGATCGTTCACCGCCCGCATGGACCTGCCCGAGGCCTGGGCCGGCCTGCGCGATGCCGAGCTGGCCGCGGTCAGCGGCGTGGCAGACAGCGTGTTCTGCCACCTCAACCTCTTCATTGGTGGCGCGCGCAGTTTTGACGGCGCGGTGAAGCTGGCCGCGCTGGCGCTGGCCAACCGCACGGCGGCGGCTGTCTGATGTCGGTTGCAGCGCATCCCACAGCCCTGCACCAGGTTCGCAGCGCGGTTCTGGCGAATATGAAGCCGGGGCTGGTGCTCTGGAGCGGCTTGGTGCTGCTGTTGCTGGCCTATGTGTGGAGCCCGGCCGTGCAGGGCGGGCTCACCCAGTGGGGCGAGTTCAAGCAGGCCTGGGGCTACACCGGTTCGTTCTTCACCTACGCAGCCTTTGCCGTGCTGGTGCCCGAACTGCTGGCCTGGGCCGTGTTGCGCCAGCCTGTGCCGCCCACCATCGCCCGCGACATGGCGTTTGCCTTTGTCGTGTTCGGCCTTATCGGCATGTCGGTGCAGGTGCTCTACACGGTGCAGATCATCCTGTTTGGCAGCGGCAATGACGCCGCCACCATCGTCAAGAAGATGCTGTTCGACCAGTTTGTCTATTCGCCGGTGTCCAACTTCTTCATGGTGGCTGTCTTCATCTGGAAGGACGAAGGCTTCACCGCCGCCTCGCTCAAACGCTTCTTCACCACTGACTTTCTGAGCCAGCGCTACCTGCCCGTGATCATTGCCGTGTGGTGCGTGTGGGGTCCGGGCGTGCTGGTCATCTACTTCATGCCCACGGCCTTGCAGTTCCCCGTGGCCTCGCTGATTCTGAGCTTCTGGATCCTGATTTTCAAGTTCATGCGCAAACACTAAGAGGAGACACACCATGACCGCCAACACACTCGACGCCCTGCTGGACCCCATGACCCTGGAGGAGCAGGTCTCCCTGCTCACGGGGGCCGATTTCTGGACCACCGTGCCCATCCCCCGCCTGGGCGTGCCCGCCGTGAAGGTGAGCGACGGCCCCAACGGCGCACGGGGTGGCATCTTCAAGGACGGCCCCAGCACCGCCTGCTTTCCGGCCGGCATTGCACTGGCCGCCACCTGGAACCCCGCGCTGATCCAGCAAACCGGCGCCGCGCTGGGTGAAGAAACCAAGATCAAGGGCGCCCGCGTGCTGCTGGCCCCCACGGTGAATCTGCAGCGCACCACGCTGAATGGCCGCAACTTCGAATGCCATTCCGAAGACCCCTGGCTGTCCTCCGAGATGGCCGTGGCCTATGTGCGCGGCGTGCAGAGCACCGGCGTGTCTGCCACCATCAAGCACTTTGTGGGCAACGAGAGCGAATACCAACGCATGTCCATGAGCTCGGACATTCCCGAGCGCGCACTGCGCGAGCTGTACCTGCTGCCGTTTGAGCGCGCCGTCAAAGAAGCCGGCGTCTGGGCCGTGATGACGGCCTACAACCGCATCGACGGCACCTTTGCCGCCGACCACCGCCGCCTGGTGACCGAGGTGCTGCGCAACGAATGGGGCTTTGACGGCTTGGTGATGACGGACTGGTTTGCCAGCCACGACACCGTGCAGGGCGTGCTGGCCGGCACCGACCTGGAAATGCCCGGCACCACGCGTGAGCGCGGCCAAAAACTGGTGGACGCGGTGAAGGCCGGCCGCCTGCCCGCCCAGGCCGTGCGCGACTGCGCCCGCCGCGTGCTGCTGCTCATGCAACGCGTGGGCAGCTTCGCCGACCCGGTGATTCCCGCCGAGCGCGCCGACGACGTGCCCGCCCACCGCCAGCTCATCCGCACGCTGGGTGCCGAGGGCGCCGTGCTGCTGAAGAACGACAAAAACACCCTGCCCCTGGTGGCCAGCACGGCCCGCCGCGTGGCGGTGATCGGCGTGCCCGCCGTGGTGCCGCAGATCATGGGGGGCGGCAGTGCCACGGTGAACGCGCATTACCGCGTGGCCCCGCTGGATGCGCTGCGTGCCCAGTGGCCCAACGCCACCTTCACCCACCACGCGGGGGCCGACATCCACCGCTGGGTGCCCGTGCTGCGCACGCCCATGCAGCTGGAGTTTTTCAACAGCACCGACCTCAGCGGCCCCGTGGTCTGCACCCAGACTGTGGACAACACCGAGCAAATCTGGGCGGGCCATGTGCCCGATGGCGTGCAGCCCGGCAAGTTCTCGGCCCGCGCTACGCTGCGCTTTGTCTCCACGGCCGCGGGTGAGCACCAGTTCTCCCTCATCAGCGCCGGCCTGAGCCGTGCCTCCATCAACGGCACGCCGGTCCTGGACGCCTGGAGCACCTGGAGCCGTGGCGAGCCCTACTTCACCTTTGGCTGCGAAGAAGTGCGCCACACCCGCCACCTGCGAGCCGGCGAGGTGTGCGACATCACCGTGGAGTACAGCTCCGCCGCCTACGAAGAAGTGAACTTCCGCGCCCTGCGCTTTGGCGCCAGCCGCGTGCTGGACGCCACCGACATTGCCGCCGCGGTGGAAGCCGCACGTACCGCCGACGTGGCCGTGGTGTTTGCCGGCCTGAACGCCGAGTGGGACAACGAGGGCCTGGACCGCACCAGCATGACGCTGCCGCACCACCAGAACACCCTCATCGCCCAGGTGGCCGCGGCCAACCCGCGCACCGTGGTCGTCTTGCAAACCGGCTCCCCGGTGACCACGCCCTGGCTGGCCGATGTGCCCGCCGTGCTGCAGGCCTGGTACCCCGGCCAGGAGTGCGGCAACGCCATTGCCGATGTGTTGCTGGGCGCGTCTGAGCCCGGCGGCCGCTTGCCCCAAACCTGGCCTCTGCGCATGGAAGACACCGTGGCCTTTGGCGACCCCGCGCAGTACCCCGGCGTGGACGGCCATGTGCGCTATGGCGAAGACGTGTTCATCGGCTACCGCCACTACCAGCAGAAGAAGCTGGCCGTGCAGTTCCCGTTTGGCCATGGCCTGTCGTACACCACGTTTGACTACGGCCCTGTGCGCGGCGTGCCCGCCACCTTTGGCCCCGGCGACAGCATCACGCTGGAGGTAGATGTGCGCAACACCGGCACTCGTGCCGGTCAGGCTGTGGTGCAGCTGTATGTAAGCGATGCCCAGGCCAGCGTGGCCCGCCCCGGGCGCGAGCTCAAGGCCTTCGCCAAGCTGCACCTGGCCGCCGGCGCCAGCGGCACGGCCAAGCTCACGCTGAACATGCGCGCCTTTGCCTTCTATGACGTGGCGCACCAGCGCTGGACCGCCGAGGCCGGCAGCTTCGGCCTGCACCTGGGCACCAACGCAGACAGCGCCTTTGCCAACCACAGCGTGACGCTGACCGGCGACTGGCACGGTTGATGGGTATGGCGGAGGTTTGCTCCTAAAACAGGAGCTGCTAGCGCATATTTGCCGGGGGCTGGAGCCTAGCTTGGCACCAAACCCTGCTGCTGCGCGACAAAGCCGTCAAACGCCGCCAGCAGCGGTTGCCAGCGCGCGGCGTCGCCTTCCAGCTGCGCCAGCGCAGCGCAGGTGGCCTCCAGCGTCGACAACTGCCCCGGCGCATGCGCCTTGCGGATGGCGTAGCGGCCCGTGGGCACTTCGCGCAGGGCCAGGCGTGGCAAGCGCTGCAGCGCGGGGCTTTGGTGCAGCATCTTGCGGCTCTTGCGCCAGGTGGCGTCCAGCACCACCAGCCGCAGCCGGGCCGGATCGTGCAGCGCCGCGGGGTCCAGTGGCGCAGGGGGTGTGTGGTCTGCGTACGGTGTGGCCGGGTAGAGCAGCAGGGTGGTGCGGGTGTCGGGCAGCAGCGTGTGCAGGGTGGCGTCGTCAAACACCTCGCCCACCACCAGGCGGCTGCCGGGCAGGCTTAGGTGCAGCAGGCGTGCGCTGTTTTTGGCGTGGTGGGCTTCCAGCGGGTGCTGGAGGATGAGCACCTCACAGGCAGGGGCAATAGGCGTGACAAAGCGGCAGATGCAGGTGGCCTGAGGCCGCAGGCAGCGTGGGCAAATGGGGCGGGGCATCAGGGCCCAATTTTTTGGTTCAACACAGAGAGACTTTCATGACAGAAGACAGCACGCGTCAACCAACCTCACTCAGCTGGCGGCTGGGCCTGAACATGCCCATGCACCGCCGCGTGTTTGCCAGCTTCTTTCTCTATGCATTCTGCATCGGCGGCTTCTTTCCCCGGCTGGCCGAAATCCAGCGCAGCATGGGTGTGGGGGAGGGCGCGCTGGGGCTGGCCCTGATCGGCGTGGCGGCGGGCACGCTCGTGTCGCTGACCTTTGGCGGACCGCTGGTGGAGCGGGCTGGGCACCGCCGCGTGTTCCTCTACTTGCTGCCTGTGTTGCCGGTGTTCTACGCCCTTGCCGCCGTGGCCAGCTCGCCGGCCTGGATGTTTGTCTGCCTGTTCCCGGCCGGTCTGATGCTGGGGGCAATCGAAGTGGGCGTCAACCTGGAAGCCGACCGGGCCGAGCATGCGTCGGGCCGACGCATCATGAACCGCTCCCACGCGTTCTGGAGCATTGGCTTTTTCACAGCCGCGGCGCTGGGCTCGCTCATGGCGTACCTGAATGTGTCGCCCCTGGCGCATCTGCTGCTGGTGGTGCTGATCTCGTGCGTGCTGACCACCCTGCTGCTGGGCAAGTTTGAGGTGGCGCCGCAGCGCGAAGCCGATCAGCAGCATGCGGACGTGCCGGCCCCCAAGTTCTCGGTGCCCAGCGGGGCCATCCTGCTGCTGGTGCTGGTCACCCTGCCGGCCATGGTGCTGGAAGGCGCGGGCTTTGACTGGTCTGCCATCTACATGCGCAACATCTTCGATGCCACACCCTTCATGGGCGGCGTGGCTGTGGCCACTGGCGCCGCTGCGCAGGCCTTCACCCGCTATGTGGCCGACCGCTTTGTCGAACGGCACAGCCCCGTGCTGGTGACGCGCTGCCTGCTGAGCGTGCTGGCCGTAGGCTGCCTGCTGGTGTACCTGACGCTGAACCCTGCACTCTCGCTCTTGGGCTTTGCACTGATGGGCGTGGGCAGCAGCGCTATCTTCCCGCTGGCCATGTCCGCCGCCGCGCAGCGCACCGACCGGCCCTCGAATGTGAACGTGGCCGCCCTGGCGCAAACCGCGTTTGTGTCCTTCCTGCTGGCGCCGCCCTTGCTGGGCTTTGTGGCGCAGCACTTCGGCATTCAATGGGCATTTGGCGTGGCCTTGCCGTTGGTAGTGCTGAGCCTGAGTGTGTCGTCCGTCATTGGCGCATCGGGCAAGGCCTCATCCTCCCCCATGTAGGCCTGCAGCCCCTGCAGCAGTGCGTCAAACGTCACCTTGCAGCGTGGCGTGTTGCGCAGGTCTTCGTGCATGGTGAGCCAAGTCTCCAGGTTCAGCGAAAAGTCGTCAGCCAGCAGGTGCACCAGCTGCGGGTGGCGCGCTGCCAGCGGCAGCTGGCAAATGCCAATGCCGCAGCCCGCGCGGATCAGCGCCAGCTGGGCCACATCGTTGTCGGTGCGCAGGGCAAAGGCCTCGCGCTGCCATAGCGCAAACCCCTTGCGGGCCGCGCGCACAAACGCTGTCTCCTCGTCAAAGCCAATCAGCGCGTGTTGGGCCAGTTCGGCCAGGGTGGTGGGGGTGCCGCGGCGTTGCAGGTAGGTGGGGTGCGCGTGAAAACCCAGGCGCACCTGGCCCACGCGTCGGGCAATCAGCTGCTCTTGTTTGGGCTGTGTCATGCGCACGGCAATATCGGCCTCGCGCTGCAGCAGGTCTTGCACGCGGTTGCTCAGCACCAGCTCCACCTTCAGGTCGGGGTAGGCGCTTTGCAGCTGGGCCAGTATGGGGGGCAGCACCTCCACGCCCACCACCTCACTGGCCGTCACACGCACCGTGCCGCGTATGCCATCGCCCTGGCTCTCGGCGGCGCGCTTGAGCGCAGCGGCAGAGCTGCTCATGGCTTGGGCAAACGGCTGCAGCGCCCGCGCGGCGTCGGTGGGCAGCAGCCCGGTTTGTGAGCGGGTGAACAGCGCCACGCCCAGTGCCTTCTCCAGCGCATCAATGTGGCGCCCGACGGTGGGCTGGGCAATGCCCATGGCGCGCGCCGCCCCAGACAGCGAGCCCTCTTCCAGCACGCCCAAATAGGAGCGGTACAGCTCCCAGCCAATCTCTGTGTGGTTGTCGGTAGTCATACAGAAATGTATGGCCGCTGGTGCATGTTGGTCAATTGCTTATTAGCCCCCGCCATCCCAAACTTCATCCCATCGCAACACGTTTTTGAAGGAGCAATGAGATGAGCAACAACACAGCATTGGTATTGGGCGCCACCGGTGGCATTGGCGGCGAAGTGGCACGGCAACTGGTGGCCGCAGGCTGGACCGTGCGCGCCCTGCGCCGCGGTGGTGCGCAGGCCAGTGAGCGGCGTGATGGCATCGAGTGGGTGCGCGGCGACGCCATGGAGCGTGCCGATGTGATGGCCGCCGCCCAGGGCTGCGCCGTCATCGTGCACGCCGTTAACCCGCCCGGCTACCGCCGCTGGGCGCAGGTGGTGCTGCCCATGGTGGAAAACACCATCGCCGCCGCGCAGGCGCAGGGCGCCACCATCGTGCTGCCCGGCACGGTCTACAACTTTGGCCCCAGCGCCTTTCCCCTGCTGCGCGAAGACTCGCCGCAGGAGCCGCTCACCCGCAAAGGCGCCATCCGCGTGGAACTGGAGCGCCGCCTGCGCCAGGCCAGCGGCCAGGGCTGCCAAGTGATCGTGGTGCGCGCGGGCGATTTCTTTGGCCCCAAGGTGGCCAACAGCTGGTTCTCGCAGGGGCTGGTCAAGCCTAACCAACCGGTCAAGGCCATCAGCCTGCCCGGTGCGCCTGGTGTGGGCCACCAGTGGTCGTATGTGCCCGACGTGGCCCGCACCATGCTGCAGCTGCTGCAGCGCCGCGACACGCTGGAGCCCTTTGCCGCCTTCCACATGCAGGGCCATTGGGATGCCGATGGCACCCAGATGGGCGAGTCCATCCGCCGCGTGGTCCTGCGCCGCGGTGGCGCTCAGCCCAAGCTCAGCGCCTTCCCCTGGTGGCTGATGACGCTGGCCGCGCCGTTTGTGGTGACCCTGCGGGAACTGCAGGAGATGCGCTACCTGTGGAAGACGCCTGTGGGCATGAATAACGCCAAGCTGTTGGCGACGCTAGGCCAGGAGCCCCACACGCCGCTGGACGAGGCGGTGGAGGCGGCGTTGGTGGGGCTGGGCTGTCTGGATGCGGCGAAGACAGGAGCGCTAAAGCCGGTCGCTGTGCGCATGACCCATTGAGCGATAGCAACAAGGGCTGCACTGCAGCCCAGCAAGGCAAGACGTGTCTCTCTCAGACTGTGCCTTGGGTCGAAGCCCCGGCGCCTTGATGTCTGCGGCGCCTTAGCCTCACCACCATGTAGGCAACAACTGCAATGTTTCCAACCAACACCAAGCCGTTGATGGCAGTGGTGTGCCGCGCCAAGTGGCTCAGCTCCAGAGGCAAATAGATCGCGCCAGACACCGCAGCTAGCCACTCGGCCCATGCTTTGTCGCGCCACAGGCCATAAGCTTCCGTCAGCCGAATGGCTGCATAGCCCCAGGCCAACAGTACAACCTGGCGCAAGTTCGCGTTCTGAAGCGCGCTAATGTCATTGAGCAGCATCTGGGGGAAGCGCGCATCCGGGTTCACGTGCAAATGGCCCATCAGCGCATAGGCGATGGCGCGCACATCGTGGTGTACCAAGCTCAGCAGACCCAGACTGGCCGCGATCGCGGCCAAGCCCTTCAGTCCCTCAAACAGGGCGATGGCGTGGAGGGCTTTGTTCTTGACAGCGGGTGTGTGAGACGGACGCATAGGTTTGCAATGTACAGGCTGATTGCAGCCATTCGCCGTGTCCATCGTCAAGCGTGGCGACGCCCAGCCCAAGGTTAGCGCCTTCCCCTGGTGGAGATGGGCAACCAGGTCGCCGCGGGCAGATAACAATAGGGGCTCCCCAGAAATCCACAGCAAGGAGTTCCCCATGGCAGCCCCTGAGAAAGTCAAAGGCCCAGCGTCGTACTTCCCGTCCATCGAGAAGACCTACGGCCACCCCATGACGCACTGCCTGGCGGCCGCCCAATGAGCGCGCCTATGTCTCCCGCGGAAGAAAGTCGCCTGCGCGCCCTGCCCAAGGCCGAAGTACACCTGCACCTGGAGGGCTGCTTTGAAGCCGCGCTGATCGCCCATTGGGCCAAGACCGAAGGCGTGGCCTTGCCCCGGCCGCAAGAGGACTTGTTCAAGTTCTCCGGCCTGGCGGACTTTCTGGGCTTTCTGGACCTGGCCTGTGGCCTGGCCCGCACGCAAGACCGCTTGGTGGAACTGAGCTACGGCCTCAGCCAGCGGCTGGCGGCCAACGGCACCGGCTATGCCGATGTCATCTTCAACCCCACCCACTGGCACGCATGGCATGGCCGCCTGGGCCCCATGCTCGACGCCATCCACGCGGGCTTTAGCGCCGCGGAGCAAGACGGCCTGCCCGGCGTGGGCCTGTGCGTCAGCCTGCTGCGCACGCAGTCGGCCGACGAGGCTATTGAGTTGGTAGACACGCTCACCACATTGCGCCACCCGCGCGTGGTGGCTCTGTCGGTAGACGGCAACGAAGCCACCGCCGGCCGCACCGGCCCCCGGTTTGCAGAGGCCTTCCGCAAGGCCGGCAGCGCCGGCCTGCGCCGCACCGTGCATGCGGGCGAATCCAGCGGCCCCGAAGGCGTGTGGGACGCCGTGGACCTGCTGGGCGCGGACCGCATCGACCACGGCGTGCGCGCCATCGAAGACCCGGCACTGGTGCAAATGCTGGCCGACCGGCAGATCCCGCTGGGCGTGTGCCCCACGTCCAATCTGGTGCTGGGGGTGTATCCGTCTATCGAGGCGCACCCCATCGAGCGGCTACGGCAGGCCGGTGTGCGTGTCTCCGTCAACACCGATGACCCGGCGCTGCTGGGCGCGAGTTTGGTGGGGGAGTACGCGCTGTGCCGGCAGGCGTTTGGGTGGACGGATGAGGTGACGCGGGAGGTGGCGCGGACTTCGATTGAGGCTAGTTTTGCGAGTGGGGATCTGAAGGTTGGGTTGCTGGAGAAGATGAGGGCGTGGTGAAAGTTTTTTAGCGATGTAGTTTGTGGTGAAGTGCGTATTGCTTCCCCTTCGTCGTCAGACGGATATCCTTGTCCTCGTCCTGAGTGATTAGGCGTTCCCCTTTTGCTTGCTCGACAAGGGCATCGAACATCAGTCTGGAAATTTTTGAATTGGCGAGTAGTTTCCCGTAATTCATGAAGTCGGCTGTTGTCCGTTCAAATTCCCAAACAATACGACTCATTAGTTCAAGCAAACCGTCACCAGTTCTCTCGGGCGGGGCGGCCGCAACTGAATTGAAGGGATTGTTACCAATTGGTGGTTTAACAAATAGCGGTGCCCCGTGGAGGGTTCGTACAAGCTCATCAAAAGCAAATTCCGTCTGATCTAAACCGGAGAAATCGATAAATAGCTTGGATTTCAAAAACGTTGGAACAGCATGAGTTCCAGTTTGCCGAATTACTGGAATTACCTTGTTTGAATCAATGCTCTTTAACAGGTCTGCTGTGACGATCATCTTTTCGTAGCCTACCCCGCCCGCTCCTGAATTAGCCTTTTCTACATAGCGCTCCGTGCAAACCATGATTACGCGGTCTGACGAAGAAAGGTTTTTCTCCATGAAGTGCGGAAGATCATCACCGGGTTGCAATTCCCATTGATCAAGAATTGCATCTACCCCGGAGTTACGCAATCTTGTTGCAAACTCCAAAACCCATTTCTTGTGTTCTTGGGAGTCGTGTGAATAGGAAATGAATGCTTTAGGAATTTTCATTTTGCGGTCCTTCAAATGCCAAACTCAGCCTATCAGAAGTACACACCGCTCAAGACGGAAAAAAGAAAGCTCCTGATTTGCTACCAAATCAGGAGCTGCTTGCTCAACAAATACGGGGGCTAGAGGCCAATAAGCCTCATATTCTTCCCCTTGTGGCCAGTCAAACCACCCCAGCCCTCTCCAACATCGCATGCAACAGCACATTGCACCCCGCGGTGATGTGCTCCGGCTTCGCATCCTCGATCTCGTTGTGGCTGATGCCGTCTTTGCAGGGGATGAAGATCATGCCGGCGGGGGCGAGCTTGGCCATGTAGACGGCGTCGTGGCCGGCGCCTGAGACGGCGGGCATGTTGCTGTAGCCCAGCTTCTTGGCGGCGCGGCCCACAGCGTCGACGCAGTTCTCGTGGAAGGCGATGGCGTTGTAGCTGGAGACCATTTCTATCTTCACGTCCACGCCGTGCTCCTGGCCGACCTTGGCGGCAAAGGCTTTGACCTCGTCGGCCATCTGGTCCACCAGCGCGTCGGTGGCGTTGCGCAGGTCGATGCTGAACTTGACGCGGCCGGGGATCACGTTGCGGCTGTTGGGGAAGACCTGCACCATGCCCACGGTGCCACGGCCATGCGGCGGGTGGCGGTGTGCCGCGGCCACCACGTCTTGCATGATGCGTGTGGCGGCCAAGAGCGAATCCTTGCGCAGCGCCATGGGCGTGGGGCCGGCGTGGGCTTCCATGCCGGTCACGGTGCAGTCAAACCAGCGGATGCCCAGCACGCCGCTGACCACGCCAATGGTCACGTCGTTGTCTTCCAGCACGGGGCCTTGTTCGATGTGCGTCTCAAAGTACGCGCCAATCGGGTGGTCGCCGGGCTCCTGCGTGCCGATGTAGCCGATGCGTTCCAGCTCGCCCTTCACGCTCTTGCCTTCGGTGTCCGTGGCCGCATACGCATGCTCCAGCGTGAAGGCCTTGGCAAACACGCCCGAGCCCATCATCACCGGCACAAAGCGCGAGCCTTCTTCGTTGGTCCAGAAGGCCACTTCGATCGGCGCTTCGGTCTCAATGCCCAGATCGTTGAGCGTGCGCACCACTTCAATGCCGGCCAGCACGCCGTAGTTGCCATCGAACTTGCCGCCCGTGGGCTGGGTGTCGATGTGGCTGCCGGTCATGATGGGTGGCAGGCTGTTGTTGCGCCCGGCGCGGCGCATGAAGCCGTTGCCGATCTTGTCGATGGTGATGGTCATGCCGGCGTCGCGCGCCCAGCCCAGCACCAGGTCGCGGCCCTGCTTGTCCAGGTCGGTCAGCGTCAGGCGGCAGACACCGCCTTTGGGCGTGGCGCCAATCTGCGCCAGCTCCATGAGCGAAGCCCAGAGGCGGTCGCCGTTGATGCGGACCTTGTCGATGTCGATGGCGGTTGCGGTGGTCATGGTGGTGTCCTTCGGGCTTAGCTTTGGTCTAACGCTTTACGGCGGTGGGGGCCAGCGTCTCGGCGCGCAGGCGGCTGGCAGAGAAGTTGTCGCTGAAGGCGGGGCGCTTGAGGTAGCGGCCCTTGCCCTTCACAGCGCGCAGGTCGCCCTGCACATAGACCAGCTCACCCTGGCTGATGGTGTGGCTGGGGATGCCCTTGACCCGGCGGCCTTCGAAGATGTTGAAGTCGCCCTTGCTGTGCTGCGTCTTGACCGACAGGGTCTTGGTGCCTGCGGGGTCCCACACCACCAAATCGGCGTCGGCGCCCACAGACACGCTGCCCTTTTGGGGGTAGATGTTGAACAGCTTGGCGGTGTTGGCCGAGGTGACGGCCACAAACTCGCTGGGCGTCAGGCGCCCGGTGTTCACGCCTTCGTCCCAGATCACAGCCAGGCGTTCTTCCACGCCGCCGCAGCCATTGGGGATTTTGGTGAAGTCGTCCTTGCCCGCGGCCTTTTGCGCGGCGCAGAAGGTGCAGTGGTCGGTGGCGGTGGTGTGCAGGTTGCCGCTCTGCAGGCCACGCCAGAGGAATTCGCTATTGCCCTTGGGGCGGAAGGGCGGGCTCATGACGTGGGCGGCGGCCGTCGCAAAGTCGGGGTGGCGGTAGACGCTGTCGTCCAGCACCAAGTGGCCGGCCAGCACCTCGCCGTACACGCGCTGGCCGCGTGCGCGGGCGCGGGCAATGGCTTCAGCCGCTTCCACGCAGCTCACGTGCACCACATAGATGGGTACGTTCAGCACATCGGCAATGGCGATGGCGCGGTTGGCGGCTTCGGCTTCCACCATGGGCGGGCGGGAGAGCGGGTGGCCTTCGGGGCCCTTGATGCCCATCTCGGACACCGTTTTCTGCAGCAGGTAGACCAGTTCGCCGTTCTCGGCGTGCACCGTGGGCATGGCACCCAGTTCCAGCGCGCGCTTGAAGCTGTTCACCAGCGTTTCGTCGTCGCACATGATGGCGTTCTTGTAGGCCATGAAGTGCTTGAAGCTGTTCACGCCCTCTTGCTGCACCAGCGTGCCCATGTCCTGGCGCACCTGCTCGCTCCACCAGGTGATGGCGACGTGGAAGGTGTAGTCCGACGCCGACTTCTCGGCCCAGCCGCGCCATTTGCGGTAGGCGTCCATGATGTTTTCTTGCGGGTCGGGGATGACGAAGTCGATGATGGTGGTGTTGCCGCCCGCCAGCCCGGCCGCGGTGCCGGTGTAGAAGTCGTCCATGGTCACCGTGCCCATGAAGGGCAGCTGCATGTGGGTGTGCGGGTCGATGCCGCCAGGCATCACATACTGGCCGCCCGCGTCCACCGTCGTCGCACCGGCGGGCGCCGTCAGGTTCTCGCCCACGGCCACGATCTTGCCGTCCTGGGTAATCACGTCCGCACGAAAAGCACGGTCGGCGTTCACCACGGTGCCGCCTTTGATCAGAATGCTGGTCATAAATGCTCCTAAAACTGTAGCTGCTTTCGCAATGGATACGGGGGCTAGAGGTTGATTTGATGCATAAAGGCCAGCTCAGGCAGCCTGGCGCATGGGGTTATTGGGGTGGGTGGTCCAATCCGCATGTTTATCGCTCACCAGGCTACCAGTGCGCAAGTCTTTTTCGCCGGGCGCCAGGTCGCGCAGGGAGATGGTGTTGGGCACGGGGCATACGGTCACGCACAGGTTGCAGCCCACGCATTCGTCTTCCTTCACCTCGAAGTGGCGCTTGCCGTCTTTCTCGAAGGTGATGGCCTGGTGGCTGGTGTCTTCGCAGGCAATGTGGCAGCGGCCGCACTGGATGCAGCTGTCCTGGTTGATGACGGCTTTGCTGATGTGGTTCAGGTTCAGGTAGCGCCAGTCGCTCACCGTGGGCACGGCGCGGCCGACGATCTCGCTAACGCTCTTGAAGCCCATCTCGTCCATGTAGTCGGACAGGCCGCTCTCCATTTCCTGCACGATCTTGAAGCCGTAGACCATGGCCGCCGTGCAGACCTGCACCGTGCCGGAGCCCAGGGCGATGAAGTCCAGCGCATCGCGCCAGTTGCCAATGCCGCCGATGCCGGAAATGGGCATGCCGGCGGTGGCAGGGTCGCGCGCAATTTCGGCCACCATGTTCAGCGCAATGGGCTTCACGGCCGGGCCGCAGTAGCCACCGTGGCTGCCCTTGCCGCCCGTGCTGGGCGACATGGTCAGCGTGTACGGGTCCACGCCCATGATGGAGTTGATGGTGTTGATCAGGCTCACCGCATCGGCGCCGCCTCGCTTGGCGGCTTGCGCGGGTTTGCGGATGTCGGTGATGTTGGGCGTGAGCTTCACGATGACGGGCAGCTTGCTGTATTGCTTGCACCAGGCGGTGACCATCTCGATGTACTCGGGCACCTGGCCCACGGCGGCGCCCATGCCGCGCTCGCTCATGCCATGCGGGCAGCCGAAGTTCAGCTCAATGGCGTCGGCACCCGTGTCTTCCACGCGCGGCAGGATCGCTTTCCAGCTTTTCTCTTCACAGGGCACCATGAGCGAGACGACCATGGCGCGGTCGGCCCAGTTGCGTTTCACCTCGGTGATCTCGCGCAGGTTCAGCTCCAGGTCGCGGTCGGTGATGAGCTCGATGTTGTTGAAGCCCATGAGGCGGCGGTCGTTGGACAAGAGCGCGCCGTAGCGGGGGCCGTTCACGTTGACGACGGGGGGGCCGGCTTCGCCCAAGGTCTTCCAGACCACGCCGCCCCAGCCGGCTTCAAACGCGCGGTTGACGTTGTAGGCCTTGTCGGTGGGTGGCGCAGAGGCGAGCCAGAAGGGGTTGGGGCTTTTGACGCCAGCGAAGGTGGTTTCCAGATTGGCCATGGTGATTCTCCAGATAGGGGTGACGCGGCGTTCAGGCGGTGATGTAGGCGTGGATGGCGTGGGCCGAGCGTTTGCCGTGCTCCACGGCTTCCACGGTCAGGTCCAGCCCGCCGGCACGGCAGTCGCCGCCGGCCCACACGCCCTTGAGATTGGTGGTGCCTGCCTCGTCGGTGGCAATCTTTCCGCCAGCCAGCGTGAGGCCGGCGTCCGCCAGCACGGGGTTGCCCAGCTTCTGGCCAATGGCCTTGAGCACGGTGTCGGCCTCGAAGGTGATCTCGCGGCCTGTGGGGGTGAGCTTGCCGTTCACCAGGGCTTGGTCGGCCAGGCGGATGGCGCTGACATGGCCGTCCTTGCCCAAGATCTCGACTGGTGCCAGCCAGTTGTGCAGCACCACGCCATTGGTTTGCGCCCATTCTTGCTCGGCCTTGGAGGCGGACATGGTGTCCACCCCGCGGCGGTACACCATGTGCACCACCTTGGCGCCCAGCAGCTTGCTTTGCACCGCGGCGTCTACGGCGGTCATGCCGCCACCGATGACCACCACACGGCGGCCCACGGGCAGGGTGGCCTTGTCTTCGGTCTGGCGCAGCGTGGCGATGAAGTCCACCGCGTCCTGTACGCCTGCCAGCGTTTCGCCGGGTACGCCCAGAGCATGCGTGGTGGCCAGGCCCATGCCCAGAAACACCGCCGCATAGTCCTTGCGCAGTGCTTCCAGCTGTGCCACGGTGTCCAGCTTCCAGTTGTTCTGGATGGTGATGCCACCAATCCCCAGCAACCACTGGATCTCTTGTTGGGCAAAGTCGCCCGGCGTCTTATAGCTGGCCAGGCCGTATTCGTTCAGGCCACCGGCCTTGGGTTTGGCGTCAAACACCACCACGTCATGGCCCTGGCGCGCCAGCGTGTAGGCACAGGCCAGGCCCGCGGGGCCAGCGCCCACCACGGCTACCTTTTTGCCGGTGGGCGCCGCGCGGGTAAAGATTTGCGGCTTGTCGCTTTCCATCAGTGCGTCCACCGCGTGGCGCTGCAGGCGGCCGATGGCCACGGGGCGGTCTTCTTGCGTGTTGCGCACGCAGACGGCTTCGCACAGGTTCTCGGTGGGGCAGACGCGGGCGCACATGCCGCCCAGCGGGTTGCTCTCCAGAATGGTGCGCGCCGCACCACGCAGGTTTCCATCGCCAATGCGGCGGATGAAGGAGGGCACATCAATGCTGGTGGGACAGGCCGTGGCGCAGGGTGCGTCATAACAGTACAGGCAGCGCTCGGCCTCCAGCAGGGCCTGGCTATGGGTAAAACGCGGGGTGGCGTCGGCAAAGCGCTGGGCGTATTCCTCGGTGCTGAGGCGGCCTGCCTGCACGTCGGCGAAGGAAGAAGAAGGGATGGACACGCGGACAACTCCTTAAAAAACTGACCGTTTGGTCAAGTCATGAGTTGCATGCTAGCAATCCACGTGCCACGCTGTAACTAGGGTTTGCCCGCAACCCCGGGCACCTGGGGGATGCGGGCCTTCGGGCGGCTCAGCGTAAAAAGTCGGTCACCGCCTGTGCCACCTGGGCGTCGCGCAAGAGGCGGGTGTGGCCCAGGCCTTCCGTGGCCAGCAGCCGGGCGCCAGAAATGGCCTCGGCAAACGCGCTGCCATCGGCAAAGGGGTTGATGCGGTCGCCCCGGTCATGTACCACCAGGGTGGGTTGGGCAATGCGCGGGCCGCTGGCGTGTGGCTCGAACTGGGCCATGACAATGCCCTCGCGTGCTTCAATGCGGCGCTGCAGGGCCGCGCGCATAGGCTCATGCAGGCCAAACACCTGGGCAAACAGGCGCGTGTATTCGCGTGGCGAGGCGGGTGGTGCCAGCAGCACCAGGCGTTCTGTGGGCAGCCCGCGTGCCGCGGCAAAGGCCAGGCCGTTGGCCGCCAGCGAATGCGCCACCACGCCCTGCACGGTGTGCCCCTGCTGGGCCAGGCGGGCCAGCGTGTATTCCATGGCGCGGGCAAACTGCGGCAGGTTGCTCACCCGCCCGGCGTTTTTGCCGTGGGCCGGCAAATCCAGCAGCACGGGGCGCAGGCCCTGGGCCATGAGGGTTTGGGCCAGGGGCAGCATCTGGCCTGCATGGCCGCCCCAACCATGCACCAACAGCACGCATGCGCCTTCTGCTGGTGCGTCAGGCACGGGTGTGGGGTGGTGCAGGGTCAGGCTGGCCTGTTCAAACGGCCAACGCTCCTGCGTCCAAGCGCCCGGCCAGGGGCGGTCGCGGCGCAGCCAGCGCGGCGGCAGTGGCGTGCCAAACAGGCGGTAGGCCAGGCGCAGGCCCAGCGCCGGCCAAAGCCGCTGGGAGGTGCCCAGGGCCAGGCGCAGCAGGCGGGTGGCGGGATTGCTGGCGTAAAAGTCGGAGGTGGCTTGCAGGGTGGTGGATGACATGGCGGGTTCCGTTTCGTGTCAGTAGTGAATCCAGTCCGCATTGCTGCGGGGCAATCCGTCAAACAGACGGCACAGGCGCAGGCCCAGGGCGAGCACCGCCGCGACGGCGGCAATAAACAGGGCAAAGATCAGCATGGAATTTCCTTTCTTCGCACAGTCGTGCGAAATTTACTCGGACCAGGGGAACAAGATGACACGGTCAAACCTTCAGGTGCGGTAGCTGGCCAGCATGCGTTGCCAGGTGGCCTGGGCGTGCTGGGCGGCGTGGGTGTCGCGCAGAAAGCGCGCGTCGTGCAGCAGGGCCATGGCCATGCCGTTGAGTTCGGCCACCAGTTGGCCAGGGTCGGTGTCGGGGCGCAGGTGGCCGGCGTCCATGGCTTGCAGCACCGTGCGCCGCAATGCGGCGCGCCAGCGGGTCACTTCCTGGAATAGCAGGTCGCGCAGCTCGCCTTCGCGGTCGTCCAGTTCAAAAGCGCCCGCCGTGTACAGGCAGCCGGTGTGCACTTCCACATCGCGCATGCGCACGATCCAGCGCTGCACGATGCCATCCAGCCGCGGCAACCCCTTGGGGGCCTGCATGGCGGGCACAAACACATCGGCCAGAAAGCGGCGGCCGTATTCCTCGATGACTGCCTTTTGCAGTGCCTCGCGCGAACCCACGCGGGAGAACACACCGCTCTTGGACAAACCCGCGCGATCAGCCACCACCTGGAGGTTGATGGCTTCCAGGCCTTCGTCGGCAGCCAGCTGCAGCGCCGCGTCCACGATGGTGGCGCGGGTCAGTTCGCTTTTGTGGGTTTTGGCATCCATGGGGCAAATTTAGCACACTTGTGCGAAATTACAAACCCGGTCGGTTGGAAGCCGCCGAAGCTAGTTCTGGCTGGCCTGTTGCAGCCAGCGGCTGAAGTTTTGCACGGCGGGTTTGTTGTCGGCCCCCTCGGGCAGCACCAGGTAGTAGTGGCGCGCGCCGGGCAGCGCTGCGGGGTGCGCCAGCACCAGTTCGCCACTTGCCAACTCGGCCTCTATGAGCAGGCGCGGCACCAGCGCCACGCCCATGCCTTGTGCCGCGGCAGCGGTGGTCATGGAGAACTGCTCGTAGCGCGGGCCGGACAGGGCCAGCGGGGCCTCCACGCCCTGCGCAGCAAACCAGGCCTGCCAGCTGTCAGGGCGGGTGCTTTGCTGCAACAGGGGCAGGGTGGCCAGCGTTTTGGCGCTCAGGCTTTTGCGCCCGGCCAGCAGCGTGGGACTGCAGACCGTTACCACCTCTTCTGCCATGAGCGGCATGCCGTGGGTACCAGCCCAATGCTGCACTTGGGTTGCGGTGCCGGCGAAGATGGCCGCGTCAAACGGCGTGTCGGCAAACAGAAAAGGGCGGGTGCGGGTCTCGATGTGCACCGTGGTGTCCGGATGCAGCGCGCTGAAGGCCTGCAAGCGCGGAATGAGCCAGCGCGCGGCAAAGGTGGGTACGCTGGCTAGCTGCACGGTGCCGCCGCGTCCCTGGGTGGACATCAGGTCCAGCGTGTCCTGCTCCAGCCCGCGCAGGCGCAGTGCTACCTGCCGGGCGTAGCGCGCACCGGCCGTGGTCAGCGCCACGCCGTGGCGCGTGCGGCGAAACAAGGGCGTACCCACCAGCTCTTCGAGCGCGGTGATCTGGCGCGAGACGGCGCTTTGCGTGAGCGCGAGCTCTTGCGCTGCGCGGGTAAAGCTTTCGTGGCGGGCTGCAGCGTCAAAGCACAGCAGCGCCTGGGTAGCGGGGATTTTGCGGCGCATGGCTATCGGGGCATGTGGGGCGGCACTGTAGCGGCGTCCCGCACATGATCGTTTGCTGCGCGGGCTGCGGTCAGGCGCGCGTCGTTTAGCGTGGCAATCAGCAGCGTGGCATCGCGGTGGGCCTGCGCCACGACCAGGCCATCGGGCGCAGCTAGCAGGCTCAGCCCCCCGTAGTGCACATCGCCCTCGGCGCCCACGTAGTTGGCGTAGGCCACATACAGCTGGTTTTCATAGGCACGCACAGGCACCAGGGACTGGGCCACGAAGTCGTACGCCGGCATATTGGCCGTGGGCACCACGATGAGGTCGGCCCCTGCCAGCGCCAGGCGGCGCGTGGCTTCGGGAAACTCCACGTCGTAGCAAATCAGCAGGCCAATCGTCCAGCCCTGCCAGGTGAAGGTGGTGGCACTGGGGGCCGCGGCCGCAAATTGCTGGCGGTCCAGATCGCCAAACAGATAGGTCTTACGGTAGTTCAGGCAGCGCCGGCCTCGGGCGCTGATCCATTGCGCGGCGTTGAACACCGCGCCGCCAGTGTCTCGCTCCGGGTAGCCATAGACCACGGCAATGCCGTGACTCTGCGCAATGGCCGCTACGGCTTGGGCCCAGGCGCCGTCGGCGGGCTGGGCCAGCTGCTGTACGGCGGCCGCGCCAATGGCGTAGCCGCTGACAAACATCTCCGGGCACACCAGCGCCTGCGCACCCGCCGCCGCGGCCTGTTGCGCGGCCTGCTCCAGGCGCTGCAGGTTGCCTGCCACGTCCAGCGGCAAGGGCGGGCATTGCAGCAGGGCCAGCGTCAGGGGCGTGCGCATGGCGTTCAGTCCGGCAGGGCCATGGGGCCTAGCGCGTCAAATACATCGCCGGGTCCGGGGTTGCTGGCGTGGGTGCGGCCGCCAAGGTGGTGGACGATGCCCCACACGGCGTTCAGCGAAGTCTGCACCGCGCCCTCCACCCAGGCGGGCGTCCATGACACGTCGTCACCCGCAATGAACAGGCCTTTTTGCTCGACGGGAAACGCGTCCTGCATGAAGTGCGCGTACATGCGCTGGTTGTAGCGGTAGTGGCCGGGCAGCGCGCCTTTGAAGGCACCCAGAAAATAGGGGTCGGCCTCCCACGACACACAGATGGGATCGCCAATGATGTGGCTGGCAATGTCTACCTTGGGGTAAATCTTCTTGAGCGCTTGCAGCGCGAGCTTCACGCGCTTTTCGGGCGACTGCGGCAGCATCTTGAGCGCATCCCCCATCCAGGCGTACGACAGGCAAATCACTGCCGGCTGGTCCGGGCCGTTGTCAAACAAATAGGTGCCGCGCGTGAGCCGGTCGGTCAGCGTCATGCTCATCACGTCGCGGCCGGTCTCGGGGTCTTTGTCTTTCCAGAATGGGCGGTCCACCATCACAAAGGTCTTGCTGGACTGCATGTAGCGCGTGCGGTCCAGCGCCATCCACATCTTTTGCGAGAACAGCGACTCTTCCAGCGCAATCTGCGTGGTCAGCAACCAGCTCTGGCAGGTGGTGAGCACGGCGTTGTAGTGGCGTGTGTCGCCCCAGCAGTCGGTCACAGCCAGGCGTCCATCGGCGGCGCGGGCGATGGACGCCACACCGGCGCGCGTGGCGCCAGCGTGCAAGCTTTGCAGGGTGGTGCCTTGCGGCCAATGCGTGATTCGCGTGGGTGCGTGGCGCCACAGGCCGTGTGGTACCTGGTCGGCCCCGCCTACGATGAGGCGCTGCTCGTCGTCGCAGTTGGTCAACACCACGCGCAAAATCTCAAGCATGGAGTTGGGGAAGTCCGAATCCCAACCGCCTGTGCCAAAACCCACCTGGCCAAAAATCTCCCGGTGCCGGAACGACAGCTTGGAGAATGCCTTGGAGCTGGCGATGAAGTCGTAAAACGTGCGGTCGTCCCAGAGCGGCACCAGCGTGTTCCACAGGCGCTTGAGCGTGGGCACATCGCGCGTGCGGATGGCGTCCTGCATGTCGGAGAAACGCGCGTCATCTTCTAGCGCCTTGGCCCAGGCCTCGGCCACTTCGCGAAACACGGCGGGCAGGTCGGTCAGCGATTGCGCGTAGTGCGTCTCGCCCTCCAGATCAATCACCGTGCTGCCCGAGGCGGGGGTCAACGGGTTGGGGAAGGGGCGCGTCTGCAGGCCTAGTTGGTGGACATAGTGGTAGAACGCAGTGCCCGAGACGGGGAAGCGCATGCCGCCCAACTCCGCCACGGTGGCTTGCGTGCCTTCAAAGATTTGCGAGCGCAGGCGACCGCCCATTTTGGACGCTTCGTAGATCACGGGCTTGAGGCCCAGCTTCATGAGTTCGTAGGCCGCCACCATGCCGGCCATGCCGGCGCCCACAATGGCCACCTCTTCGCCCAGGCGCGTCGTAGGTAGCTGGCCCAGACCCGCAGGGTGCGCAATCCAGTCGTCAAACGCGAACGGAAAATCCGGCCCAAATATGGTCACCGGCGGACGCGTGCCGGACGTTGTGGTGGGTGTGGTGATGCCCATGGCAGGAAGCCCAAAACAAAAGCGCACTATGGCATAGGTATGCGTGAATCACAAGATAAGTTGCGCAGAACGACGGCTATAGCAGCCGAATGCCCGATTTAAAAATGCGTATTGCGCATACCTAGGTGCAAAAGCCTTGATTGTGCGAACCGGGTCTGCGGGCTACCATAGCGTTTCCGATCACCGCCTGGAGCCCCCGCATGCCGCACGCCGCTTTCAACTGGCAAGACCCCTTTTTGCTGGACAGCCAGCTCAGCGACGACGAGCGCATGGTGCGGGACGCAGCGGCGGCCTACTGCCAGGACAAGTTGCTGCCCCGTGTGACACAGGCTTTCCGCGACGGCAGCACCGACCCCGCAATTTTTCGCGAGATGGGCGCACTCGGTTTGCTGGGTCCGACGATTCCTGAGCAGTACGGCGGCCCGGGACTGAACTACGTGGCCTACGGCCTGATTGCGCGCGAAGTGGAGCGTGTGGACAGCGGCTACCGCAGCATGATGAGTGTGCAAAGCAGCCTGGTCATGGTGCCCATCTTTGAATATGGCACCGAGGCGCAAAAACAAAAGTACCTGCCCAAGCTGGCCACGGGCGAATACATCGGTTGCTTTGGCCTGACCGAGCCCGACCATGGTTCGGACCCCGGCAGCATGGCGACGCGCGCCCACAAGGTGGCGGGCGGCTACAAGCTGACCGGCAGCAAGATGTGGATCAGCAACAGCCCGATTGCCGATGTGTTTGTGGTCTGGGCCAAAGAGGTGAGCGAGGGCGGCAAGGTCGGTCCCATCCGCGGCTTTGTGCTCGAAAAAGGCATGGCGGGGCTCTCTGCCCCGGCCATCCACGGCAAGGTGGGTTTGCGTGCCAGCATCACTGGCGAGATCGTGATGGACGGCGTGTTCTGCCCCGAGGAAAACGCCTTCCCCGAAGTACAGGGTCTCAAGGGCCCGTTCACCTGCCTGAACAGCGCGCGTTACGGTATCGCCTGGGGCGCACTGGGCGCGGCCGAGGACTGCTGGCTGCGCGCGCGTCAGTACACGCTGGACCGCAAGCAGTTTGGCCGCCCACTGGCCGCTAACCAGTTGATCCAGAAGAAGCTGGCAGATATGCAAACCGAGATTGCGCTGGGCCTGCAGGGCTGCCTGCGCCTGGGTCGCATGAAAGACGAGGGCACGGCGTCGGTGGAGATCACCTCCATCCTCAAACGCAACAGCTGCGGCAAGGCCCTGGACATTGCACGCCTGGCGCGCGACATGATGGGCGGTAACGGTATCAGCGATGAGTTTGGCGTGGCCCGCCACCTGGTGAACCTGGAAGTGGTGAACACGTACGAGGGCACGCATGACATCCACGCGTTAATTCTGGGCCGTGCGCAGACGGGCATTGCTGCCTTTGCCAACTGAGCGCCCCGGCCTGTTGCAGGGCAGGGGCATCGCATAAACTTGTCGGGGTATATGAGTACCCCTTCCGACGCACTCCCCTCCGCCGGGCCAGTCACCCTGCTCGATGTGGCGCGGGTGGCAGGGGTGTCGGCGAGCACGGTATCGCGCATTCTCAACGGCACGGCCAAGGTGGCGCCGGCCAAGCGCGAAGCAGTCGAAGAGGCCATTCGCCGCCTGAACTTCAAGCCCAATCTGTTTGCGCGCAGCCTGAAAACTGGCATCACGATGACCGTGGGTGTGCTCACGCAGGCCATTGAGAGCCAGTTCTACTCGCGTGCGCTCAAGGGCATCGAGATGGGCCTGCAGGGCAGTGGCCATTCCCCCATCATTGTGAGCGGCCACTGGAACGCCGAAGCTGATGCGGCCAGCCTGAAGCTGTTGGCATCACGTCGCGTGGACGGCCTCATCATCCTGACCGGCAATATTGCCGACAGCGAGGTGTTGGCGGCGGCGCAGCACCGCCCGGTGGTGATTACGGAGCGTCAGCTCGAAGGACCCAACCTGCGTTCCATCACGTTGGACCAGAAGCGCGGTGGCTACATGGCTACACAGCACCTGCTGGCCTTGGGCCACACGCGCATTGCCCACCTGGCGGGGGCAGAAGACCGGCCTGACGCGCACCAGCGCTACTTGGGCTACTTGCAGGCGCACGAAGAGGCCGGTGTGGTTCCCAACCCGCGCTGCGTGGTGCGCGGCAACTTCACTGACCAAAGTGGGTACCTGGCCGCGCAAAAATTGTTGGACAGTGGCGAGCCCTTTACGGCCATTTTTTGTGCCAATGACGAGTCGGCCGTGGGTGCGCGTTTGGCGCTGTACCAGCGCGGCATCCGCGTTCCGGAGGACGTGTCCCTGGTGGGGTTTGATGATCTGCCCTTGTGCAGCTACACAACGCCGCCCCTTACCAGCGTGCGCCAGCCGGTCTACGAGGTCGGTTTGTACGCGGCCCACACCTTGTTGGAGATGATGGGCTATCCCAGCGAGGCCATACAAGTGCCGCCCTTGCAGCTCATGGTCCGCCAGACGACCCAGGCTTTGCGCTAGGTCTGGTTGGCGCGTTGTTGTGCGATGAAGTCACGCAGCCATAACGCGCTGCTTTTGGGAATGCGCTGCTGCGTGGCGTAGTCCACATAGCAAATGCCAAAACGGCGGGTGTAGCCGTGGCCCCACTCGTAGTTGTCCAGCAGCGACCAGGCCAGGTAGGCACTGACGGTAACCCCGGCGGCGCGGGCTTGGGCAACGGCTGCGATGTGGGACTGCAGGTAGTTGCGCCGCACCGGATCGTGCACCTGGCCGTTTTCCAGTACGTCGTCCATGGCGGCACCGTTTTCGGCGATGTAGATGTCGGGTACGCGGTAGTCCTGGTGGATGCGTACCAACATTTCGCGCAGGCCGTCGGGCCAGATCTCCCAGCCCATGTCCGAAAACGAAGAGGTAGCGCAACGCACCTCGGCGGCATGCGGAAACGCCTTGGCCACGCTGTACTCCACATGGCCCCGCGAGTAGTAGTTGATGCCCAGGGTGTCGATGGGCTGGCAGATGGTGGCGAGATCCCCGTCTTGAATGCTAGGTACCAGCGAACCATAGCCATCCCAAATGTCTTGCGGATAGTGGCCCAGAAACATGGGGTCCATGAACCAGCGGTTGAACACGCCGTAGGCGTTGTGCGCCGCCTGGCGGGAGGCCGCAGAGTCGTCGGCCGCATGGTAGGGCTTCACATCCAGCACTACGCCCAAGCGGGCTTTGCGGGTGTTGGCCCGCAGGGCTTGCATACCCAGGCCGTGGGCCAGCATCAGGTGGTGGGCCACTTGCAGGGCCTTGGCCTGGTCCATCTCGCCGGGGGCATGTCGACCTTCCAAATAGCCCACGGTGGCTGAGCAGCGCGGCTCGTTGAAGGTGGCGTAGCCATAGACCCGGTCGCCCAGGCGTTGTGCGACCACGGCGGCGTAGTCAGCAAAGGCGTGGCAGGTGTCGCGGTTCAGCCAGCCGCCCTGCGTGTGCAAGCCCATGGGCAAGTCCCAGTGGTAGAGCGTGGCATAGGGCGCGATGCCGTTTTCCAGCAGGCGGTCTACCAGCCGGTCATAGAAATCCAGCCCTTTGGGATTCACCGCGCCGCGGCCTTGCGGGATCACGCGGGGCCAGGCGATAGAAAAGCGATAGGCGTTGTGGCCCAGCGAGCGAATCAGGTCCACATCGGCGCTCCAGCGGTGGTAGTGGTCACATGCCACGTCGCCAGTGCTGTTGTCCTTGATGCGCCCGCTCTTGTGGGCAAATTCATCCCAGATGCTGGATTGGCGGCCGTCTTCATGGACTGCGCCTTCTATCTGGTATGCCGAGGTGGAGGCGCCGAAGTGGAAACCGGGAGGAAAGTTCATGGGGACCGTGGTGGGGCGTTAAAGGGGAAACTCCAGCGGCGCCGGGCGCTCGCAGGTGGTGGTGATCTGCTGTGCCTGGCCTGTACGGGCTGCGTCGAGTGCGCGCTCCATCACCTCCAGCACATGCAAGGCCAGCTCTGCACTGCAGCGGTGCGGGCGTCCCGCTTGCAGGGCCTGCGCCATGTCAATGAGCCCCAGGCCCCGCATATTGGTGGTGTAAGGGCGTTTGCCCGTGGCGCGTATCCAGGGACCGTCGCGGAGGGCCGATTTGACCGTGCCTCCAAAGAGGTTGGGGTCGGGCAGCAGGATGCTGCCCGCCTCGCCATAGAACTCCATGGGTTGGTGTGCGTGCTTCCAGACATCAAAGCTGCTGGTCAGCACCACGTGGGCGCCCCCCGCAAACGCTAGCTGCGTGACGATGTGGGTGGGTACCTCTACGTGCAATGTCTTGCCGGCATTGGGGCCGTTGGCGATGGTGCGCTGGGTGCGCGTGGTGTGCGCTGTGCCGCTGACCTGGGCTACTGGCCCTAAGTGGTGCACCAGGTGCGTGAGGTAGTACACGCCCACATCGAGCAGCGGGCCCGCGCCCGGCTGGTAAAAGAATGCAGGGTTGGGGTGCCATTCATCGGGACCCGGGGCCATGAAGTGGGCCGTGCCGTGGCGGATGCGACCAACGGAGCCACCGTCCACCAGCGCGCGCACGGTCTGCGCCGCCGAACCGAAAAAGGTATCTGGTGCGCTGCCCAGACGCAACTGCTGTTGCGCAGCCAGTGCCGCCAGCGCTTGCCCTTGGGCCAAGGTGGCGGCCAGCGGTTTCTCAGTGTAGAAATGTTTGCCCGCCTGCAGGGCTCGCATGCCGATGGCATGGTGGGCCAGCGGTGGTGCGAGGCTCAGGATGATGTCGGCTTCGCTGTCCAGCAGTGCGTCCGGCGACAGGGCGCGCAAGCCAAACTCCTGGGCACGACGCTGCGCACTGGCGCCCGAGCCCGCGTCGGCCAAGCCGACAATACGAAACAGCTTGCTGCGTTGCAGAGTGCGCAGGTACGCCGGGAATATGTTCCCGACGCCCACAATGCCAAGTGCGAACGACATGGGGCTCAGTCGCGCACTACGGTGGTCAGAGCCAGCGGGCGATGAGGCCCCGGACCGACCGACGCGCGCCACACCACATGGGCAGCAAAGTCACGTTCTACGGGCAGGTTTAGTGCGTAGCACATGTTCAGGAGAAAGCGGCAAGCATTTGTGGTGACCTTGTCCATGGGAATGCGCACAGTGGTCAGTGCCGGAGCGGTGTAGGCGGCGATGTCCGTGTCGTCGTAGCCGACCACGGATACATCGTGCGGCACCTTGCGGCCTGCCTGCAAGAAGCGGGAGATGGCGGCCATGGCCATGACGTCATTGGCGCAAAAGACAGCGGTGTAGTTCTGGTCATGCTGGGTGAGCAGCTGCTCGGCGCCTGCATAGCCGGAGACAAAGCTGAAAGTGCCATCCACCAGGTGTTGCGGCTTGACCTGCACGCCATGCCGCGCCAGTTCGGCATGGAAGCCGCGCATGCGGGCGTGGTTGTCGGGCGCGTCACGGTTACCCTGGATCACGGCAATGTCGCGATGCCCATGGGACAGCAGCGCCATGGCCGCGAGCCGACCCGCATGCTCATGGTCCGCGCTGAAAGAGTGCGCGCCCATTGTCGGGCTGATGTGGTTGAGCAGGACCGTGCGGGGGTAGCGTCGGAACAGGTCTGCCAGATCGGACTCCAGCAGGTCGTTGCTGAGAATGCAAATGCCATCGCATTGGCGCTGCATCAGGAACTCCACGCCTTGCAGCGCTTTTTGGCGTTCATCGCCATGGCCACAGCCGTTGGTGGCCACCATGTGGCGGTCTACCGCCCGCAGTTCCCGGTCAATGGCCTGCAGGATGGGCGAATAGAACGAGCCCTCGAACAAGGGAACGTAAACGCCCAGCATGCCCAGGCTTTTGAGCGAGAGCGCCCGCGCCACATTGGAGGGACGGAAGTCCAGCTCCTGAATGGCGCGTTGCACCCGGCTCAGTGCATCGGCCGATACGCCTCCTCGGCCTGAAATGGCCCGAGACGCGGTACCTACGCCAACCTGAGCCAGTTTGGCGACATCCTTGATGGTTGCCATCGCGAACGCGGTGGAGATTTTTGGACGTCTTTACAGGCGGCTCTCACCGTCGCCATGGAAGATGGATGCACGGGCGCAGTCCACCGACAGGTTTAGCGAATCACCTGCGTGGTACGGTGTCGAGCTTTCGGTATGGATGCTCATTGTCTGGCCATGGCAGTCCACCCACAGGATCTGGTGTGCACCCATGGGCTCCACGAGTTTGACCTTGCCGGTAACGGCACCGGGAGTGCCGTCGGAGGCCAGCTGGATGTGCTCGGGGCGGATGCCCAGAACGACATCCTGGCCATGCTGCGATGCGGCCTTGAAAGGATAGGCGGTCACGTCCAGCGCAAAGTCGCCGGCGCGCACGGTGGTGCGGCCACCAGCGACGTCCAGGCTGCCCTTGATGAAGTTCATGCTGGGAGAGCCCAGGAATCCCGCCACAAACACGTTGGTGGGCTGGCCATAGACCATGGCAGGTGTGTCGATCTGCTGGATCTTGCCAAAGCGCATGACGGCGATGCGGTCGGCCAACGTCATGGCCTCGACCTGGTCGTGGGTCACGTAAATCATGGTGGCGCTCAGGTTCTGGTGCAGTTCCTTGAGCTCACGGCGCAGTTCGGCACGCAGCTTGGCGTCCAGGTTCGACAGCGGTTCGTCGAACAGGAAGACCTTGGCGTCGCGCACCAAGGCCCGGCCAATGGCGACGCGCTGGCGCTGGCCGCCGGAGAGTTGCGAGGGACGGCGTTTGAGCAGGTCCTTGAGCTGCAGCATCTCGGCCGCGCGGTTCACACGCTTTTCGATTTCTGCCTTGTCCACGCCGGCCACGCGCAGGCCGAACGACATGTTGCGTTCCACGTTCATGGTGGGGTAGAGCGCGTAGGACTGGAACACCATGCCGATGTCACGGTCCTTGGGGTCAGCCCAGGTTACGTCCTTGTTGCCAATGATGATCTGGCCGTCGTTGACGTCATAGAAGCCGGCAACCGAATGCAAAAGAGTGGATTTGCCGCAGCCCGAGGGCCCGAGCAGCACGAGGAATTCGCCTTCCTTGACTTCCAGGTTCATGGATTTGAGGATGCTGTTGCCCCCCAAGACGATATCGAGATCTTTGATATGGACGCTGGCCATGATGAGTTCTTTGTGTTGTAAGTTAAAAGAGAAGGTCAGCCCTTGACGGCGCCGGCGGCAATGCCACGGACGAACCAGCGGCCAGAGAAGAAGTAGATGGCCAGGGGCACCAACGAAGTCAGGATGGTGGCGGCCATATCGATGTGGTAGCGGCGCTCACCAAATGTGGTGTTCACCAGGTTGTTGAGCTGTACGGTCATCGGATAGTTGTCCTTGCCCGCGAAGATCAGGCCGAACAGGTAGTCGTTCCAGATGCCGGTCACCTGCAGGATGGTGGCCACAATCAGCATGGGCGTGGCCATGGGCAGCATCAGCTGCAAAAAGATGCGCCAGAAACCACCGCCGTCAATGCGCGCCGCCTTGAACAGCTCTTGTGGCACCGACACGTAGTAGTTCCGGAACAACAGCGTCAACACCGGCATGCCGAAGATGCAGTGCACCAGCAGGATGGCCCAGTAGGTGTTGTAGAAACCGCCAATACGAAACCATGTCACCAAGGGGTAAATCATGACCTGGAAGGGCACGAAGGCGCCCAGCATGAGGATGGCAAACAGCAGGTCTCCCCACTTGGAGCGCCAGAAGCTCAGGGCGTAGCCGTTCAGCGCACCCAGGAAGACGGACAGGATCGTAGCAGGCACTGCCAGACGCACCGAGTTCCAGAAGCCGCCCTGGATGCCTTCGCAGGCGACCGAGATACAGGCGGTGGACCAGGCTTCCACCCAGTTGCCGAACTGGGGATTGCGGGGCCAGGCAAACAGAAGGGCCTCACGGACCTCGGGCCCTGTTTTGAGGGACGTGACGACCATCACGTACAGGGGCAGCAGAAAGAAGGCGGAGACGCTGATCAGGAAGGCATACACCCCCAGGCGGGCTGGCGTGAAGGCACTTTTTCGGGGGCGTGCAGCCTTGGGAGGCAGGGAAACAGTGGAATTCATGGCGTATGTGCTTTCAGTGGCCGGCATTCAGGCGGGCCTGAACTTTGGAGCGCCAGTACAGCATCGGTGTCAGCACGGTGAAGACCGTGATCAGCATGACGACAGAAGCGGCCGACGCCAGGGCGATGTTGTTGCGCTCGAACAGGTGATCAATGATGAACTTGGCGGGCACTTCGCTGGCATCGCCCGGGCCACCATGGGTCATGATGGCCACGATGTCGAAGGTTCGTACCAGTGCTACGGCGAGCAGCACAAAGGACGTGGCAAAAGCGGGGCCAATTTGCGGCAACACGATGCTGAAGTAGTAGCGTGGTTTGGACACGCCCTCGAGTTGGGCGGCTTTCCATTGTTCTTCGTCCACGCCGCGCAGTGCGGCCAGGATGATGGCCATGGTGGTGCCGGAGCCTTGCCAGACCATGGCAATGCCGACCGCATAGATCACCAGGTCTTGCCGGGTGGTCCAGTCAAAGGTGAAGGACTCCCACCCCAAGTCGCGAAAGGCGTGCTGCAAGCCCAGTCCGGGGTTGAACAGCCATTGCCAGATCAAGCCGGTGACCACAAAGCTCATGGCGAAGGGGTACAGAAAAATCGTGCGGAACCAGCTTTCGGCCTTGACGCGCTGGTCAATGAAGATGGCCATCAAGGTGCCCAGCACGATGACGCCGCCGATGTAGACCACCGCCAGAATGCCCATGTGTTGCAGGGACACCATCCAGCGGTCGGTGTTGAACAAACGTTCAAATTGCATGAAACCAACCCAGTCGTCCTTGGGCAGCATTCTGGACGTGGAAAACGAAATCCGGATGCTCCACAGCACCGAGCCTATGTAGGCCAACAAGGTGGTAATGGCCAGAGGCAGCAAGGCGGCATTTAATGCCAGGTTGATGCGTCGTGGTCGTGAACTTCGTGCCATGGTGTAAATCTCAAGTCAAGCAACAATTCCGCTGGGCCCATACTCCCCACCCAGCGGAACCTTATCGAAAAAGGGAAAAGATCGGGGTCATTGCACCCGACGGTGCAGCGCCCCGATCACAGGCACCTTACAGCTTCAGAGCCGCTGCAACAGCCTTGACGGCTTCTTCTGGGGTCTGGTTGGAGTTCCAGAACTTGCTGATGGCATCTTCAAAGGCGCCCTTGACGTCAGGCGACAGCAGGTCGTCAATGCCTTCAACCAGACGGTTTTCTTTCACGGCCTTCACACCACCTGCAGCGCAGATGTCCACGCCGCTCAGGTCCACGTCCGTACGGATGGGGATGGAGCCTTTCTTGTTGTTGAACGCCACTTGGATCGCAGGAGAGATCATCATCTCAGCCAGCTTCTTCTGGGTTTCAGCACTGCCAGCGGCCTTGTTGCGTGGGAACACGAACACGTCGCCACCGATGGAGTAGGGGCTGTTAGCGCCACCAGCCATGAAGCAACCGAATTCCTTGCCGGCTGTCTTGTTGGCGTTGATGAATTCGCCCTTGGCCCAGTCACCCATCAGCTGGAAGCCAGCCTTGCCGTCGATCACCATGCCAGTGGCCAGGTTCCAGTCACGGCCAGGAGAGCCTGGATCGATGTAGGACTTCAGTTTCTTGAAGTTTTCCACAGCCTTGAGGAAGCCGGGGCCTGACACGTCCTTGTTCTTCAGGGTCTTCAGGTACAGGTCCTTGCCGCCGGTAGCGATCAGGATGGAGCGGAAAGCGATGTTTTCCTGCCAGCCTTGTCCACCCAGAGCCAGTGCGGTCACGCCAGTGGCCTTGACTTTGTCCATGGCAGCAAAGATTTCGTCCAGGTTCGCTGGGTCTTTGGTCACGCCAGCCTTGGCCAACACGGCTTTGTTGTACCAGATCCAGTTTTCGTTGTGCAAGTTCACAGGCACTGCGTAGTAGTGGCCATTCACCTTCACTTGGCTCTTGATCTTCTCGGGCAGGATCTTGTCCCAGTTGCCCTTGGCAGCTACGTCATCGAGGTTGTTCAGCAAACCTTCCTTGATGATTTCTTCGTATTGCTTGCCGTAGTTGAACTGGGCTGCCATGGGGGGATCGCCACCGATGGTGCGGTTAATGATCACGGTACGGGCAGCAGCGCCACCGCCGCCAGCGATGGGGGTGTCCACCCAGCTGCCGCCGGCCTTGTTGTAAGCCGCTGCGAATTCCTTGATGGCAGCAGCTTCACCACCGGAAGTCCACCAGTGAATCACTTCTGCCTTTTGAGCGTGGGCCACACCCATGACGCCCATGGTAGCTACCAAAGCTGCCAGAGCATGTTTTTTCCAAATACGCATTCTCGTCTCCTCTGTGGTGGGCAACATGCCCGTTTAAAAATCGGCCAAATGAACGCTATTGATCAACTGGTCCGGATCAAGACCCTCTGCGGAGGGCCAGGAACGCTTTGAAAGCCTGGGCGCTGCGCTTGAGCGTCCGGACTTGTGTCTTGTAATCCACGTGCACGATGCCAAATCGGCGCTCGTAGCCGAAGGCCCATTCGAAGTTGTCCATGAGGGACCAAGCAAAGTAGCCTCGCACGTCCACGCCCGCATCGATGGCGCGGCTCACCGCGGCAAAGTGGGACTTCATGAAGCGCATGCGCTGCTCGTCCACCACTTCGCCGTTGATGACTGCGTCGTCGGACGCCATGCCGTTTTCGGTGATGTAGATGGGTGGCAGGCGGTCGTACTGGTCCTTGAAGCGGCGCAGCAGGTCTTCCAGACCCTGGGGATAGACTTCCCAGCCCATCTGGGTGCGTTCCACGCCTTCGAGTGGAACGTCAACAAAACCGGTTCCACCATCACTGTGCAGATTGCAGCGGAAGTAGTAGTTGATGCCCATGAAGTCCATGGGGCGGCTGATGATCTCCATGTCACCGTCCAGCACCAAGGGCTCGGTACCGGGCCACAGCTTGAACACCTCGTCGGGGTAGCTGCCCTTGAGCAGGGGCTGCAGGATCCAGTCGTTGTGCTGCACTTCGTAGCGGTGCGCCGCAATGATGTCGGCTTCTTTGGTGCTGTCGGTCGTGCCGCGGCCCACATTGCAGACGATGCCGCGCTTGGCAGCGGGGTCATTGGCTTGCAGGATAGGCAGGGCCAGGCCATGGGCCAGCAACAAATGGTGCAAGGCTTGGGTGGGGTAGCGCGGATTGGCCAAGCCGGGGGCGTGGTGACCATTGCCGTAACCCAGGTAGGCAGAGCACCAGGGTTCGTTCAGCGTGGCCCAGCCGGTGACCAGGCCCTTGAGCTCGCGGCTGACCAGGTCGGCGTATTCGGCAAAGCGGTAGGCGGTGTCGCGGTTGAGCCAGCCACCGCGGTCTTCCAGGTACTGGGGCAGGTCCCAGTGGTACAGGGTGACGAAACGCTGGATGCCCTTGTCGGCCAGGCGCTGGAGCAGCTTTTTATAAAAATCCAGGCCCTTGCGGTTGGGCGTGCCGTCGGCGTGCATGACGCGGGGCCAGGCGATCGACAGGCGGTAGGCATCCACACCCAGGGACTCGATCAGGTCCACATCCTCGCTCCAGCGGTGGTAGTGGTCACAGGCACCGTCACCGGTGTCGCCGTGCAGTACCTTGCCGGGCGTGGCAGAGAAGGTGTCCCAGATGCTGGGCAGGCGGCCGTCTTCGGCAATGGCGCCTTCGATTTGGTATGACGCAGTGGCCACGCCCCAGACAAACTCAGGGCGGGACATGGCGGAAGCGGCAGGTGGCGCAACGTGTGCGGCCAGGGCTTGCGCAGTAGGGGTGGACATGCAATAGGCTCCGATTAGTGCGCTGAACCGTCACTGAGCAGGGCTTCTTGGCCTTGGCCAGCAGAATTTGGAACCGGTTCCGCGGTCGGGCTGAATTTAAGCACCTTCCGGTAGGGTGCCTCATCCGAACTAACCCTTAGTAACTCCACGTAACGCAGTTCACATGGCAAAACGCGTTGCAGGGTTCCTGCTGCCTCACCCTGGATGCGGCGCAGCAGGAAGTCGCACAAGGTGCTGGCCACCGTGCGGATATCCAGGAAGAGCGTCGGCAAGGGCGGGAACAGGTAGTCGCTGATATAGGCTCCGTCGCGGGAGACCAGCTCCACGTCTTTGCCCGGGGTGCGGCCGGCATCGCGCAGTCCGGCCATCACACCCAGGGTGGCCACCTCATTGGCGCAGACGAAGCCGGTTGGGGCATCCGCCATGCTGGCGAGTTGGCGGGCTACCGTGCGTGCCACGCGCGCGTCCTGCCCGGCTTCGCAGAGCAGGGCCGGGTCGGCGGGCAGCCCTGCGTGTTGCAGTGCCGCCCAGTAGCCGCGCCGGCGTTGCAGCGCATAGGTGTAAGCCAGTGGGGGGCTGATCAGGGCAATGCGGCGGTGGCCGCGCTCAATCAGGTACTGCGTCGCGACAAAGGCGGCCTGCTCGTTGTCGGCGTCCACATAAGGGTGCTCGGACACCAGCTCAGTGCGCCCGAAGGTCACGAACGGGAAGTTGTGTTCCAGCAGGTAGCGCACGCGCGGGTCTTGCGGCTGCGTGGTGTCCAGCACGATGCCATCGGCCAAGCGGCCTTCCACGATGCGGCGAATGGCGGGCAAAGGGTCTTCGGTGGCGGTATTCCAGGGGACGATTTGCAGCTGATATGGGGTGCCGGCCAGGCAACTGGCAATGGTTTCAATCTGCGCTGCCACGATGGCGTCGGGCACATCCTGCATCGGGGCCACGGCTTTTTGGTAGTACAGCAGGAAGGTCCGGCCCGTGCGCAGTTTGACGCCGCGCAGGTCGGGCTCGTAGCCCGCGGCCCGGGCGGCCAGACGCACAGCCTCGGTTGTTTGGGCACCCACATCGGGCGCGCCTTTCAAGGCCTTGGACACGGTGGACACAGACAACCCCAAGCTCTGTGCGAGGCTTTTGAGGGTGGGGCGGTGTTTGAGCGAGGCCATGAACGACAAAAAAAGAAGTTGCGAAATCGTTATCGTATATGAGAGACTGCGAGTGGTTTCAATGGAACCATGAATGGAATATTAATTGCATATTCCAAGAAATTCCAACCCATGCCAATGCTGGATTACCCTCGTAACTGGTTTGTTCTGGATTACGAAATCGATTTTGTTTTATAGTCATTTGGACTATCCGCCGAAGAAAAACACACCATGACACGTCCAGCCAATTCCCCTGTGTGCACCCTTGACCTGGGGGGCCACTGGCACCTCCACGATGCGGAGGGCGGCCATGCCTGCGACATAACGATTCCGGGCGACGTGCACTCTGCACTGCTGGCGAATGGCGCCATCCCCGACCCTTACTTTGGCGCCAACGAGCATGTGGTGCAGTGGGTGGCGCACCGTGACTGGGTGCTGCGCCGTAACTTTGAGGTACCCGCCGATGCCTTGGGCCGCTGGGTGCTGACGCTGGACCAGGTGGACTGCCTGGCCAGTGTGTGGCTCAACGGCCAGAAAGTGGCCGATCTGGAGAACCAGTTCCGCCGCCACCGGCTGGACGTGACAGCCCAGCTGCGCAGCGGCAGCAATGAGCTGAAGGTGGTGCTGCACGACGCCTTTGCCGAGGCGAACAAGCGCCACGACGAACACCGCTTCCCGTTGCCCTGGGATTTCAACGGCGACCGGAAGGCCCCGGTGAACCTGCTGCGCAAGACCCAGTGCGCCGCCGGCTGGGACTGGAACCTGAGCCTGATGCCGCTCGGCTTGTATGGCGAGGTGCAGCTGCAGTGCGTGCCGGTGGCCCAGGTGGAGCACATCACCGTGCACCAGACCCATGGCGCCAAGGGTGTGGACGTGGTGGTGGAAGTGGACACCCGCGTGGCCCAGGCCGGCGTGGCGCAACTGGTGGTCCGTTTCAACGGTGAAGAACGCGTGGTCGAGGTCCACTTGGCCTCCGGCCAAACGCAGCACCGCGAAACCTTTGTGGTGGCATCCCCCCGCCTGTGGTGGCCCGCCGGCCAGGGCGCGCAGCCGCTGTACCCGCTGGAGGTGGTGCTGGACGGCGTGTTGCACACGCGCCGCGTGGGCCTGCGCACCATCGCGCTGGTGACCGAGCCCGACGCCGTGGGCACCACCATGAAGCTGCGCGTGAATGGCCGCGATGTGTATGCCAAGGGTGCGAACTGGATTCCGGCCGACGCACTGCCAGGCCGTATCACCGAGGCCGCGGTGCGCCCGTTGCTGGAGTCCGCGCGCGATGCGCACATGAACATGATCCGCGTCTGGGGCGGTGGCAACTACGAGACCGAGTTCTTCTACGACCTCTGCGACGAACTAGGCCTGCTGGTCTGGCAGGACTTCATGTTCTCCTGCATGCACTACCCGTCCACCAAGGACTTTTTGGCCGAGGTGCAACAAGAGGCGGTGTACCAGGTGCGCCGCCTGCAGCACCGCGCCAGTGTGGCGCTCTGGTGTGGTGACAATGAAATCATCGGCGCCCTGGGTTGGTACGACGACGCCAAGGCCAACCGCGACCGCTACCTGGTGAACTACGACCGCCTGAACCGATTGCTGGCCGAGGCCGTCGAAGACCACGACCCGGCGCGCCGCTTCTGGCCCTCATCGCCCTCGCTGGGCGAGCTGGACTTTGCCGACGGCTGGCACTGCGATACGCGCGGCGATTTGCACTTCTGGGACGTGTGGCACTCGGCCAAGCCGTTCGAGCACTACCGCACGGTCAAGCCGCGCTTTGCCAGCGAATTCGGCTTCCAGTCCTTCCCGTCTACCTACACCGTGGAGAGCTTCACCGAGCCCGCGGACCGCAATGTGTCGTCCCGCGTGATGGAGGTACACCAGCGCAACAAGGGCGGCAACGCGCGCATTGTGGAGACGCTGACGCGCTACTTCCGCTTCCCGCGCGACTTTGACCAGCTCACCTATGTCTCGCAAATCCAGCAGGCGCTGGCCATGCAGACCGCCATCGATTCGTGGCGTTCGCTCAAACCGCGCTGCATGGGCACGCTGTACTGGCAGCTCAACGACACCTGGCCCGTGGCCTCGTGGTCCAGCATCGAGTACGGCGGGCGCTGGAAGGTACTGCAGTACCTGGCCCGTAACTTCTACGCGCCGGTGAGCGTGGTGGCCGTGCCGCAGGACGGTGAAGGTTGTTTTGCGGTGGTGGCGGTGAGCGATGAACCGGTGGCGCAGGCTCTGCAGGTGCAGGTGGTGGCCGTGCAGGTGCACACCGGCGCCACGCGCACGCTGTGGAGTGGCGAGGCCACGCTGACCCACGAGGCAGCGCAGACCCTGGCCGCGCTGGACGATGCGCTGGTCGGCGCGGAAGAGTTTGTGCAGATCCGCTGGACCACGCAGAGCGGTGCAAACACCGGCTGCCGCGACCATCTGGTGCGCCCCTACAAGGACACGCCCATGGCCACCGCCCCCGTCGTGGCCACGCGGGTGGACAGCCACACCGTGCGCCTGGAAAGCCCGCAGACCAGCTTCTTTGTGTGGCTGGAGACACCCGCGGCCGGCCGTTTTGAGGACAATGCCCTCACCCTGCTGCCTGGTCAGGTGCGCACCCTGCGCTGGCTGGGCGCCGAGCCGCTCGACATGAGCACCCTGCGCGTACGGCATCTGGCACAAAGTTATTGATAAAAGGGGCCTGTAGCCCCCGAAAACAATAGATAAGTTGCTATTGTTTTTGAAGTGGAGGATGCCATGGCCCCTGTGCACAGCACGCTGGAAATCTACGACCTGGAGCTGCGCCAGCGGCGCGTACTCCTGAGACTGCCGCGCCACCTGGAGGCGCCCAACTGGAGCCGCGACGGAGCGTTCCTGGTGGTCAACGGCGACGGCCTGCTCTACCGTGTGCCGCTGGACCAGCCGCGACTGGAGCCTATCCCCACTGGTAGCGCCCGGCGCTGCAACAACGACCACGGCATCTCGCCCGACGGGCAGATGCTGGTGATCAGCCACCACGACACGCAGGACGGTGAATCCATCCTCAGCCTGCTGCCCATCGGAGGTGGGGAGCCTGAGCTCGTGACGGCGCTGGCGCCCTCCTACTGGCATGGCTGGTCCCCCGATGGGCGCATGCTGGCCTTTGTGGCCGGGCGTGCTGCCCATGCCGACTTCAAGATCTACCAGCTGGACCTGCAAACCCGTGAGGAGAAACAGCTGAGCTTTGGCGCGGGGCTGGACGACGGGCCAGAGTACTCGCCTTGCGGCCGCTACCTCTATTTCAATGGCTTTCGTGCCGGCCGCATGCAGATCTGGCGCATGGACGCCGATGGCGGCAATCCGCAACAGCTGGTGCGGTCCGAGAGTTCGGACTGGTTTCCCCACCCCTCGCCCGACGGGCAGCACCTGCTGTTCCTGCGCTACCTGCAGGACCAGGGGCAGGGCCACCCGTTTGGCCAGAGTGTGCAGCTCCTGTTATTAGATCTGCGCAGCGGCGCACTCACCGAGCTGACCGAACCCTTCTATGGCGGACAAGGTACCCTTAACGTACCGTGCTGGGCGCCCGACAGCCGCGCCTTTGCTTTTGTGTCTTACCGCAACCCGGATTTCCAACCATGACCACCCCTGCCTCTGCAGTCCCCGGCGCCCTCAGCCACCTCAAAGTCCTGGACCTGTCCCGCGTGCTGGCCGGTCCCTGGTGTACCCAGATGCTGGCCGACCTGGGCGCCGATGTGGTGAAAGTCGAGCGGCCGGTCACGGGGGATGACACGCGGCACTGGGGACCTCCGTTTCTGCAAGACGCACGTGGCCATGACACGGCCCACGCCACCTACTTCACGGCCTGCAACCGCAACAAGCGCTCCATCACCATCGATATCGCCAAGGCCGAGGGCCAGGCGCTGATCCGCCAGATGGCGCTGCAAAGCGACATACTGGTGGAAAACTTCAAGGTGGGCGGCTTGGCGCACTACGGGCTGGACTACGCCAGCCTGAAGGCCCTGAACCCGCGCCTGATCTACTGCTCCATCACAGGCTTTGGCCAGGACGGGCCGTACGCGGAACGCGCGGGCTATGACCTCATGGTGCAGGCCATGAGCGGCATGATGAGCATCACCGGCCAGCCCGATGGCGCACCTGGCGCCGGCCCGCAGCGCGCGGGTGTGGCCATTACCGATGTGTTCACCGGAATCTACGCCACCAGCGCCATCCTGGCGGCGGTGGAAATGCGCCACCGCACGGGCCAGGGCCAGCACATCGACATGGCGCTGTTGGATGTGGGCATGGCCATTTTGGCCAACCAGGCCGCGGGCTTTTTGAACACCGGCAAGGTGCCCCAGCGCATGGGCAATGCCCACCCCAGCCTGGTGCCTTACCAGGACTTCCCCACGGCGGATGGCGCCATGCTGCTGGCCGTGGGCAACGACGGGCAGTTCGCCCGCTTCAGCGAGGCGGCCGGCCACCCCGAGTGGGCGCAGGACCCGCGCTTTGGCACCAACACCGAACGCGTGGCGCACCGCGCCACGCTGATTCCACTGATGAGCGCAGTGACGCGCGGGCGCACCACGGCCGAGTGGATTGCGCTGCTGGAGCACCGCGCCGTGCCCTGCGGCCCCATCAACACCATGGACCAGGCCTTTGCCGATACGCAGGTGCAGGCCCGGGGTTTGGTGCAAAAGCAGGCGCTAGCCCCCGCCGCTACTGCGCAAACAGCTATTGAAAACATAGCAACTGTGGCCAGCCCGTTGCGCCTGAGCGATGCCCCGGTGCAACTGCGCTATGCGCCGCCGGCGCTGGGCGAGCACACCGAAGAAGTGTTGGCGGGGCTGGGGCTGAACGCCGCTGCGATTGCCGCGTTGCGCACCCAAGGGGTGGTGTGACCGCGAGCGGCGGACTCAGATGCCCACGCTGCGCAGCTGCGCGGGGCTGAGGTTCAGCTCCTCCATTTGGGCGAAGCCCTGGAGCAGGTAGTCCACCGTGACCCGCACCCGGGGCGCTACCAGTGCGCGGTGCGGATACTGGAGTGTCACGCTGCGGCTGCCGGGGTCGTGCAAGCCCGGAAGCACCACCTGCAGCGCGCCGCTTTGCAGGTGGTGCCAGGCATGGTGAACACCGCACTGGGCAATGCCCATGCCATACAGGGCTGCATCCACCGTGGCTTCGGGGTCTGACAGTACCAGCACCGGGTTGTCCGGCACCCACTCCAGCGGCGTGCTGCCCGGGCGGCGGAAGCGCCAGGGCGACGCCGTGCCGTTGAGAAAGCGCACCGCGACCAGTTGATGCCGGGTCAGATCGTCGACCGACTGGGGCTGGCCCCGTGCCGCCAGGTAGGTGGGCGCGGCCACCAGCACCAGATGCAATTGGCACACGGTGCGAAACACCAGGCTGGAGTCATGTGGGTCGCCGCCGCGCAGCCCCAGGTCAAAGCCTTCACGCACCAGATCCACGCGGCGGTCTTCAAACTCGACGTCGGGCAGCAGGCCTGGGTGCGCCTGTTGCAGACCGGGCAGCAGCGGCAACAGGCAGCGGCGGCCAAACCCGTGGCTGCAGGCAATGCGCACACGGCCCACCGCCTGGGCGCGCTGGGCGGCTACGCCGTCGATGGCCGCGTCCAGGGCGTCAATCGCCTCGCGCGCGCCTTGCAGGAACACCTCGCCCTCGCGGGTGAGCTGCAGGCTGCGGGTGCTGCGGTTCATCAGACGCACCCCCAGCGCCCCTTCCAGGCCCGCCACATTCTTCCCCACGGCCGCGGCCGAGATGCCCAGGGTGCGCGCGGCCGCTGCAAAGCTGCCGCGATCGGCGGCTTGCACAAAGGAGAGCATGGCCCTCACACGCTGGGTGGCATCCATGGGGTAATTCTAAACATTGAGTTGTGAATGTACCTACCTTTAGTGTCGTTCACTTTGTCATTGCAAGTGCCCAGAATTCGTCTGCACTCCCTGCAATCCCTCCATTTCACAAAGGAATCACCATGAACACATCCTCCGCAAAGTCCGTCGCCATCCTAGGCAATGGCGGTGTTGGCATTGCTCTAGCCAAGGGCTTTTCCTCGCTGGGTTTTGAAGTCATTTTTGGCACCCGCGATGTCAGCAGCAGCAAGACCCAGGCGGCGCTAGCCGCCGTGCCGGGTGCCCGGGCTGCCAGCTACGCCGAGGCCGCCCGTGCCGGCCAGTACGCCGTGCTGGCCTTGCCCTGGGGCGGCCTGGAGGCCGGACTTCAGGCCGCAGGGCCTGACAACCTGGCGGGCAAACTGGTCATTGACCCCAGCAACCCGCTGGATTTCAGCGCTGGCGCGCCCACACTGGCGGTTGGCCACACCGATTCAGCGGGGGAGCTGGTGCAGCGCCTGTTGCCGGGCGCCAAGGTCGTCAAAGCCTTCAACACCATCACCGCTGCGCACATGGTGCACCCCAAGTTGCCAGACGGGCAGCCGGACATGTTCATTGCCGGCGACGATGCGCAGGCCAAGGCCCAGGTGAGCGAATGGCTCATGGCTTGGGGCTGGCGCAACCCCGTGGACATGGGAGGCATTGCGGCCAGTCGCCTGCTGGAAGCGCTGGCCATGCTGTGGATCAGCTACGGCTTTCGCAACAACCATTGGACACACGGCTTCAGCCTGCTGGGCCGAAAAGCCTGATCTCCGGTGGGCTTGCTCAGGCGGGCTTGCCCAGTTCTTCCCAGCGCTCCAGCGCGGCCATCAGTTCCTCGTCGATCTGCGCATTGCGTTCAGACAGGGCGATGGCGCGCGCGTTGTCGCTGGCATAGAGACTGCCGTCAGCCAGGGCTTCGGTGATCTCCGCCTGTTCCGCCTCCAATGCGGCAATCCGGTCAGGCAGGCTGTCCAGCTCGCGTTGCTCCTTGAAGCTGAGCTTCTTGGCCTTGGTGGGGGTGGGCGCGGCTGGCGCGGTGGCGCTGACCTGGGCAGTGGCCTGCTCCTGTTTTTGTAGCTGCTCGCGCTCGTAGTTGAAGGGCTTGGCCGTGGTTTTGCCCTGGGCCGCATTGATGGCGTTGGCGCGTTTAGTCTGGATCAGCCAGTCGCTCACGCCGCCTTCGTATTCGCGCCATTTGGCATCGCCTTCGTAGGCAATGGTGCTGGTGACCACGTTGTCGAGGAAGGTCCGGTCATGGCTGACCAGGAACACGGTGCCATCGTAGCTTTGCAGCAGGTCTTCCAGCAGTTCCAGCGTGTCGATGTCCAGGTCGTTGGTCGGTTCGTCCAGCACCAGCACGTTGGCGGGGCGGGCGAACAGTCGGGCCAGCAGCAGGCGGTTGCGTTCACCACCGCTCAAGCTGCGCACGGGTGAGGTGGCGCGCGCCGGCGAGAACAAGAAGTCGCCCAGGTAGCTCTTGCGGTGCTTCTTCTGGTTGCCAATCTCGATCCATTCGGAGCCGGGGCTGATGAAGTCTTCCAGCGTCGCGTCCAGGTCCAGCGCGTTGCGCATCTGGTCGAAGTAGGCGACGGTGACGTTTGCACCCAGGCGCACCGTGCCCCAGGGGCTGTGGCCGGGTTCGGGCTTGGGGGCGTTGGCCGGTGCCGGGTCGGGCTTGTGCTCGCCCAGGATCAGCTTGAGCAGCGTGGTCTTGCCCGCGCCGTTCGGGCCCAACAGGCCGATCTTGTCGCCGCGCAGAATCGTTGCGGTGAAGTTGTCGACGATCTTGCGGTCACCAAAGGTTTTGCTCACGTGCACCATCTCGGAGACCAGCTTGCCGCTCTTGTCGCCGCTGTTCACGTCCATGTTGACGCTGCCGACCACGTCGCGGCGTGCTTCGCGGCTGGCGCGCAGCTCTTGCAGGCGGTTGATGCGTGCGGTGGCGCGGGTGCGCCGTGCTTCCACGCCCTTGCGAATCCACACTTCTTCCTGCGCCAGCAGCTTGTCGGCCTTGGCATTGATGATGGCTTCCTGCGCCAGTTGCTCTTCCTTTTGCAGCAGGTAGGCGGCAAAGTTGCCGGGGTAGCTCATCAGCTTGCCGCGGTCCAGTTCGACGATGCGCGTCGCCACGTTGTCCAGGAACGAGCGGTCGTGGGTGATCGTGATGATGGACCCTTTGAAGTCCACCAGCAGGCCTTCCAGCCATTCGATGGAGTCCAGATCCAAGTGGTTGGTCGGCTCGTCGAGCAGCAGTACGTCGGGCTGGGCCACCAAGGCCTGGGCCAGGGCCACGCGTTTCTTGGTTCCGCCGGACAGGGTGTTCACCACCGCGTCGGGGTTCAGGTGCAGGCGCTGCAGGGTTTCGTTGACGCGCTGCTCCCAGTTCCAGCCGTCCAGCGTTTCGATCTCGCTTTGCATCGCATCCAGGTCGCCGTGGCCCAGGCAATACTCTTCAATCAGGCCGATGACCCTCTCCAGACCTGCGCGAACAGCTATGAAAACTGTAGCATCTCCGTCCAGTTGCGGCTCCTGTGCCACATAGGAAATGCGGGTGCCGCCTTGCACTTGCAGCGTGCCGTCGTCGGGTTTTTCCATGCCGCCCAAGATCTTGAGCATGGAGGATTTGCCCGCGCCGTTGCGACCGATCAGGCCCACGCGCTCCTGCGTTTCCAGGGAAAAGTCAGCGTGGTCGAGCAGCGGGACGTGCCCAAATGCCAGCTGGGCGTCGAGAAGGGTAATAAGTGCCATAGGGATCCGTGTAACCCCCGATTATCCCTTGCCCCGTTTAAACCACCCGGTTGCGTCCCCGTTGCTTGGCCAGGTACAGGGCTTTGTCTGCCTCGGTGTAGAGCGTTTCGAAGTCACGCTTTTCCTCCACCGTGGTGCTTGCCAGGCCAAAGCTGGCGGTAACGGAGATGGTGGTGGACTCCCACGGCACGGGTGCGCTTTCCAGCCGGTAGCGCAGCTTCTCGGCCAGCTTGCGCCCGGCCTCGGCTGAGGTGTTGGGCAGCAGCACGATGAATTCCTCGCCGCCCAAGCGGCCCACCAGGTCCGTGCTGCGCACCGTGGTGCTGGCCAGCGTGGCCACATGGCGCAGTACGGCGTCGCCGGCCGGGTGGCCCCAGGTGTCGTTGATGCGCTTGAAGTGGTCCAGGTCCAGCAGAAGAATGGTGGTGGAGCTCCCTTGGCGCTGGGCACGGTCCAGCTCGCGCCGGCTCAGCTCCACAAAGGTGTTGCGGTTGAACAGACCGGTCAGGCCGTCCTGCCGGGTCAGTCGCTCCAGCTCGCGCTGTTTTTGCTGCAGTTCGGCCTGGGCCTTGTCCAATTGCTCCTGCTGCAGGGTGATGACCGTGAACTTGCGCCACAGCAGCACCGACAGCGCCCAGCCCGCGCCGCAGGCTGCAAACGCGCTGAGCCGGTTGGACAGCAGCAGGGCCGGATTGAGCTGGGTCCAGCCCAGCGCGACGTGGAAACCGCTGTAGGCCGCAACGTACAGCAGGGCCGCACTGACGGGGCGCATGTAGAGCACCAGGCTGACCACCATGCAGGTCACCAGAAATGGCGTGATATTCGGGGTGACCCACTGGTCAATGGCGACAGCCGCAATGGCGAACGCCATGGCCACGGCCACGGTGAACAGACCCAGCCATCGCCCGGCCAGCGTGCGGTGGCCATGGCGCAAGGCGCGCGCGGCCCAGGTGCAACCCAGCATGGCCAGGCCCATGCCGGTGTGTACCAGTAGCAGGGCCAGCTTCCAGCGGTAGGCCGTGTCTTCGGGGGGCGCGGTGAGTGCCAGCACCAGAAACACCAGCGCCAACACACCGTTGATTCCGGCCACCACGGGACTCAGCAGGCGGGTGCGCTCCAGGTTGGTGGCGCAGGCCTCGTCCGCCACGCGGTCGTGCTCGGTGCGCCAGCGTTCCAGCGTGTGGCGCAGGTCTCGGGAAAGGGGGGTAATCATGGGGCGCTGGTGACTGTAGCAGAGCAGACTTGCTACGATGTGCTGGCGGCGCGTGCGCTGCGCAACCAAGGATTTTTATGCCCGAACGCATTACCCCCCGCGCCCACGATCTGGGCGGCGGCTTCACGGTGCGGCGCGTGCTGCCCGCCATGCAGCGCCAGGCCATCGGCCCCTTTGTCTTTTTTGACCACTTTGGCCCGGTCACCGCGCATCCTGGCGACAACCACGATGTGCGCCCCCACCCCCACATTGGCCTGGCCACGGTGACCTATTTGCTGGAGGGCGCGATGATGCACCGCGACTCCACGGGCGTGGTGCAGCGCATCGAGCCCGGTGCCATCAACTGGATGACGGCGGGCCGCGGCATCGTGCACTCCGAGCGTACGCCGGACGACCTGCGCAGCGTCACCCGCCGCAGCCATGGCTTTCAGCTCTGGTCTGCGCTGCCAGCCGAGCATGAAGAAGATGCGCCGTCGTTCGCCCACACCCCGGCCAGTGCGATTCCCGCAGTGCAATTGCCGGGTGCCACGGTGCGTGTGCTCATCGGGTCGGCGTTTGGCGCGACTTCGCCTGTGGCTACCTTGTCCCCCACGCTGTATTTGGCGCTGGAACTGGAAGCAGGCGCTCTGATCACCATCCCCGATTCGGCGCAAGAACGCGGCATGTACAGCGTGGACGGCCCGCTGGAGGTGGATGGCGAGCTGCTCGAGCCCGGTGAAATGCTGGTGCTGGAGGCCGGCAGCACACCCACCCTGTGCGCCCGCGAGACCACGCGGGTGATGGTGTTGGGTGGTGCTCCGCTGGGCCACCGCCACATGGTGTGGAATTTTGTCTCCAGTCGCAAGGAGCGCATCCTGCAGGCGCAGGACGACTGGGAGGCCCAGCGCTTTCCCACCGTGCCTGGCGAAACCGAATTTATCCCCCTGCCTGCACGGCGCCCCTAGCGGCGTCGGCCTGGGCGTCCTGGATGGACTGCGCTGCAATGTCCAGTGAGCGCAGGCGCAGCGCGGGGTCAAATACGTCGCAGACCAGCATCAGCTCGTCGGCTTGCGTGGCTTGGGCCATTGCGGTCAGGCCCTTTTGCACCGTGGATGGGCCGCCAATCACGGCTTCGCCCAGAAAATCGCCAATCGCGGCACGCGCGTCGGCCGGGCACTGGGCCAGAAAGTTGGGCACCGGGGCCGGCAAGGCCTTGCGTTGCCCGGTCAAGATACCCAGCACACGCTGGTAAATGCTGCTGGCCAGCAGCTCGGCTTCCTCGTCCGTGGGGGCGGCCACCAGGGGCACGCCCACCATCACATAGGGCTTGGCCAGCGTGGCCGAGGGCTTGAACAGGCTGCGGTAAAGGTCCACCGCCTGGTGCAAGAAGCGGGGCGCAAAGTGCGAGGCAAACGCATAGGGCAGGCCCATGTGTGCGGCCAGCTGCGCCGAATACAGGCTGGAACCGAGCAGCCAGATCGGCACATGGGTGTCCGCACCGGGCATGGCTACCAGCTTTTGCCCTGGCTGCAGCGGGCCCAACAGGGTTTGCAGCTCCATCACATCACGCGGAAAGTCTTCCTCGCTCTCCACCTTGCTGCGGCGCAGGGCGCGCATGGTGGCAGGGTCGGTGCCAGGCGCGCGGCCCAGGCCCAGGTCGATGCGACCCGGATACAGCTCGGCCAACGTGCCAAAGGCCTCGGCCACCACCAGCGGCGCATGGTTGGGCAGCATGATGCCGCCCGAGCCCACGCGAATGCGTTCGGTGCCGCCGGCAATATGGCCGACCAGCACCGCCGTGGCGGAGCTGGCAATGCCCGGCATGTTGTGGTGTTCAGCCAGCCAGTAGCGGCTGAAGCCCAGTTTTTCGGCATGTTGCGCGGTGCGCAAGGCAATCTGCAGAGCCTCGCCGACGGTGCCACCTTCGCGCACGGCAACGAGGTCCAAGAGCGACAGGCGGGTGTTTTTGGGAGGATTCATGTAAGCAATTGTCATAAGAAGCCAAAAACCTTGCCCGACTAGTCCGATTGAACTATTGCTGCAATGCAATACAGGGTTAATACTGAACCCGTCACACAATTTTTGGAGTTTCTATGCTGACATCTGTCATGAAAAAGACCGCAGTCGCCTTTGCGATTGCTGTAGCGGTGGGCTCAGCGGGAGCTATGTCCGTTAATTTTGGTACGGTTACAGGCGTCGTTGGCGTTGCTGACGTCCATGTCTCGGGTTCGTTTGACGACGTTTATAGCTTTACCCTAGGCTCCGGTACGGCAGGTTTGGGTAGTTTTGTCGGTGTGGATCTGTTGGGCGATTTGGCACTGCAATATCGCTTTGGCGTTGGTGCCACTCCGGTCTGGGGCAGTTTCTCTCCCTCTTTCACGGTGCCTTCCGATGCAAATACAGGTGCCTTTTCGCTCGCCACGACTTTTAGTGGTCTGACCGCGGGCACCAAATACTGGGTGAATCTGAAGGGTTCGGCGACGGACGCGACCTATTCCGTCACTTTGGCGCCGGTACCAGAGCCTGAAACTTATGCCCTGTTGCTGGCAGGTTTGGGGCTGATGGGAACTATCGCTCGTCGCCGCAAAGCAGCTGTCGCTGTCCAAGAAGGAGTTTGAGATGAAAAAGATTGCCCAACTCTCGCTGGTAGCAGCAGCTCTGGTCGCTGGACAGGCAGCCAACGCCCTGAGTTTTCAAACCGTTGCCAACTCCAGCTTTACTGAATATTTCACCCTGACGCCCGTCACGACCAATCGCTTGGCACTGTCGGTTTCGGGTCTGGCTGCGCAGTTCAGCGCTCTGAATTTTGAAATTTTGAGCGGTGGCCCTGCAGTGACTGGAACCTTGGTAAATGGCAGCCTGGTCGGCGCATTCAATGATGCGCGTAATGCAGGCTACACATTGACTGGCGGAACCTCTTATGTTCTGAAAATCACCGGTACTACCAAGGCCAACCCGCCTGGCCTGTATGGTCTGGTTTCCATCGGCACATTGAACGGCACCGTCACCCCCGTCCCAGAACCCGAGTCTTACGCCATGCTGTTGGCCGGTCTGGGGTTGGTGGGCACCATCGCGCGTCGTCGTTCAAAGAAGCAAGCTGTTTAATCACAGTTTCTGATCCCAAAAAAGGCTTGCGTGCTCCGCAAGCCTTTTTTGTTTTTTGCTGTGTAACCCACGAATACATATTGGATCCAAACGGACTATTGCTGCAATGCAGCATAGGGTTAATACTAGGAACGTCATTCAATTACCACTGGGGGTTTTATGAAGTTCAAGTCACTGATCGTCATCGCAGTCACAGCCACTTCCACCTGGGCGGTTCATGCAGCAGGTCAGGATTTACTCACCATTGCCGCACCCGACAGAAACCCCGCAGCCCTGCTTTTGGTGGGGCTGGGATTGATGGGAGCCATCGCTCGTCGTCGGTTCCGCTAATTCACCGGGGCACCTTCGGGTGCGTCGAAAAAAAGGGCTTGTCATCGATCGACAAGCCCTTTTGCATTTAAGACTAGCGGCTGCTGGGGAAGCTGAACACCGCCCCTTCGCGCACCCCGGCGCTGGGCCAGCGCTGCGTGATGGTCTTGCGCTTGGTGTAGAAGCGCACGGCGTCGGGGCCGTAGGCGTGCAGATCGCCAAACAGGCTGCGCTTCCAGCCGCCGAACGAGTGGTAGGCCACGGGCACGGGTAGGGGCACGTTCACGCCCACCATGCCGACCAGGATGTTGTCTGTGAAGTAACGCGCGGCCTCGCCATCCCGCGTGAAGATGCAAGTACCGTTGCCGTATTCGTGGGCGTCAATGAGGTCCATCGCTTCCTGCAGCGTCTTCACGCGCACCACGCCCAGCACCGGGCCAAAGATTTCTTCCTGGTAGATCACCATGCCGGGCTTGACGTTGTCAAACAGGCAGGGGCCCAGGTAGTAGCCGTCTTCATGGCCGGCCACTGTGAGGCCGCGGCCATCCACGACCAGTGTGGCGCCCTCCTTCACGCCCTGGTCCACATAACCCTTCACCTTCTCGAAGTGCGGTTTGGTGACCAGCGGGCCCATGTCCATACCGGGGGATGTACCGGGGCCCACCTTCATTTTTGCGATTTCGGTCTTCAGGCCGGCAATCACGGCGTCGGCCGTGGCGTCGCCCACGGCGACCACCAGAGGAATCGCCATGCAGCGTTCACCGCAGGAGCCATAGGCTGCGCCCATGAGGGCAGAGACCGCATTGGCCACGTCAGCATCCGGCATGACCACAGCGTGGTTCTTGGCGCCGCCCAGAGCCTGCACGCGCTTGCCGTGCTTGCAGCCTTCCGAATAGATGTATTCGGCGATCGGCGTCGAGCCCACAAAGCTCACGGCCTTCACGCGCGGGTCGCGCAACAGCGTGTCCACGGCTTCCTTGTCACCGTTGACCACGTTGAGCACACCGGGCGGCAGGCCGGCTTCCAGTGCCAGTTCGGCCACGCGCAGCGTGGAGCTGGGGTCGCGCTCCGAGGGCTTGAGCACAAAGGTGTTGCCACAGGCCACGGCCATGGGCCACATCCACAGCGGCACCATGGCGGGGAAGTTGAAGGGGGTGATGCCAGCGGTTACGCCCAAGGCCTGGAACTCGCTCCACGAGTCGATGGCCGGGCCGACATTCTTGCTGTGCTCGCCTTTGAGCAGCTCGGGCGCGTAGCTGGCGTATTCCACGTTTTCGATGCCGCGTTGCAGCTCGCCCAGCGCGTCGCTGAGCACCTTGCCGTGTTCGGCGGTGATGAGTGCACAGAGTTCGTCGGCGTGCTTTTCCAGCAAGACCTTGAGATTGCTCATGACGCGCGCGCGCTTGAGGGGCGGCGTGTTGCGCCAGGCGGGGAAGGCGGCCTGCGCATTGGCAATAGCTTCTTCCACGGTGGCCTTAGGGGCTAGCAGCACACGCTTCTCGGCACGGCCGGTGGCGGGGTTGAAGACGTCTTGCGCGCGTTCGCCGGTGGTGATGATCTTGCCGCCGATCAGGTGGCCGACGGTGGGGAGTGAGGACATAGGGTGCTTTATAAGAAAAATGGGCTGCTAGCCCGCATGGAATGTGCGCTAGTAGCTATGAAAACAATAGTGATTCGCAGCGTCAAAGACGTGCTCAGGCGGTTTCGTTGATGGCCTCGCCCAAGGCGTTGACCAGGCTGTCGATTTCTGCCTCGGTGGTGATGAAGGGCGGCGCCAGTGCAATGCAGTCGCCGGCATAGCGCACGTAAAAGCCCTTGTCCAAGCAGCGCATGGCCACCTCGTAGGGGCGCTTGGCGGGCTCGCCGGGCACGGCGGCCAGGGTAAAGCCTGCCGACAGGCCCAGGTTGCGAATGTCGGTGATGTGCTTGGTGCCGCGCAGGCTGTGCACGGCTTTCTCGAAGTAGGGGGCCAACGCGTTCACCCGCTCAATCATGTTTTCCTTGACCAGCAGGTCCAGCGCCGCAATGCCGGCCGCGCAGGCCACGGGGTGCGCGGAGTAGGTGTAGCCGTGGGGGAATTCCAGCATGTAGTCCGGGCCGCCCTGTGCCATGAAGGTGTCGTAAATCTCCTTCTTGGCCACGGTCACGCCCAGGGGCTGGGCGCCGTTGGTGATCTGCTTGGCCGCGTTCAGGATGTCTGGCACCACGCCAAAGTAACCTGCGCCCGTGTAAGCGCCCAAGCGGCCAAAGCCGGTGATGACTTCGTCAAAAATCAGCAGGATGTTGTTCTGGGTGCAGATCTCGCGCAGGCGCTGCAGGTAGCCCACAGGCGGCACCACAATGCCGGCCGAGCCGGACATGGGCTCTACGATCACGGCGGCGATGTTGGACGCGTCGTGCAGCGCGATCAGGCGCAACAGCTCGTCCGCCATGTCGCCGCCTTTTTCGGGCAGGCCCTTGCTGAAGGCGTTGGATGCCAGTTGGGTGTGGGCCAGGTGGTCGGCCTCAATGCCCTGGCCGAAGGTCTTGCGGTTGGCCGGCAGGCCGCCCACCGAGATGCCGCCGAAGTTCACGCCGTGATAACCCTTCTCGCGGCCGATCAGGCGGGTCTTGCTGCCCATGCCTTTGGCGCGCCAGTAAGCGCGGGCCATCTTGAGCGCGGTGTCGGCGGACTCGGAGCCGGAGCCGGTGTAGAACACATAGTCCAGGCCTTCGGGGGTCAGCTCCACAATCTTGTTGGCCAGCTCAAACGACAGCGGGTGGCCGAACTGGAATGCGGGCGAGTAGTCCATGGTCGCCATTTGCTTGCTCACCGCCTCGGTGATCTCGCGGCGGCCGTGGCCCAAGCCTGCGCACCACAGGCCCGACAGGCCGTCAAAAATCTTCTTGCCGTTGGAATCGGTGAAATAGGCACCCTGCGCGCCCACCATCATGCGGGGCTTGGCCTTGAAATCACGGTTGCCGGTAAAGGCCATCCAGTGCGATTCCATCCACTCGCGGGACATGGGGAATTTGGATGCGCTGGTGATGGCCTCACCGGTGGCGGGCGTGGTGCTGTCATTGAGCTTCATGGGGAACTCCAAGGGTTAAAGCCGGATTAGGCGATGCTGCATTGTGGGTAGCTCTGTTACTCTTATAAAGTCACAAATAGCACTATTCACTTGTTACTTTATGAAAGTTAAAGCCAAAGCGGTTCTCGGCCAGATCAGCGACATGGACCTGCGCCTGTTGCGCGTGTTCAAAGCGGTGGTCGATTGCGGGGGCATGGCCGCGGCCGAACTGGAACTCAATATAGGCACTTCCACCGTTAGCCGCCACATCAAAGATCTGGAAACCCGACTCGGACTGACCCTGTGCCGGCGCGGCCGGGCGGGCTTTGCGCTCACGCCCGAGGGCGAAAAAATCTACGCCCAGACCGGCCAGCTGCTGGCCGCTACCGATGCGTTTCGCAGCAGTGTGGACGAAATTCATCAACGCATGGGCGGGCAACTCCAGGTGGCGGTGTTCGACAAGACGGCCAGCAATCCGGCCAGCCACATTGCTGAAGCCATCGCGCACTTTCATGCAGAAGCACCGGACGTGGGGCTGAATCTGCATGTGGCCACGCTGACAGCTATTGAGCGTGGCGTGCTGGACGGGCAGTTCCACGTGGGCGTCATTCCTGGCCACCGCAGTTCGGACGTGCTGGAGTACACGCCGCTGTTTGACGAGGGCATGCTGCTCTACTGCGGCACGCGCCATGCGCTGTGGAATGCGGACCACAGTGTCCTGAACTGGGACACGCTGCCCAAACACGAATTTGCCGGGCTGGGCTACCACTCGCCCAATATGGAGCTGAGCCAGCGCATGCGCCTGCCGCGCCGCGCCACGGGTTTCGACCAGGAGTCGATCGCCACGCTGATTCTGTCGGGCCAGTTTCTGGGCTTTCTGCCTGACCACTACGCCGAGAGCTTTGTGCGCCGCGGCCTCATGCAGGCGGTACGGCCCGACTTGCTGCACTACGCGTGCCAGTTCTTCGCCATCACACGGAAGTCACCGCAGCCCAGCCGGGCGACGCGGGCGTTTCAGCAGTGTTTGGTGCGGGCGCACCAGGCCTAGCGTCACAGATAAATTTTTTGCAGCAGCTGCATGAGGGTTTTCCTTTCTGCGGCACTGAGGCGGGCCGTGGCCTCTTCTTCCAGCTCGAATGCCGTGACTTCGGCCTGCTGCATGAGGGTGCTTCCACTGGGGGTCAGGTGCAAACCCATGGCCCGGCCGTCACGCGGATGGGGCCGGCGCACGATCAGCGAACGCTTTTGCAACTGGTTGATCATGCCGACCAGGTTGGGCGGCTGGATGTTCAGGGTCGCGCACAGTTGCCGCGAGGTGATGCCGGGGTTGTGGCCGATCAGTGAGAGCACAGAAAAATCGACCGGCCTCAGGCCGTACACCGCCATGTTGCGCAGAAAGGCGTCGACGATGACCAGCGTCGCACGCCGGGCGTTATAGCCGACCAAGCTGTCCAGAAACCGAGTGTCGACCTGTTCAATGGCTTTGTCGGGAGGGGATTTTCGGATGTTCATGGGTTCGGGTCACCACCGCGGTTGGGGTGTGCGATTGTGCCCAACTCAGGCCTTGCGTTTTGCGGCACCCAAGTAGGTGTCGATCACGCGCGGGTCCTCGGCCAACTGGGCCGCCGGGCCCTGCAGCGCAAGTTCACCCATTTCCAGAACGTAGCCGTGGTCGGCCACGGCCAGCGCCGCCCGGGCGTTTTGCTCCACCAGCACGATGGTCACGCCGGTGCGACGCAACTGTTCGATGATGGTGAAGATCTCGCGCACGATCAACGGGGCCAAGCCCAGGCTGGGCTCATCGAGCATCAGGAGTTTGGGGTCCGCCATCAGCGAGCGACCGACGGCCAGCATCTGCCGTTCGCCGCCCGAGAGGGTGCCGGCCAGCTGGCTGCGGCGCTCTTTCAGGCGTGGAAACAGGGTGTAGACCTCGTCAAGTTTGTCGCGCCAGCGGGCGTTGCCCAGGCGTTTCTGTCGGAAGCCGCCGAGAACGAGGTTGTCCTCGACCGGCATGCTGGAGAACAGTTCGCGTTTCTCGGGCACCAGCGAGATGCCGCACATGACGCGTTCCTCCAGCGTCAGGCGGGCGATGTCCTGGCCGTCAAAGTGGACCGAGCCCTGGCCGGGCAAGATGCCCATCAGGGTGTTGAGCAGCGTGGACTTGCCAGCACCGTTGGGCCCGATCACGGTGATCACACGGCCCTTGTCGGCCTGCAGACTGAGGCCATGCAGCACTTCGGCGCGGCCGTAGCCGGAGCGCAGGTTCTGTACCTGCAACAAAGGGGTAGGCATGTTCGTCATCGTTAGTGCTCCGTGCCCAGGTAGGCGGCACGCACCTTGGGGTCCTGCTGGATGTGTGCGGGTGGACCCTGCGTCAGCAAGGTGCCGAACTCCATCACCACCAAGTGGTCGCAGACGTCCATCACCAAGTCCATGTCGTGTTCCACGAGCAGGATGCTCATGCCCTCGGACTGCAATTGCCGCAGCACGGCGATCAGGTCCTGCTTCTCTTTGTGGCGCAGGCCGGCGGCCGGCTCGTCCAGCAGCAGCAGGGTCGGGTCACTGCACAGGGCGCGGGCGATCTCCATCAGGCGCTGCAGGCCCATGGCCAGGTTGCCAGCCTGCTCATGCAGGTGCGCGCCCATGCCAATGCGCTCCAGCTGGCGCTGTGCTTCCCGGAAGAGCTGCCGCTCCTCCTCGCGGTTCAGCCGTGCCATGGCACTCAGCACACCCTTGCGTCCGCGCAGGTGGGCGCCCAGCGCCACGTTTTCCAGCACGGTCATGTCGGGGATCATCTTCACGTGCTGGAAGGTACGGCCCATGCCGCGGCGCACGATCTCGCGCGTGGGCAAGCGGTCCAGCTTTTCTCCCGCAAACACCACGTGGCCGCGCGTCATGCCCAGCACGCCGGTGATCAAGTTGAAGGTGGTGGATTTTCCGGCGCCGTTCGGGCCGATCAAGCCGACGATCTGGCCAGCATGGATCTGGAAGTTGATGTCATTGACGGCCACCAGCCCGCCGAATTCCTTGCGGATCGCCTCTACGCTCAGCAGCAGTTCGCCGGGGGCGGGCTTGGCGCGCTCCGGCAGGGGGGTGGCTTCGCTCCAGTCGTTGGAGCGCTGGCGGCGCGGCAGCTTCTTCTCGACCAAGGACCACGCGCCATCGGGCAGGTACTTGAGCACCAGCACCAGGCTCACACCGAAAACAATGATCTCGTAGCTGCCACTGGTGCCAATCAGGCGCGGTAACAGCACCTGCAGTTGGTCATCCAGCACCTTGATCAGGCCGGCACCCACCAACGCCCCCCAGACATGGCCAATACCGCCAATCACGGCCATGAAGAGGTATTCGATGCCCATCTTCAGGCCGAAGGCCGTGGGGCTGATCGAACGCTGGAAGTGCGCGAACAGCCAGCCTGCCAGTGCGGCCAGCAGCGCCGCCAGCACGAATATCGTGACTTTGTAGCGGAAGGTGTTGACGCCCATGGCTTCCGCCATCTGCGCGCCACTCTTCAGGGCGCGGATGGCACGGCCAGCGCGCGAGTCCAGCAGGTTGAGCACGCCCACGGCCGCCAGCAGCACGATGCACCAGGTCAGTACGAAAAAGCCACGGCCCTCGCCAAAGTCGAGGCCGCCCAGCGCCAGAGACTTGATGCCGGTGATGCCGTCGTATTTGCCCAGCGCCTCCAGGTTGCCCATCAAGTAGTAGAGCGACAGGCCCCAGGCAATGGTGGCCAGGGGCAGGTAGTGGCCCGACATGCGCAGTGTGATGAGGGCCAGCAGTAGGGCGCATGCGGCCGTCAGTGCCAGGCCAATGGGCAGGGTGAGCCAGGGAGAGACGCCCAGTTGTACGGTCAGCACAGCCGTGGTGTATGCGCCGATGCCGACAAAGGCAGCTTGTCCGAATGAGGTGAGTCCGCTCACTCCGGTGAACAGCACCAGGCCCAGGCAGGTCAGGCTGTACAGGCCGATGGTGTTGAGCTGGGTGAACCAGAAGTCCGGCAGCGGCAGCACGGTCAGCAGCGGGATGGCCAGGGCGGGGGCCATGAAGCCCAGGGTACGCGGTGACTTCATGTCAATGGTCCTCGTCAGCGTGGGTGCTGGTGAGTGAGCGCACCAGGAGCACAGGAAGGATGACAGTGAATACGATGACTTCCTTGAAGGCGCTGGCCCAGAAGGAGCCGAACGATTCGATTACACCCACGAACATGGCGCCGACCAGCGCACCCGGGTAGCTGGACAGGCCCGCCACGACGGCGGCTACAAAACCTTTGAGGCCGATGATGAAGCCCGAGTCGTAGAAGATGGTGGTGGTGGGGCCGATCAGCAGGCCCGAGAGTGCGCCGATCAGCGCAGCCATGGTGAAGCTGAGTTGGCCGGCCGCCTGGCTGGAGATGCCCATGAGGCGTGCACCCAGGCGGTTCACAGCGGTGGCCCGCAGTGCCTTGCCGAAGAGGGAGCGCTCGAAAAACAGCCACAGCAGTGCGATGAGCGCGAGCGAGACCACACCGATGATCAGGGCCTGCCCCGATAGCGTGACGGGACCGAGGTTCAGGCGCAGGTCCCAGAACGCTGGATTGCGGAAACCCTCGGCGCCGAAGAACAGCAGGCCCAGGCCGGTCAAGGCAAAGTGCACACCCACCGAAACAATCAACAGTACCAGCGGCGTGGCCGACTCCAGCGATTGGTAGGCCACGCGGTAGATCAAGGGGCCGAAGGCCGTGACCACCGCGACGGACAGCAGGGCCTGCAGCAGCAGGGGGAGTTGGTGCGGCGCAGCCCAGACCGTGAGCAGGGAAACAAGGGTCGGGACGACCAGGGTTTTGAGGGCCGCCTTGCCTGCGGCCGCCAAGTCATGGTGGTGGCGCCAGCAGGTGTACAGCTCCATGAGCGCGGCCACGCCGGCCAACAGCAGCAGCAGCCAGACCGTGCCGGGCACCCGCCCGGTCTGCAGGATGGCCAGCGTCAGGGCGCCATAGGCGACGAACTCACCCTGCGCAATGAAGATCACCCGTGTCACAGCGAACACGAGCACGGTGGCGATGCCCAGCAGCGCATAGATGGCGCCGTTGGTGATGCCGTCGAGCAGCAGAATGCTCGCGATAGTCGAATCCATGGGTGAAGGTCCGGACAGTGAAAGAAATGGGGGCTGCCCGGTGCAGGCCTAAGCCCGCACCGGAACTGTCATGCCGCGGGCAGCGGCAGGGTAAACCAATGCTTATTGCACAACGACGAACTTGCCGTCCTTGACTTGCAACAGCACGGCAGTTTCGTTGGTGTAGCCCCAGTGGTCCGTGGCGCTCCAGTTCATCACGCCGTGCGAGAACACGGTGCGACCCATGGTTTCCATGGCGTCACGCAGCGCGGCACGGAATTCGGGCGTGCCTGGCTTAGCCTTCTGCAGCGCCATGGGCACGATCTTCTGCAACACGATGGCGGCGTCGTAGGCGTGGGCGGCAAACTGGTTGCGGCTGCCCGCACCGTAGGCCTTCTCGTAGTTGGTGACGAAATCCACCGAGGCTTTCTTGGACGGGTGGTTGTCGGGCAATTGCTCTGCCACCACGGCCGGGCCGGAGGACACATAGCCGCCTTCCACGTCCTTGCCGCCGATGCGCATCAGGTCTGGCGTGGCGGCGGCGTGGGTCTGGTAGACCTTGCCTTTGTAGCCTCGGTCAACCAGGCCCATTTGCGGCATGGCGGCGCCCGATCCCGAGGCCACCACCAAGATCGCGTCCGGGTTGGCCGAGGTCAGCTTGAGCGCTTGGGGCGTCACACTGGTGTCCGTGCGGGCAAAGCGCTCGACCGACACCAGCTTGATGCCGGCTTTTTCCAGGGCGGGCTTCATGGCGCTGAGCCAAATCTCGCCGTAGGCGTCGGCGTAGCCGAGGAATCCGACGGTTTTGACGCCGGTCTTCTTCATATGTTCGACGATCGGGTGGGCGATCACGTCGGCGCCTTGCGGCAGACGGAACAACCAGCGCTCCTGGTCGGGCGGGCCGCCTACGGGTGAGGCTGCGAGCTGCACGGTTTTGGCTTCGGCAGCCAACGCAATCATCGCAGCCGACACTGGCGTGATGGTCGAGCCGATGATCATGTCGACTTTGTCATCGGTGATAAAGCGCCGCGCATTGTTCGCACCCTTGCCCGGGTCAGAGGCATCGTCCAAGATGATCAGGTTGACCTTTTCGCCGGAGATGGTCTTGGGAAAGAGTTTGAACTGGTTGTTCACCGGAATGCCAAGCCCGGAGCCCGGGCCGGTCAGCGAGAGGCTGACGCCAATATTGATGTCTGCCAGCGCAGAGCCGCAGGCCAGTGCGGCCATCGCAGCCAACAGGGTTAAGCGTAGTTTCATGGGGGTCTCCTCTTGGTTTTGGGTTGTGCAACGCGGGTGAAAACGATCGGGTACGGGGTGAAGCTCTGGTCTGGGGCTTGCTGGAGCGACTTAGCGTGGCGCCATGCGCAGAGCCCCATCGAGGCGGATCACCTCACCATTGAGGTGACCGTTGGTGACGATGTGGCAAGCCAACTGTGCGAACTCCTCGGGCTTGCCCAAGCGCGGCGGAAAGGGGATGGACGCGGCCAGTGACTGCTGAACGGCCTCGGGCAACTCCTTCATGAGCGGCGTGGCAAACAGGCCGGGCGCCACGGTGCAGACGCGGATGCCGTGCTGAGCCAGGTCACGCGCCATGGGCAAGGTCATGCCGACCAGGCCGCCTTTGGACGCGCTGTAGGCCTGCTGCCCGACCTGCCCGTCGAAGGCGGCCACCGAGGCGGTGAACATCATCACGCCGCGCGCACCGTCTTCCAGCGTCGGTAGTTTCACGCACTGCGCGGCGAAGAGGCGGCTGATGTTGTAGCTGCCGATCAGGTTGATGTGGACCACGCGTGCAAAATCTTCCAGCGGCGCAGGGTTGCCGTCCTTGCCAACAATGCGTTTGGCGCTGCCGATGCCGGCGACGTTCATCAGAATGCGCGCTGGGCCGTGTGCCGCTGCGGCCTTGGCCAGTGCGGCGGTCACGCTGTCGGTGTTGGTGATGTCGCAGGTGCAGGCAATGCCGCCAATTTCTGCCGCAACTTTCTCGGCCCACGCCGTGTTCACGTCGAGCACCGCCACCTTGGCGCCCAGGCGCGCCAGTTCGCGGGCGGTGGCTTCGCCCAGGCCCGATGCGCCACCCGTCACCAGTGCGGTTTGTCCTTCGATGTGCATGGGAGTGTCCTCAGGGCTGGGGTTGAAGAATGTGGGGCGCGCTGCCGTTGTGCAGGGCCTGTACCAGGGCATCACGGTGCTTGAGCACGGCGCGCTGGTTAATGGAGCCCTTGTCGGTCACCTCGCCCTTGTCTATGGAGGGCGGGTCCGTCAGCAGCAGCGCGCGCGCGATGCGGTTGGCACTGCCCGTGGCCTGGCGGGCAAGTTCGTTGAGGATGGCCTGGAAGCGATCCCGCACGGGGGCGCTGGCCAGCACCGCATCCCATGGCGCATCCGCGGGCAGGCCACTGACCGCGCGGCAGGCTGGGGATGGGAAGATCAGCGCCCCGACTTCCTTCATGTTCAGGCCTGTGAACACCACGTCCTGCACATAGGGGGCGCCGGTCACGATGACTTTGGCGCGCATGGGCCCCACGCTGACAAAGGTTCCCGTGGCCAGCTTGAAGTCCTCGGCAATGCGGCCGTCGAACTTGAGGCCGCGGTGGACGTCCTCGGGGTCGATCCATTGCACGGCGTCGCCGGTGCAGAGATAGCCTTCGTCGTCAAAGGCATCGCGTGTGGCCTGCTCAGAGCGCCAGTACCCCGGTGTGACATTCGGGCCCTTGTAACGTACCTCGGTTTTGCCGTTCACTTGTACCAGCTTGAGCGTCATGCCCGGCACCGGAACGCCAATGTCGCCGGCCTTTACATTCGGGCTATTGACGAACATAGCCGAAGGGGCCGATTCGGTCATGCCAAGACCGGTGGCCATGACAATGCGTTCACCGACCTCGGCTTGTGCGATCTGGTGCAGGCTGTCCCACACCGGCTGGGCCAGGCCGGCGCCCGAGTAGAAAAACATGCGTACACGGGACAGCAACTGCTTGCGCAGTGCTTCGTCGCTCTCCATGGCCTGGGCGATCATCTCGAAACCTGTGGGCACATTGAAATAGACCGTGGGAGCGATCTCGCGCAGGTTGCGCAGGGTCTCTCCAATCAGGCCCGCAGTGGGCTTGCCGTCGTCAATGTAGAGCGTGCCACCGTGCTGCAGCGTGAGGCCCACGTTGTGATTGCCGCCGAAGGTATGGTTCCACGGAAGCCAGTCCACGAAGACCGGGGGGGCTTCGGCCAACACGGGCAGGGACAAGGTGATCTGCTGCAGGTTGGCGCACCACATGCGGTGGGTGTTGATCACCGGCTTGGGCATCTTGGTGGAGCCCGATGTGAACAAGAATTTGGCAATGGTGTCGGGGCGTACCGCATGCATGGCGGTGTCCACCGCGGCAGTGGCCACGGTGCTGCGCAGCGCATCGAATGCGGTGGTGGTGCGGCCTTCGATCGCACCCTGGGCCAGCACCACTTCGATCTCCGTCCCGACCGTAGCCTGGATGGCACGACCGTAGCGCGCACCGTCGGCAGCGAACACCAGGCCCGGCGTCAGCGTGGCCAGCACATGGCGCAGCTTGTCATAGTCCTGGCTCACGGTGGCGTAAGCGGGAGAGACTGGACAGTAGGGGATGCCAGCATAGATGCAGCCCAGCGAGAGCAGGGCATGTTCCAGCGTGTTCTCGCTCAGGATCACCACCGGGCGCTCGGCGTCCAGTTGGCGATCCAGGAGCGCCTGGCCAATGCGGCGTGCCGCATCCAGCGTCTGGGCGTAGCTGATGTGCTGCCAGTCACCGGTGCGGCCTTCGCCCAGCTGTTCGCGGCGGGCCATGAAGCTGCGCTCCGGTTCGGCTTCCGCCCAGTGCACCAGAAAGTCGCTCAAGCGCCGGGCATAGGCGCCCAGCGGCAACTCGGCCTGCACGTAGCGGGTGCCGGGTACGCCGTCGCGCACCGCTACGCGGGTCACGCCAAAGGGCACAGGCCGGTAGCGCGGTGGGGTGGTGGAGGTCTCACTCATGGTCTTGTTCTGCGATCGGTGGCTGAGTCAGGCCTTCTTGACCTTGGCGGCTTTGCCGTCCAGGAAGGCGCGCACGCGCTGTTTAGCCTCCGGTGCGCTTTGGGCAATGGCGGCCATCATGGCTTCGGTCAGGAAGCCCTGGTCGGCAGGCTGCTCGGCAATGCGGGGGAGGGCATGGATCAGTGCGTAGTTGGTGAGCGGGGCGTTTTGCGCCACGCGCAGGGCGAGCTCCATGGCTTTGTCGAAAGCCGCGCCTTGCGGAACGAGGTACTGGGCGAAGCCGACTTTTTCGCCGTCCTCAGCGTTGTAGACGCGGCCGGTCAGCATCATGTCGCTCATGCGCGCGGCACCGATCAGACGCGGGATGCGCACCGCGCCGCCACCGCCTACAAAGATGCCACGTGAACCTTCGGGCAGGGCATAGAAGGTAGACGTATCCGCCACGCGGATATGGCAGGCGCTGGCCAGTTCCAGGCCGCCACCGACCACCGCGCCGCGCAGCGCAGCGATCACGGGCACGGGGCCGTATTGCACGCGTTCCAGCGCGGCATGCCACATGCGGGAGTGGTACAGACCCTGGCCTGCGTCACGCTCCTTGAGTTCGCTCAGGTCCAGACCGGCGCAGAAGTGTTCTCCCTCGCCGTCGATGACGGCAGCGCGCACACCGTCGGGCATGTTTTCGAACAGATCGCGCAGGGACAGGATCAAGGCGTCATTGAGCGCATTGCGTTTGGCCGGGCGCGTCAGACGGATGACGGCAACTTCCTGTTGCTCGCCGCGGCGCTCGAAGTGAATGTCTGGATTGCTCATGTTGCGTTTCTTTCTGGAATCGATTATGGTTATTGAATATAACTAAATCAAGCGGTCGCCAGCCGCTTTTCATCAGGACTTACCCTTGGATGCCAGTCCGGCATTCGCCGCCAGGAGACCACCATGGACCACCAGAATCTCATCGCTATCGACATCCATACCCACGCAGAAGTCAGCTGCTGGAACCCGTTCGACAACTACGGTGAAGAGTACGACCGCGCGGCCGACAAGTACTTTCGCAACAGCCGCCGCCCGACCATCCAGGAGACGGTGGACTACTACCGCGAACGCAAGATCGGGTTGGTGATGTTCACGGTGGACAGCGAGTCCCAACTGGGGCGCCGACGCATTCCGAACGAAGAGATTGCCGAGGCCGCCAAGGCCAACAGCGACATGATGATGGCCTTCGCCAGCATCGACCCGCACAAGGGGAAGATGGGTGCGCGTGAAGCGCGCCGCCTCATTGAAGAGCACGGTATCAAGGGCTTCAAGTTCCACCCCACGGTGCAGGGCTACCACCCCTACGACAAGATGGCCTGGCCGATCTACGAGGTGATTGCGGAGCACAAGCTGCCGGCCATCTTCCACACGGGCCACAGCGGCATCGGCAGCGGCATGCGCTGCGGTGGCGGGCTGCGCCTGGAGTACAGCAACCCCATGCACCTGGACGACGTGGCAATCAGTTTTCCCGACATGCAGATCGTCATGGCCCACCCCAGCTTCCCCTGGCAGGACGAGGCGCTGAGTGTGGCCACCCACAAGCCCAATGTCTGGATTGACCTGTCGGGCTGGAGCCCCAAGTACTTCCCCAAGCAGCTGGTGCAGTACGCCAACACGCTACTGAAAGACCGCGTGCTGTTCGGCTCAGACTACCCGCTGATCACGCCCGAGCGCTGGATGAAAGATTTTGAAGAGGCCGGCTTCAAGCCCGAGGTCATGCCCGGCATCCTCAAGGGCAACGCGGTGCGCCTGCTGGGGCTGGCTTAGGCCGCGGGGCCTTTGCGGCCCCAGCGCTTACATGCCGTAGAACCTGAAATTCATCTCCGGCTTGTCTCCATGGATCAGCTCGGCGATCGCCTTGCCTGAGCCCGCACCGTGCGTCCAGCCCAGCGTGCCGTGTCCCGCGTTGACCCAGAGCCCGCGCACCGGGCTTTGGCCGATGTAGGGGATGTTGGTGGGGGTGGCTGGGCGCAGGCCGGTCCAGTAGTTAGGCTGGCCGCCTTCGGCCTCGCTGCGGGTGTCGCAGACGCCGGGCAGCACTTCCTCGATGCGGCGCGCCAGCATGTTGCAGCGGGCCTGGGCCACGGGCGAATCCAGGGTCAGGTCAAAGCCGCCCACTTCGATGGTGCCGGCCACGCGCAGCTGGTCGCCCAGGCGGCTGATGGCGATCTTCTTGGCGTCGTCGATGGTGGAGACCAACGGTGCCAGCTCGGGCTTCAGGATCTTGAAGGTGGCGCTGTAGCCCTTGCCGGGATAGATGGGCAGGTTCACACCCACGGTACGCAACAGAGGCGCGGTGTACGAGCCCGCGGCCACCACGATGTGGTCGGCCTGCAGCGTGTGCAGCGATCCAGGAGTATTTCGGCCTCTGGCCCCTGTGGACAGTGCGCGAACAGCTATGGATTTGATAGTGCCGTGGCTGACGTTGAGCGAATCCACGCTGTGCTCGTACAGAAACTCGGCGCCGCGCGCCGCGCAGAGTTTGGCCAGTTCCTGGGTGAACACGCGGCAATCGCCCGACTCATCGCTGGGCGTGATGGTGCCGCCCACGATGTTGCTGCTGAACGAGGTGAACGCCGGTTCGATCTTCAACAGCTCTTCCTTGCTGATGACCTGGCGGTTCACGCCGTACTTGCGCATCAGCGCGGCGGCGTCGCCCGCAGTGTCAAAGGATTGCTGGTCGCAGTAGTAGTGGGCAATGCCGCGCTCCAGCCGGTTGTATTCGATGCCGGTGGCGGCCACGACGTCTTTCAGCGCTGCGTGGCTGTAGGCGCCCAGTGCGACGAGTTGCTGCACATTGCGCTCAAACGCGGTGTCATTGCAATTGGCCAGGAACTGCAGGCCCCAGGTGTACTGGTGCAGGCCGGCGCCAAAGGGGTTTTGCGGGCGGAACAGCAGCGGGGCTTCCTTGCTCAGCATCCACTTCAGGGCTTTCAGCGGGGCTTCCTTGTTGGCCCAGGGCTCGCAGTAGCTCACCGAAATTTGCGCGCCGTTGGCAAAGCTGGTTTCCATCGCGGCGTCGGGCTGGCGCTCCACCACGGTCACTTCATGGCCCAGCTCCAGCAAATGCCAGGCGGTGCAAATGCCGATGGTGCCGGCGCCGAGAACAATGATTTTCATCCTGCCAGTGTCGTGCAAGGCAGGTAACTCTAAAAGTGAAATGAAAGTGTTTGCGAAAACATTAGGAGCGCTAATAATCTCGCCCATGCGAACTTTTGACACCGATGCCCTGGAATGCCTGGCTGCCATTGTGGAAGAGGGCGGCTTCGAGCGCGCCGCCGTGCGCCTGTCCATCACCCAGTCCGCCGTTTCCCAGCGTCTGCGCGCGCTGGAAGCCCAGGTGGGCACCGTGCTGCTGGTGCGCAGCCGCCCGGTCAAGGCCACCAGCGCCGGGCGCCTGCTTATCAAGCACGCGATGCAGATGCGCCTGCTGCGCGCCGACCTGGAGGGCGATCTCAAAGAGCTGGCCCCCAACACCGGTGCGGTGCGCGAGGACGAACGCATCTCGATTGCCGTGAACGCCGACAGCATTGCCACCTGGGCGCTCTCGGCGCTGGACCCGCTGGTACACGCTGGGCTGCCGCTGGAAATCATTACCGACGACCAGGACTTTACCCACGAATGGCTGCGTGAAGGCCAGGTGCTGGGCTGCGTGACCACGCTCAAGCAGGCGCTGCGCGGCTGCAAGGTGCTGCCGCTGGGGGCCATGCACTATGTGGCGGTGGTCAGCAAAGACTACGCGCAGGCCCATTGTCCGCAGGGGCTGACGCCGCATAACTTCCGCAGCATTCCGTTTGTGGCGTTCAACCGCAAGGACGATTTGCCCTCCGAATTCGTGGGTCGGGCGCTCAGCCTGCGCCGCGTTTCCGTGGGGCAGCGCTTTGTGCCCAGCTCTGAGGGCATGGTGCGCGCGGTGCTGGCCGGCTGGGGTGCCAGCGTGGTGCCAGAGCTGCTGGTGCGTGGCCTGATTGACAGCGGGCAACTGGTCAACCTGGTGCCCACGGTGACCCTGCCGGTGAACCTGTACTGGCACTGCTGGAACCTCAATTCCGAGGTGATAGACCGACTGACCAATGCGCTGTCGCAAGCGGCGGCCCGTCTGTTGGACAGCAAAAACTGAGCAGTCACAAATTGACCGACCTCTCCACGGTTTGACGGCCGTGAATAGAATGGGGCCATGAACACCGCTGCCCCCGTCAAAATTTCCTTCAAACAGCAAATGCTGCAGGCGCGGGAAGACGCCATCATCCGTGCAGTGAACCAGCTGCTGGCCGAAAAAGGCTTTGAGGCGATGACCGTGGACGAGGTGGCGGCCCAGGTAGGCATAGCCAAGGCCAGCCTGTACAAGCACTTTCCCAGCAAGGAGGACCTGGCCGCCGCGGCCATGGCCCACCTCATGGGGCAGGCCCAGGCCTTTTTGGACACCTTGGCCGAAGACCAGCCGCCTCTGGACAAACTGCGCGCCGTGGTGCGGTGGACCATGGGCCTGAAGCTCGGCGGCGAAATGCCTTCGTTACCCAGCCAGAACTCCACGCTGCGTGCCACCCTGATGGACAACCGCGCCTACATGGATGGCCTGATGGATGTGAGCGACCGGCTGGGTGCCTGGATCGAGGCGGCGCAGGCGCAAGGCGTGATCAACCCGAAATTGCCGGCTATTGCCGTGCTCTACACGCTGTACGCGCGGGCCTGTGACCCGGTGCTGGAGTTCCTCAAGATGAGTGAGCTGCACTCTGACGACGAAATCATCGAGCTGGTGCTGTCCACCTGCTTTGACGGTCTAAATGCCCGCTAGCCCCCGTAGATTCTGCGCAGGCAGCTCCTAAAACAATAGCGTTTAGCCTAGCGTTTCAAAACGCCATTCCACGCGCTGGCTCAGTGTCTGCCCGGTGCTGAGCACCTGCAGGCCCGGCTGGCCGTCCATATGGAACGCGTCGATCGGGTGGGTCACGGGCTCAAAACAGAAGTGGGGCCCTTGCGCTGGGCGGTACAGCAGGCAAAAGCCATCGTTTGCGCCACGGGCCAGCACGGCGGGGTCGCGCATGTGCAGGCGCAGGCCGTGTTCGGGCCAATCGATATGGGCCTGGCCGCTCCAGCCGGAGTAGGCGTTGTCGATCAGGCTGCCACGCACGTCCATGCCGGTGCGCGGGTCCCAGCTGGGGGGGAAATCAGTCGTGTGGGCCGTGGGCATGGGGTCGTTCCCACTGAGCCACACGCCTTGTACGGACGCCTGCAAGCGCGCACTTGGCGTGCGCAAAAACGCCGGGTGCTGGCCCAGGCCGTAAGGCAGGCTGTCCGGGCCCAGGTGGGTCACTTCCAGCAGTTGGTCCATGCCGTCCTCGCGCAGCACAAAGCGTTGCAGCGCACGGTAGTGGTGGGGGCTACCACCGAAGTGTGCGGACTCCAGCGCCATTTCCAGCGTATCCACGCCGCGTTGGCGGATCACCCAAGGCTGCAGCCAGCCATCTCCGTGGATGGGATAAGGCTCGCCCACGCGATTGGGGGCCATGGGGTGGGTGATGCCGTTGTGTGCAAAGCCACCGTGCCCAATGCGATTGGACCAGGGAACCAGGGGGAAGGATGCGGTGGTGTAAAGGTCATTGCTGGCCCCATCCCAGGGGCGCCACAGGTCCACCGCGCCCTGCTCTGCGGTGCGCTGCCAGGTGGCCACACTGCCGCCCAGGGTCGGTAGCAACCCCAAGCGCTGGTTGGCGTGTTGCAGCCAGTGGATGGTGTGGGAGGCAGGAGACATGGGTACTTTCAAGGGCGCGAACGCAGCGGTCGCGGGGTCCAAAACGTGCGGCATCCTACGGTGGTTTGGCCATAAACAAAAATCAAAAAATGGCTGTCTGACATATCGAATTAAATATGTATTGAGATGAAGATTTGTTGCGGCGAAATTCATCAAAAATTCAGATTTACTAGGGATTTCGCGGTACCTAGGGTTTTCCTGAATTTGAATATCAGTATGAGTAATACCTAAAACTCTATTGGTTCTGTGTATTTTTGATACGTATCATCCGCCTCACTTCTTGACGTAACTGGCAGCTTGAAATCGTTGTCTAAACCGAAGAGGGAGCGAGAGGCTGAACGCGGGCGGCCTCACTAACGCCCGATACCCGTTTTCATTGATAGAGAAAGAGGAGACACCCATGACAAACAATCGCCGTACCCTGATGGCCACCCTGTTGGCCGCATCCTTCGCCGTGGCTGCCCCCATGAGCGCATTCGCACAAAAGAAAATTGTGGTTGGTTTCAGCCAGATTGGTGCCGAGAGTGAGTGGCGTACCGCCAACACCAACTCCATGAAGACAGCGGCTGCCGCAGCCGGCATCGAGCTGAAGTTCTCGGACGCGCAGCAAAAGCAGGAAAACCAGATCAAGGCCCTGCGCTCGTTCATCGCCCAAAAGGTGGACGTGATTGCTTTGACGCCTGTCGTCGAATCCGGCTGGGACACCGTGCTGAAGGAAATCAAGGATGCCAAGATCCCCTTGATCCTGATGGACCGTTCGGTGGATTCCAAAGATACGTCCTTGTACGCAACCCATATCGGCTTTGACTTTGTCAAAGAAGGCGAAATGGCCGGTCAATGGCTGGTTGAAAAAGCCAAGACCATGAAGGGCGACATCAACGTCGTCGAACTGCAAGGTACCGTGGGTTCCGCGCCAGCGGTTGACCGCAAGAAGGGCTTCGAAGACGCCATCAAGGCCAACCCCAACATCAAGATCATCCGTTCTCAGACCGGTGACTTCACCCGTGCCAAGGGCAAGGAAGTCATGGAAGCCTTCCTGAAGGCCGAGGGCAAGAAGATCAATGTGCTCTACGCACACAACGATGACATGGCCATCGGTGCGATCCAGGCTATCGAAGAAGCCGGCCTCAAGCCCGCCAAGGACATTCTGGTGATTTCTGTGGACGGTGTGAAGGGCGCGTTTGAAGCCATGATCGCTGGCAAGCTCAACGTCACCGTGGAATGCAGCCCTCTGCTCGGACCCCTGGTGATGGCAACTGCCAAGGACCTCGCTGCTGGCAAGACCGTGGCTCGCCGCATCATCGGCAAGGACGGCGTGTACCCCATGGAAACTGCTGCCAAAGAGTTCCCAAGCCGCCAGTACTGATCCCCGTTTCGCTTTTCGGTCACTAAGGTTTGGCCCGCGGCTTTTGGCTGCGGGCCTTTTTTACAAAACACCATGACATACACACAACAGGCCCCGGCAGAGGCCACCCCGGTGTTGGAGCTCTCTGGCGTGGCCAAGCAGTTTGGCACCGTGCGGGCGCTTTCGGGCGTCAACCTGCGTCTCTTCGCAGGTGAAGTGCATGCCCTGATGGGGCAAAACGGGGCGGGCAAGTCCACCCTGATCAAAGTGCTGACCGGCGTCTACCCCGCTGACCATGGCGATATGCGCCTGGGCGGCAAGTCCATCCGTGCCACTTCCACGCTGCACGCCCAGCACCTGGGCATCAGCACTGTGTACCAAGAGGTCAACCTCTGCCCCAACCTCTCGGTGGCAGAGAATATTTTTGCCGGTCGCTATCCCCGCAAGGGGGCGGCAGGTTTGTGGTCCATCGACTGGGCCCGTATGCACCGCGAGGCCCAGGCCCTGCTGGCGCGCCTGAACCTGGACATTGACGTCACGCAGACGCTCTCCAGCTATTCGGTGGCTGTGCAGCAGATGGTGGCCATTGCCCGCGGTCTGAGCATCTCGGCCCAGGTGTTGATCCTGGACGAACCCACCTCCAGCCTGGACGATGAAGAGGTGGAGCGCCTGTATGGCGTGCTACGCCAGTTGCGCGACCAGGGCATGGCGATTCTGTTTGTGACCCACTTTCTGGACCAGGTCTACGCGCTGTGCGACCGCATCACCGTGCTGCGCAACGGCGAGCTGGTGGGCGAGTACCCCGCGGCCGAGCTGGGCCACAACGCGCTGATTGCTGCGATGGTGGGCCGCGAGTTGGCGGCTGTGGCACCTGCGGCGTCGGCTGCCGACGACACGGGCGAACCGGCACCCGAATGGCTGCAGACCCATGCGCTGAACCGCCGTGGCCACGTGAAGTCCATGAACCTGGGCATACGCCGGGGCGAGGTAGTAGGCATTGGAGGCCTGCTGGGCTCGGGTCGCACCGAGCTGGCGCGCCTGTTGTTTGGCCTGGACCGCAGCGATGCGGGCGAGATCAGCCTCGGTGGCAAGACCGTGCGCATGGATTCTCCCGCCACCGCCATCCAGCTGGGGCTGGGCCTGTGTCCGGAGGATCGCAAGGCCGAGGGCATCATTTCCGAATTGTCGGTGCGCGAGAACATTGCGCTGGCGCTACAAGCTCGCCAGGGGCTGTGGCCTGCCATCAGCCGAATCCAGCAAACCACCATGGCCGAGGGCTATGTGAAAGCGCTGGGCATCAAGACCGCCGATGTGGATACCCCCATCGGCCAGCTCTCCGGCGGCAACCAGCAAAAGGCGGTGCTGGCCCGTTGGCTGGCGACGCAGCCCAGTCTCCTGATATTGGACGAACCCACGCGCGGCATCGACATTGCCGCCAAACAAGAAATCATGAACGAGATACTGGCGTTGGCCAAACAAGGGATGGCCGTGTTGTTCATCTCCTCCGAGATGGACGAGGTGGTGCGTGTGTCTGACCGCATTGTGGTCATGCGCGACCGCGCCAAGGTGGGCGAGCTACCAGCGGGCAGCTCCGATGCGGCGGTCTACGCCATGATTGCGGGGCAAGCATGAGCACGCGCAAAGACCTTTCCCTGTGGAAGCGCGTGCAGGCGCACCACCTGCTTTGGCCGCTGGTCACCCTGGTGCTGATCCTGAGCGTCAACGCCAGCCTGAACCCCGGCTTCTGGATGTTGCAGTGGCGCGATGGCCACCTGTATGGCAGCGTGATCGACATCCTGAACCGTGCGGCCCCGCTGATGCTGGTGTCCCTGGGGATGACGCTGGTCATTGCTACGCGCGGCATCGATATCTCGGTGGGCGCGGTGGTTGCCATCAGCGCGGCGGTAGCGGCGCTGATGGTCGGCGGCAAGCTGGTCATCACCGATGGTGTGGCCCAGCACATCAGCCGATTCCCCATGTGGGTGGCGATTCTGTGTGCGCTGTTGACGGCCTTGGCCTGCGGCCTGTGGAACGGTGTGCTGGTGGCCAAAATTGGCCTGCAGCCCATCATTGCCACCTTGATCCTTATGGTGGCCGGACGTGGCGTAGCCCAACTGCTGACCGATGGACAAATCGTCACGGTCTACTATCCGCCGTACTTCTACATTGGCAGCGGCTATTTGTGGGGGCTACCGTTTGCGCTGTTTGTAGCCGGCTTTGTCTATGTCGTGATGCACATTGCCGTCACCCGCACGGCGCTGGGTTTGTTCATCCAAGCCATTGGCATCAACCCGGCAGCTGCCCGTGTGGCGGGTGTGCGTGAGCGCCTCATCAGCGTTTGTGTCTACGCGTTTTGTGGGCTCACTGCGGGTATCGCGGGGCTCATCATCAGTTCCAACGTCAAGAGCGCTGATGGCAACAACGCCGGCAACTTGTTGGAGCTGGACGCCATTCTGGCCGTGACGCTGGGCGGCACGCTGCTGACCGGGGGACGGTTCACCCTGGCAGGCAGCATGATTGGTGCGCTCATCATCCAGACGCTCACCTCCACCATCTATTCCATCGGTGTTCCGCCGGAAATCAATCTGGTGGTGAAGGCCGCCGTGGTGTTTGTGGTCATGCTCATGCAGTCTGCGGAGTTTCGCCGCGCTGTGCGCGGCTGGGTTGTACGTCCGAACGCAGGGAGCCACGCATGAAGCTGCAGAGCAAATTTGTCCCCCTGGCGGCCACCGTGTCGCTGTTCGCGGCCATGTCGGTGTTTGGCTCGGTGTCCTACAACGGGTTTTTCTCGGCCCAGGTGTTTTTGAACCTGCTGATTGACAACGCCTTTCTGGTCATCGTCGCCGTGGGCATGACCTTCGTGATCTTGTCTGGTGGCATTGACCTGTCCGTGGGTTCTGTCGTGGCGCTGAGCACCATCGTGCTGGCCAAACTGGTGGAGCACTTGCATTGGGACCTGAGGGCAGCCATTCCGCTGGTGCTGTGCATGGGCGCGCTGTTTGGTGCTTTCATGGGCTGGCTGATCCAGCGCTTCCGCCTGCAGCCCTTCATCGTCACGCTGGCGGGCATGTTTTTGGCGCGCGGCCTGTGCTACCTCATCAGCATCGACTCCATCAGCATCACCGACCCCGACTACACCGTTCTGGCCCAGACGCGTATCCATTTGTGGCCCGAGGGGCCCATGGTCTCCATCAGTGCCCTCCTGGCGCTGGCCGTGCTGGCGGTGGCCGTGTTTGTGGCCCACCGCACGCAGTTTGGCCGTACGGTGTATGCCATCGGTGGGTCGGAGCATTCCGCGGTGCTCATGGGGCTGCCGGTGGCGCGTACCAACGTGGCGGTCTACGCGCTGAGCGGCTTCTGCGCCGCACTGGGCGGTGTTGTGTTCACCTTCTACATGCTGTCGGGCTACGGACTGCATGCCGTGGGGTTGGAACTTGATGCCATCGCGGCCGTGGTCATTGGCGGCACCCTGCTCAGCGGCGGTGTGGGCTACGTGGTGGGAACACTGTTTGGCGTACTTACCCTGGGTGTCATCCAGACGTTGATCATGTTCGACGGCTCGCTGAGCTCCTGGTGGACGCGCATCGTGATTGGCGCGCTGTTATTCGTGTTCTGCGTGTTGCAGCGGGTTTTTGAAACCGGAAGGAAATAGCCATGCGCTTGCCGTCGCCACTGCTCTGGTTTCTGCGTTTGCCACTGGGCGCCAAGATTGCACTTCCCCCGGCATTCGCCACCATCTGTCTGTTGGTGATCTCGGGCATTGCGTGGTTTGCCAACAGCGGGCTGTCGCGCGAGCTGCACCAGGTGGCCGACAAGGGCATGGTCAACATTGACCAGGCGCACCACTACGAGTCGGCCTTGCAGGAGTTGCAGCTGGGTGCGACGCAAGTGGTGGCTGCGTTGGCCCTGCAACGCGATGCGGCCATCGTGGATTCCATGAAGACCCGTTTGGGCGGCAAGTTGGCGGAGTTTGAGAAAGCCATTGCCTCGGCGGTCCAGGCCGTGGGCACGCCCGCACCGGACTCCGAAAACAGCGAACTGGCCGATGACCTGCAGGCCATCACCGAGGCGGTGGCGGCCTACCACGCGAGCTACGACAAGGTCTTTGCGGTACCTGCCGGTGACGCCAATGCCGCCGGCAATGCGCTGACCATGCTCAATGACGCGCACCGTGTGGCGGCCGACAAGATCGCGATTCTGTTGAGCCGCGAGGCCAATGCTGCCCAACAGTCACTGGACAAGGGCGACGCCCTGGCCACGCTGAACATGCGCCTGATTGTGGGCTGTGTAGTTTTGTCGGTACTACTGTCGACCCTCATCAGCTGGGCCAGCAGCCGCTACCTGACGCGTCTGCTGCGCCAGGGCGGTGCCATTGCGGCCGCGCTGGAGCGTGGCGACCTGACGCTGCGTGCCGACGTGGAGCCGCACGACGTGGCGGGTCACACGGTGCGTGCGCTGTCCGATGTGTCCACCAACCTCAGCCACCTGGTGACCCAGGTGCGCGACGCGGCCATGCAGGTGGAGATGGCCTCGCGCGAGATTGAGGCCGGCAACCACGACCTGTCGCACCGCACCGAGCAGCAGGCTGGCATCCTGCAGGAAACCGCTACGTCCATGAAGGAACTCAGCGCCGCCGTCACGCGCAACGCGGGCAACGCCCACCAGGCCAACCAGCTCGCCATGACCGCCTCCAATGTGGCCAGCCAGGGCGGCGAGGTGGTGGGGCAGGTGGTGCAAACCATGAAGGGTATCAACGAGTCGTCCCGCAAGATCAGCGACATCATTGGCGTGATCGATGGCATCGCCTTCCAGACCAACATCCTGGCACTGAACGCAGCGGTGGAAGCCGCGCGCGCTGGCGAGCAGGGCCGCGGCTTTGCCGTGGTGGCCTCCGAGGTACGCAGCCTGGCTGGGCGCAGCGCCGATGCCGCAAAGGAAATCAAACAGCTCATTGGCACCAGCGTGGAGCGCGTGGAGCAGGGTACGGCGCTGGTAGACCGCGCCGGCGCCACCATGACCGAGGTGGTGCAGGCGATTCGCCGTGCCACTGAAATCATGGGCGAGATCAGTGCTGCTAGCTCCGAGCAGAGCCACGGCGTGCAGCAAGTGGATGCCGCCGTCGCCCAAATGGACCAGACCACGCAGCAGAACGCGGCACTGGTGGAGCAAATGGCCGCGGCCGCCAGCAGCCTCAAGGCCCAGGCCACCGGCATGGTGCAGACCGTGGCGGTTTTCAAGCTGGACGCTGCAGGGCAAGGGAAAGCTGGGCAAAATAAGCCTCTGGCCCTCGCAAAATCTGCATAGGCCGCTCCTGAAACCATAGCAATCCACAGCAAGGCATCTGCATGCAATACCGTCCCCTTGGCCGCACCGGCTGGAACATTTCAACCGTCAGCTTCGGCGCCTGGGCCATTGGCGGCACCTGGGGCGCGGTAGACGACAACGACTCCATGGCCGCGCTGCACCGCGCGTTGGACCTGGGAGTCAACTTCTTTGACACCGCCGATGTCTACGGCGACGGCCGCAGCGAACGCCTGCTGGCCCGCCTGCGCAAGGAGCGCAGCGAACCCTTCTATGTGGCTAGCAAGGCCGGCCGCCGGCTGGACCCGCATGTGGCCGCCGGCTTCACGCGTGCCAACCTCACCGCCTTTGTGGAGCGCAGCCTCACGAACCTCAACACCGAGGCCATCGACCTGCTGCAACTGCACTGCCCACCCACCGAGGTGTTCTACATGCCCGAAGTGTTTGGTGTGCTGGACGACTTGGTGAAAGCCGGCAAGCTGCGCCACTACGGCGTGAGCGTTGAAAAGGTGGAGGAAGCCCTGAAGGCCATCGAGTACCCCGGCGTGCAAAGCGTGCAGATCATCTACAACCTGTTTCGCCAGCGCCCGGCCGAGCTGCTGTTTGCGCAGACGCAAAAGCGCGGCGTGGGCATCCTGGCGCGCCTGCCGCTGTCCAGCGGCTTGCTCAGCGGCAAGATGAGTGCACAGAGCACCTTTGGCGCCGACGACCACCGCGGCTTCAACCGCGAGGGCGCTGCCTTTGACAAGGGCGAGACGTTTTCGGGGCTGGACTTCAACGTCGGCCTGCAAGCCGTGGAGGCCATGCGCCCGCTGGTGCCTGCGGGTATGAGCATGGCGCAGATGGCGCTGCGCTGGATCCAGATGCACCCGGCCGTGACCTGCACCATCCCCGGCGGCAAGAACCCGGCACAGGTGGCTGACAACGTGGCGGCGGCGGACTTGCCCGCCCTTAGCGACACCACCATGCAGGCCCTGGCCGACATTTACACCCGCTACGCCAAACCCCTGGTGCACCAGCGCTGGTAGCTCGCCATGCAACCTCCGCACGAAACCATCGGGTTTATCGGGCTGGGCCTCATGGGCCATGGCATGGCCAAAAACATCGTGGACAAGGGCTATGCCCTGACGGTGTGCGCGCGCAAGCCCTCGGCAGCGCTGGGCGATTTGCTGCAACGCGGGGCGGCGCGGGTGGAAACGCCCCAGGCCGTCGCCGAGCGCGCCACCGTTGTGTTGTTGTGTGTGACCGGCTCGCCCGATGTGGAGGCCATCGTGCGGGGCCCTCAGGGGTTAATGAAGGGCTTGCGCCCAGGCTCTGTGGTGGTGGATTGCTCCACGTCCGATCCCACCTCCACGGTGGTGCTGGCCGCCGAGCTGGCCGCCATGGGCGTGACACTGGTGGATGCACCCCTGAGCCGCACGCCCAAAGAAGCCTGGGAGGGCACCCTGGACACCATGGTGGGCGCCGATGCGGCCACCATGGAACGCATTCGCCCCATCCTGGCGACCTGGGCCGCGCGTATTGTCCATATCGGAGGGCCTGGCGACGGGCACCGCATGAAGCTGATCAACAACTTCATCTCGCTCGGGTATGCGGCTTTGTACTCGGAGGCGCTGACGCTGGCGCAGTCGGTGGGTATTGGCCCGCAGCGCGTGGACGCGGTGCTGCGCAACGGCCGCATGGACTGTGGCTTCTACCAGACCTTCATGGGCTATACGCTCGAAGGCAATCGGGATGCCCACAAGTTCACGCTGAAAAACGCGTTCAAGGATTTGCGTTACCTGGAGTCCATGGCCGATGCCGCAGGCATTTCCAATAGCCTGGGCAATGCCGTGAAGAATTCGTTTGCCATGGCACTGGCCACAGGTGGTGCGGAGGCTTACATCCCCATGCTGCCAGAGTATGTGGCGCGGCTCAGCGGTGTGGATCTGGCCCCGGATGCTCCGAGTTCCGATGCACCCTGAGACGCCTTAGCGCACCAGCAACACGGGCACCTTGCAGTGCGCCAGCACGTGGGTGGTGACAGAACCCATCACCAGGCCGCTCAGGGCGCCATGGCCGTGGGTGCCCATGACCAGCAAATCAAACTTGCCGCTCTCGGCGGTCTTGGCAATCAGCGTACCTGCGTGGCCCGCCTTCCAGCTGGTTTTTGCGTCAATGCCATGGCGCAACAAGAATTTGGCAACTGGTGCGAGTACCTTTTCACTTTCTTCGGCGTAGTAGCTCTCCACCACGTCTTTGCCCACCATGCTGCGGGCGCGCGCTGGCAGGGCGGCCGCAGCGGTGAACACGGTGTAGTCGTGTTCCGCGGAGAGCAGGGCTTCGTGCGTGGCCAGATAGGCCAGCATTTTTTTGCTGTAGGTGCTGCCGTCAACTGCCAATAGAATTTTCATGCGTCCGCTCCTCGGGTTGAAAAGCCCAGTCTAGGCGGCACGCGGCCAGACGTTCTGCGCCATGTCAAACACCATAAAAAAAGAGGGGGAAGGCCATGCGCCATTCAGGAGAGATTTCACGTCGTCACATCGTGTGGGCCCTGGGCGCCGCGTCCCTGCCATGGACCAGACCCGTAAAGGCCGCCAGCGCCCCGCCCCTCATGCTGGCCAAGTCCTACGAGGGTCGCAGCGACCCCACCGGTTTCTGGGTTAGCGAGAAATACGATGGTGTACGCGGCTACTGGGATGGCCAGCGCCTGCTCACGCGCGCCGGTAATACGATTGCGGCACCCGCGTGGTTCACCCGCGGTTGGCCAGCCACGGCCATGGAGGGCGAACTGTGGGCCGGGCGCGGTCAGTTCAGCCAGGCCGTGTCCACCGTGCGTCAGCAGACGCCCGACGACGCGGCCTGGCGCGCTCTGCGCTTCATGGTGTTCGATCTGCCGGCGGAGGTCGGCACTTTCAATGAACGCCTGCCGTTGCTGCAGGCGCGTGTGGCGCAGCTGGACCAGGCCTGGGTGGTGGCCGTAGAGCAGATCCCGGCCACCACCCAACAGGCCCTGCGGGCACGCCTGAGCGAAACCGTGCGTACTGGCGGCGAAGGGCTAATGCTGCACCGTGGCAGCGCCCACTATGTAGCCCGGCGCAGTGATGACTTGCGCAAATTCAAACCTTTCGATGACGCCGAAGCACGCGTGGTCGCCCATGTGGCGGGCACGGGTAAACATGCGGGACGCCTGGGGGCGCTGTGGCTGGAGCAGCCGGCCGGTGAAGGCCAGCCCGCGCTGCGGTTCAAACTCGGTACTGGCTTTAGCGACGCCGAGCGCCAGACCCCGCCGCCCGTGGGCAGCTGGGTGACGTACCGCTACCGCGGTGTGACGGACAAAGGTGTGCCGCGCTTTGCGAGCTTTCTGCGCACGGCGGCAGATCCAGGCTTGTGAATCTAATTTGCTCCTTATTTGGGAGCAATCAGTGCAATAACGACGGGGGCTAGGGGCTGATTTCGATCAAGAGGTCGGGCTGGTAGCCCTCTTGCTCGTTCTTGCGCGCATAGCCCAGCGGGTTGGCTACCACGCGGCAGCCGCCCACGCGGTAGTCGCTGGGCGCGTGCAGGTGGCCGTGCAGCCAGAGCTGGGCCTGCGGCAGCAAGTCGTCCAGCGCGTTGCAAAAGCCGGCGGTGCCCGGCACCAGGCCGTAGCGCGGGTCGGCGCTCAGCAGACTGGGCGCAAAGTGGGTGATAACCACCGTGGGGCCGTCAAATGGCGTGGCCAGCGCCGCGCGCAGCCAGGCTTGGCATTGCAGCGCCTGCACGCGCAGGCCCTCGGCCAGCCAGGGCTCGCCATGGCGTGTGCTCAGGGTCTTCTTCAAGTAGTAGTTGGCGGCGCGGTAGGCCTTGTCGCGCGCCTTGAGTTGCTGCGCCTCGGGGGCGTTCACAGCCAGCGCGTCAAAGTCGGTCCACAGCGTGGTGCCCAGCAGGCGCACGCCGTGCATCACTAGCGTTTCGCGCTCCAGCCAGTGCATGCCCAGCCGCGCGCAGGTGGCGCGCAGGCGGGCGTGGGCCTCGTCGAAATCAAAGCCGTCGTACTCGTGGTTACCGGGCACAAACACCACGGGCGTGGGCCAGCCCTGTAGCGGCGAAAAACGACCCAGGCCAAAGTCGTCGTCCGTCAATTGCGAGCCAGTCTGGTACGAGCCCACATCGCCGGCCAGCACCAGCAGGTCAGCGCCGGGCAGGGGCTGGGCTTGCCAGTGCGGGTTGCCTTCCAGGTGCAGGTCTGACAGCAGCTGGATCTTCATGCGGAGAACAGGCGGTCGCCTAGCAAGGCAATCTGCTGGCGCAGCCAGACGTGCGGGGCTGCCGCGTCCAGCCGCTGGTGCCACAGCGCATCCACCTGAATCGGCGGCACGGTGAAGGGCAGCTCGCGGATTACCAGCTGGTCGGCATAGCCGGTCATGGCCACAAAGTGGCGCGGCAACACGGTCAGCAGGTCGGAGTGCACCACCACGCGGCCCGCGGTGAAAAACTGGTTCACCGTGAGCACCACGCGGCGCGTGCGCTTGAGGTGGGTCAGCGATTCGTCGATGAAACCAAACGCCCGTCCCGAAAAGCTCACCAGCATGTGGCTGGCGTCGCAGAAGCGGTCCAGCGTGAACTTGCCCTTCGTCAGGGGGTGGTCCTTGCGCATCACGCACACGTAATCACCCACAAACAGCCGGTGGTGGTGGAAGGTCTCGGCCGCGCCGGCTTGGGCACGGGCCGTGAGGTCGGTGATGACGGCGGGAAAGTGGCCAATGGCCAGGTCGGCCGCGCCTTCGTCGAGCACGCGGCGCGGGTCGCGCGTGGTCAGCGGCACCACGCGCAGCGAGACACCGGGTGCCTTGCGCGCCAGCACTGCCACCAGGTCCGGCAGCAGCTCGGCGGCGGTGGCGTCGGCCATGGTCAGCACAAAGGTGCTGTCGGCGGTGGCTGGCTCAAACACCGCTGGCGCCAGCGAGGTCTGTAGCTTCTGCAGGGTCTCGCGCACGGCGGGCCAGAGTTCCTGCCCACGCGGCGTGGGCTCCAGCGCGCGGCCCTTGCGTACCAGCAGTTCGTCGCCCAAGGCATCGCGCAGGCGGCGCAGGGCGTTGCTCACGGCGGGCTGGGTCAGGGCCAGTTGCTCGGCCGCCTTGGTCAGGCTGCGTTCGGCCATCACGGTGTCAAACACCTTGAGCAGGTTCAGGTCAAAGGTGCGCAGGTTGAGCGGCGGGGCAGGCATGACCAATCATAACTTTGGTGAATAGTAAACATCACTAACCAAAAGTTGAATCGCATGAGGGAAAACCCTATGATTCACCCAGTTCAAAGATTTAACCCAGTGAGCATCAACCTTTTCAAGGAGTTGACCATGACACAAGTACTCTCTTCTACCTATTTTGCTTCCGCGCCCGTAGCGCAGTCTGCCTCCGTTCGCACATCCGGTAAGACCGAAGGCTCCCGCACCCTGGCTGGCATGCTGCTGGCGGCTGTGCTGGCTGCCCTGTTGGTAGTGGCTGACCAAGTGATCGACACTTGGGCCGACGGCCACTTGCTGGCCGGTTGGGTGGCCCTGTGGACCGTGGCATTTGCCGCGCTGGCCTTGCTGGCTCCCCCCCTGCGCAAGATCTCTTCGGCCGCTTCGGCGCTCATCATGCGCTGGGTGCGTGCTTCGCAAGAGCGCGCCATGGAAGAAAAAATGTGGGAATACGCCCACCGCGATCCCCGCATCATGGCTGAGTTGCAACACGCAGTGATGCGCAGCCGTAGCGACGCTTAAGCTTTCGCTCTTTCACCGCACGCCATCCTGGGTAGCGTGCACAAAAAAGCCACCGGTTCGGTGGCTTTTTTGCTTTTCAGGGCTCGGCCGGGGTGCTGGCTGCCCGTCTTTCTTGTATGGCCCTTTAGGCAGCCAAACGCTGCGCCAGTTGGGCTTGGGTCTCTTCGAGTTCCTTCGGCAAATGGTAGGCAAGTTGGGTGAACAGCTCGGTGTGCAGGGCAATCTCGGCTTTCCAGTCGTCCTTGTTCAGGCTGGTCACCGAGTCGAACTGGGCTTGGCTGAAGTCCAGTCCGGTCCAGTTGATCTCGCCGTACTGGGGCGCCACGCCAAAGCCGGTTTCCACGCCGGTGGCTTGGCCTTCCAGGCGGTCAATCATCCACTTCAGCACGCGCATGTTCTCGCCATAGCCGGGCCAGACGAACTTGCCGTCTTCGCCTTTGCGGAACCAGTTGGTCGTGAAAATCTTGGGCTGCTTGGCGCCCGACTTGGCCAGCTTGTCACCCATATTGAGCCAGTGCTGGAAGTAGTCGCTCATGTTGTAGCCCATGAAGGGCAGCATGGCAAAGGGGTCGCGGCGCACCACGCCCTGCTGGCCCACGGCGGCGGCGGTGGTCTCCGACCCCATGGTGGCGGCCATGTAGACGCCTTCAGTCCAGTTGCGGGCTTCGGTCACCAGCGGCACGGTGGTGGAGCGACGGCCACCGAAGATGAAGGCGTCAATGGCCACGCCATTGGCGTCGTCCCACTGGCTGTCCAGCGCAGGGTTGTTGCCCGCAGCCACGGTGAAACGGGCGTTGGGGTGGGCCGCCTTGGCGCCGGTTTCCTTGGCAATCGCGGGCGTCCAGTTTTTGCCTTGCCAGTCGATCAGGTGCGCGGGCAGGCCGCCGGTGTCTTTCTCCATGCCTTCCCACCACACATCGCCGTCATCAGTCAGCGCGACGTTCGTGAAGATCACGTTCTTGTCCAGGCTGGCCATGCAGTTGGGGTTGGTGTGGAAGTTGGTGCCGGGCGCCACGCCAAAGTAGCCCGCTTCGGGGTTGATGGCGTACAGCTTGCCGTCGGCACCGGGTTTGATCCATGCAATGTCGTCACCAATCGTGGTGACTTTCCAGCCTTCGAAGCCAGTGGGTGGCACCAGCATGGAGAAGTTGGTTTTGCCGCAGGCGCTGGGGAAGGCCGCTGCCACGTGGTATTTCTTGCCTTGGGGATTGGTCACGCCCAGGATCAGCATGTGCTCGGCCAGCCAGCCCTGGTCGCGGCCCATGTTGGAGGCAATTCGCAGCGCAAAGCACTTCTTGCCCAGCAGCGCGTTGCCGCCATAGCCCGATCCGTAAGACCAGATCTCACGCGTTTCGGGGTAATGCACGATGTATTTGGTCTTGTTGCACGGCCATTTCACGTCAAGCTGGCCCGCTTCCAACGGCGCCCCTACGGTGTGTACGCAGGGCACAAACGCGCCCTCCACACCCAACACGTCATACACCGCCTTGCCCATGCGGGTCATGATGCGCTGGTTCACCGCCACATAGGCGCTGTCGGACAGCTCGATGCCAATGTGGGCGATGTGCGAACCCAGCGGCCCCATGGAGAAGGGCACCACATACATGGTGCGGCCTTTCATGCAGCCGTCAAACAGGGCTTTTTCACCGGGCTTGCCGGTTTGCAGCAAGCTGCGCATCTCGGCAGGCGCCATCCAGTTGTTGGTGGGGCCGGCGTTTTCCTTTTTCTCGGAGCAGATATAGGTGCGATCTTCCACGCGGGCCACGTCGCTGGGGTCGGAGCAGGCCAGGAAGCTGTTGGGGCGCTTGGCGGGGTTGAGCTTCTTGAACGTGCCGGCGTTCACCAGTTGTTGGCACAGGCGCTGGTATTCCTCTTCGGAGCCATCGCACCAGTAGACATCCTTGGGTTTGCACAAGGCCACCATGTCGGCGACCCAGGCGATGAGACCGGCATTTTTAACGTAGCTGGGAGTGTTGAGGGCGAGACCCTGCATCACGGGTGCGTTCATGAATAGCTCCTAAGTTTGAAAATCGTCTTTTCAAAACCAGGGCAGGGAACGGGGCGCCACGAACTTTGAGAAGACGGCTGACAGGGGTGTTTCAGACCAGAAATCTGAAGCATCCATGCCGAATTCTAAGAACGTGTACCCGAGTTACATAGTGATTACATTAAATAATTATGCGTAATATGCATTGAAGTATATGAAAAAATTTACTTGAAGTGGGGTCTGCGGCGCACAAAAGCCACACGAATTCCGACAGTGCGCCAGCAAAAGAGAGGGATTTTTAGGTGTTGGCGGCCTGCGGTGTAGCAGGGGCCAGGAATACAGGCCATGCCGGGCGCAGGGCCGTCATGGCAAACCCGGTGTGCGTTGCGCAGACCGGGTGGAGGCGCTGTCAGGCCATGGAGACTGCGATGAATGCCAACAAGAACATCAGCACGCCGCCCACGAGTGGGAGCACCAGGGGCATCATGGGGACGACGGCGTCCACGGGATCCTCCGCGTGGTGGTCAGAGTGGTTGTCTGGTGCAGACATGGGCAATCCTTGTGTTCTTCGTTAGGGGAGTTCGAATTTTACCCACAAGGTGCAGGGCTGGCAGCACTTCAGGTCGGTGGGTCGTGAAAACCTGCGGCCTGCAGCACGCCTGGCGGAAATTTCTGGCCAAGGCTTCCATCTTGGCCCGGACTGCGCTATCGTCATTTCAGCACGTCGCAGTGCTGGAGGCGTTTGATGGCCAAGCGTTCGCTGTTCCAGCCCCTAGGTGGGCATCTCATCCCTTCGCCGGGCTTGCAAGAAGCGCCGGTGTTGGATTTGATGTGCTCCCACTTTGTATTGACGCTGGCCGCGCGACAGGGTGCCAGCTTCAACGTTCGGCGCGATTTCAACGGCGTGGTGGGGCTGGCGGGCCGCCACTTGGTGTGGCCGGTGTCCGTGCTGGGGCGCTTGCGGGAATTTCTGGCGCGCCGCTGCCAGGGCAACGAGCTCTGGCGCGGCCACGAGGCGCTGGAAGCCAATGAGTTTTTGGCCCGCTACGGCGTTTGGTGCGGCCCTTATGACGAAGCCACCGTGTTCTTCTTTTTGGATGAATACGCCAAGGACCAGCCCAAGGACCTGATCAGCCTGCTGTCGGTCACCGGGGAGTGGCTCAGCCATGCGCTCAAGAAGCAATCCACGCTGGTGGAGAAGAACATCAACGCGCTGGCTGGCCTGTTGCAGCTCAACAAGGCAGAACGTGCGCTCTTGCTCTACGGCACGCTGGCGCGCTACCAGCGCGACATGCGCAGCATCCTCGTGGAGTTCAAGGTCAACAACGCGCCGGAAGCCTATGCCGCCATTGCCGAGGTGGCTGGAGTCAGCGCCCAGGAGCTCGGTGAGGCCCTGCGGGTCGGTTCACGGCTGGAGCGCATTGGCCTGGTGGAAAACCTGATCTCCGAGCACAACATCACTGACCTGGCCGATCTCATGAAGGTCAGCGAGAAACTGCCGCCCGTGCTGATGCGCCACTACCGCGACCAGGCCGAGCTGATGGCCGTGTTCACCAGGCTATCCACCAAAAGCACGTTGTCGTTGCAAGATTTCGACTTTGTCAGCGAAGACGCGTCCGTCATGTGCAACTTGCTGGCCAATGCCGTGGCGCGCAGGGAAGTGGGTATCAACGTGCTGCTCTACGGCCCGCCGGGCACGGGCAAGACCGAGCTGGCCAAGGTGGTGGCCCAGCATGCTGGGCTGGAGCTGTTTGAAGTGGAGTATGCCGACCGCGATGGCAACAGTCTGAGCGGGCGGGACCGCTACCGCTCCCTGCAGATCGCCCAGGTGTTCCTCAAGGGCAGTGCGCAGGCGGCGCTGTTGTTCGATGAGGTGGAGGATGTGTTCCCCCCTCTGTCCAACGAAGCCGCCCACCTGATTGCCCGCGCCGATGCCTCGGCTACGCCGGCCAGTGGCAGCGTGAGCGGCAAGGCCTGGGTGAACCAGATTCTGGAGTCCAACGTGGTGCCCACGCTATGGGTGACCAACCGCATTGAGCAGATTGACCCGGCGTTTCGTCGTCGCTTTGCCTACCACCTGGAGCTCAAATCGCCGCCGCCCGGCGCGCGCGAGGGGGTGGTGCGCAAGACGCTGGAGGGGGTGCAGGTTTCGGACGCTTTTGTGGCCCGTCTCACCAGCCGCAAGGGGCTGACGCCGGCGCAAATCCGCACCGCAGTGCGGTTTGCGGGGCTGGCCCGCGGTACTGAAACTGCGGCGGCGGAGGATGCGGCGGGTACGGAGGCCTTAATAGAGCGGCAGCTCAAAAATGCAGACCTGGCGCTGGGCAACCCGGCAGCCGCCACGGCTGTGCCCACGGTGCTGAGCCAGTACCAGCTGCGGCACCTGAATGTGGAATCCCGCTTTGAGCTGCCGCGTATCGTGCAGGCGCTGCAGACCCGCGGGCACGGCACCCTGTGCTTTTATGGCCCGCCCGGCACCGGCAAGACCGCCTTGGGCGAGCATTTGGCGCAGGCGCTGAACAAGCCGCTCATGGTGCGCCAGGCCAGCGACCTGATGAGCAAGTACATCGGTGAAACCGAACAGAACATGGCGGCCATGTTCCGGGAGGCCGAATCGGAGGGGGCGGTGTTGTTGCTGGACGAGGCAGACAGCTTTCTGCAGGACCGCCGCGGCGCCCAGCGCAGCTACGAGGTGACCGAGGTGAACGAAATGCTCCAGGGCATGGAGCGCTTCCGGGGTATTTTTGTCTGTACCACCAACCTCATGGACCGCATCGACCAGGCCGCGCTGCGGCGTTTCACCTTCAAGATCCAGTTCAAGCCGCTGTCTCCCACCCAACGCACCGCGGTTTTCCTGGCGGAGGCTTGTGCCGACGATGCCCAGCGGCTGACGTTGGTGCTGGAGCGCCGTCTGGCGGTGCTGGATCAACTGTGCCTGGGGGACTTTGCCGCGGTCAAGCGCCAGGCCGCGATCCTTGACGCGAACCTGAGCCCCGAGGAATTCCTGGAACAGCTGGAGGCCGAGCACCGGATCAAGCCCGAGGTGCGGGAAAGCCGGGGCATGGGGTTTTTGCCGTAACTTCGCCGTAATTTTTTGCCCGGCCTGTCAACCAGCCGATACGTTCGTGCGTATTAGGCACAGGCGGGTACTGAATTTCCCCAGTTCGTTGGAACATTGGCTGGCGGTCGGTACCTATTTCTCTCCCTTTGCACTGTATATATGCACAGAGATACGATTCAAGTGCCTGAAAAAGGTACTTACAAGTGGCAGCTGTTTGACTACTGGTCTGGCGAATTTCGCCAAACCCATGCGGACCACTCGGCGTACATTGCCCTGAACTTTGCCGGCGCGCTCGAAGCCTGCCGCACCAAGTTCCAGGCCCTGGTGCAACAGCACCGTGCCAAAGCAGCAGACGCCGCCAGCTCTGCGCGCCACCTGCGTGCCATCGAACGCCTGCAAAACACCATGTCCGGCGCCGCCATGGCGTACGAAAGCGGCTTCCGCCGCCACTGAGCGCCGGCCTTTTTTATTCCAGCGCCACCACCCGTAGCACATCGCTGGCATAGGCTTCCAGCTTCTTGGCGCCTATGCCGCTGATGCCCTGCAGGTCGTCCAGACTCTGGGGTGCCCGCTGCGCAATGGCTGCAAGCGTGGCGTCGTGGAAAATCACATAGGCGGGCAGGTTGTGCTCCTTGGCCACCTCGGCGCGCCAGGCCTTCAGGGCCGAGTAGCGCAGCAGGCCTTCGCTGTCCAAATTGATCGGTGCCTTGACCACCGCCCCCAGACGCGGGTTGCGCCGGCTCTTGCGCTCAGCTGGCGTGGATACCGATTCCCGCAACATCACCGGTACTTCGCCTTTGAGTACGGCGCGCGATTCGGCCGTGAGCTGCAAAGTATTGAACTCTCCTTGCACCGCCACGGCCCCCATGGCAATGAGTTGGCGCAGAACGCCGCGCAGCTGCAGTTCTGAAAAATCTGACCCCAGGCCGAAAGTGCTCAGGCTGGCATGGTTGTACTGGGTCACTTTCTCTGTAGTCTTGCCACGCACGATGTCCATCAGGTGGCCGGCGCCGAAGGTCATGCCGCCCATCTGCTGGATGCGGTAGATGGTGGAGAGCAGCTTGCGCGCGGCGTCGGTGCCGTCCCAGACCGCGGGCGGGTTCAGGCAGTTGTCGCAATTGCCACAGGGCTGGCTGGCCTCCCCAAAGTAGCCCAGCAGCCGCACCCGGCGGCAGTCGGTGGCTTCGGCCAGGCCCAGCAGGGCATCCAGCTTGCCGCGCATGACCTGTTTGAATTCTTCGCTGGCCGGGCTTTCGTCAATCATGCGGCGCTGGTTCACCACGTCCTGCAGGCCATACGCCATCCAGGCGTCGGCGGCCAGGCCATCGCGGCCGGCGCGACCAGTCTCTTGGTAATAGCCTTCGATGTTCTTGGGCATGTCGCGGTGGGCGACAAAGCGCACGTCCGGCTTGTCGATGCCCATGCCAAACGCGATGGTGGCCACCATCACGATACCTTCCTCGCGCAGAAAGCGGTCCTGGTGGTCCTGGCGCACCTTGGGCTCCAGGCCCGCGTGGTAGGGCAGGGCCTTGATGCCAGCGTCCACCAGCGTCTGCGCCATGTCTTCCACCTTTTTGCGGCTCTGGCAGTAGACGATGCCGGCCTCGCCCTCGTGCTCGCGCTCAATGAAGCGCAACAACTGCAGCGTGGAGTCTTTTTTCTCGACGATGGTGTAGCGGATGTTGGGCCGGTCAAAGCTGCTGACGAAGGCGCGCGCGTCCTCGAGCTGCAGCCGCTCCAGGATGTCGGCGCGCGTCAGGTCGTCCGCGGTGGCGGTGAGCGCGATGCGGGGGATACCGGGGTAGCGCTCGTGCAGCACCGTGAGGTTGCGGTAGTCGGGACGGAAGTCATGGCCCCACTGGCTCACGCAATGCGCTTCGTCGATGGCAAACAGGCTGAGCTTGCCGCGCTCGAACAGCGAATCCAGCAGCGCGAGAAAGCGTGCGTTGTTCACACGCTCCGGCGCGGCGTAGAGCAGGGTGATCTCGCCGCGCAGCAGTTGTTGCTCGATCTGGTAGGCCTCGTCGCTGCTGAGCGTGGAGTTGAGGAAGGCGGCGCTGACACCGGCCTCGTGCAGTGCGCCCACCTGGTCGTGCATGAGGGCGATGAGCGGGGAGATGACCAGGGTGGCCCCTTGACCAGCCTGCTGGCGGACGATGGCTGGCACCTGGTAGCACAGGCTCTTGCCGCCGCCTGTGGGCATGAGCACCAGTGCATCGCCCCCATCAGCCACATGCTGCACGATGGCCTGTTGCGGGCCGCGAAAGGCGTCGTAGCCGAACACGGTGCGCAGAATGTCGCTGCAGGCGTCCAGAGTGGTGCTGGAAGTGGAAGTTTCTGCTATCAAAATGGGAGCTGGTGGCGCAGTGGTTACGGGGGCTGGGGCACTAAAACATTCAACACCTGGCGGCGCCAGCGTGTGGCGCCGGGCTAAGGGTGATTCCCCTATTGTCGGGCAAGCCTGTCGCTACACTTGAGCGCATGATCGACCAGCCCATAGTGCTCGACACCCAGTTGCAAACCAAGGCCTTGTTGCAGCTGTGCAAGCGTCTGGAGCGCGCCTGGAGTCTGCCGGACATCCTGGCGGCGGTGGCGCCTACAGTGGAAGAGGTGCTGGGTTATCCCCATGCGTGGCTGGCCCTGGTCGGAGACCGGCCGGGGTTTGTGTCCATCATCAGCCAGGCCTCCTCGGACGCCGAGTACTTGGCCATGCACGCCAAGGCGCAGACCATGGAAATCCCCATAGCGGGCGACCGCATGCTGGAGGAGATCTTGTCCGCGGACCATGTGGTGGTGGTCAATGATGCCCGCACGGACCCGCGCACCAACAAAGAGGTGGTGGCCCAGTTGCACAACCGCACCATCATCAATGTTCCCCTGCTGCTGGCAGATGAGCGCCTGGGGGTGGTGGGCATCGGCACCTTTGGCGACGCGGAGGGCGTGCGCCCGCCGGTGGAATGGCAGCTGGATTTCATGCAGGCGCTGGCTGGCCATGTGGCCGTGGCGCTGGACCGGGTGCGCTTCATGCAGGCACGCAAATTTGCCGAAGACGCGCTGTACCAAGAGAAAGAGCGCCTGCAGGTCACCCTGCACTCCATCAGTGACGCGGTCATCACCACCAATGCCGAGGGGGAACTGCTCTATATCAATCCGGTGGCCGAGACGCTGACAGGCTGGCCGCTGGCCAGTGCGGTAGGCCACCCTTACCAGACCGTGTTTCACCTGAATGACACGGGGGTGCTGGCGCCTGGCGCCGATCTGGTGGTCCAAGCGATTGCGACGGCAGAGACCCAACGCTACCCCCAGCTCAGCCTGGCACATCGCGTGGAGGGCAGTTTGCTGGTGGAGGCGGCCGTTTCCCCCATTCGAGATGCCGATGGTGATGTGCAGGGCGCGGTGCTGGTGTTCCGCGATGTGACCGAACAGCGTCGCCTGAGCCAGGAAATCGCCTTCCAGGCCACGCACGACGAATTGACGGGCTTGGGCAACCGCCGTGCCTTTGAGCAGGCACTGACAGAGTACTTTGAGCACACCCGTGACCAGGAGCAGCGCCACGTGGTCTGCTATCTGGATCTGGATGAGTTCAAGGTGGTCAACGACACCTGTGGTCATACGGCCGGCGATGAACTGCTGCGCCAGACGGCGCAGCTCTTCCTGGAAGTGCTGCGCGACGAAGACCACCTGTGCCGCATTGGCGGGGATGAGTTCGGCATCATCCTGACCCATCAGACCGTGGCCCAGGCCTTGCGCGTGGCCGAGCGCCTGCAGCTCAGCCTGGCCGCCTACCGCTTTGTCTGGCGCGACCAGAGCTTTGGTGTGGGCGTGAGCGTGGGCATGGTGGTGCTGGATGCGCAGAGCGAAAGTGTGGGGGCTTTGCTGCAAGCCGCTGACAGTGCCTGCTACGTGGCCAAGGACTCCGGGCGCGGCCGCATCCATGTGTACGCCAGTGATGATCCGGCGTTGGCCCAACGCTACGGCGTGATGGAGTGGGTGAGCCGTATCGAGCGGGCGCTGCAGCAGGACCGGTTTGTGCTCTATGGCCAGGCCATCGTGCCCGTGAACCCGGGCCCCCGGGCCGGGCTGCACTGCGAATTTTTGCTGCGCATGCGCGATGAGGCGGGTGCGCTGGTGCTGCCGGGCCAGTTCATGCCGGCGGTGGAGCGCTACCACCTGGCTGCCCGCGTGGACCGCTGGGTGGTGACCCATGCGCTGCAATGGATGGTGCAGCACCAAGACCAGATCGACCAGTGCTCGATCAACCTCTCCGGCCAGTCGCTGGGGGATGAGGTGTTCATGGCCTTTGTACTGGACACGCTGGCCCATACACCCCTGCCTTGCCGCAAGTTGTGTTTTGAGATTACGGAAACCGCTGCCATCAGCAATCTGCACACCGCGCAGCATTTCATCGACACCTTGCGCCAGCTGGGCTGCAAGCTCTCGCTGGACGACTTTGGCAGCGGCCTCTCCTCGTTTGCCTATTTGCGCAACCTGCCGGTGGATGTGCTGAAGATCGACGGCCAGTTTGTGCGCGACATCGCCACCGACCCTATCAGCCTGGCCATGGTCAAGTCCATCCATGAGATTGGCAGCCTGATGGGCAAGGAGACCGTGGCCGAGTTTGTCGAGAGCCCGGCCGCGCTGGAGCTGCTGCGTGGCTTTGGTGTGCACTATGCACAGGGCTATTCGGTGGGCTATCCCATGCCGCTGGACGAGTTGCTGGCCCTGCACCTGGGGCAGGCCTGAGACCCTGCCGCTTTCACGACCGCTGCGTTGTGAACTAAAATCACGCATCCCAAGGGGCGCTGCAGCTGGCGCCTGCCTCCAGACATGGACCGGCAGGCCTCCGGTCAGGCTTGGGACTCCCAACTGCGCTCACTTGTTTAAAACCACACAGTGAGCCGCACCATGAAGCCCATCACCTACACCCGCGCACAAGCCCTTCCCGGCATTCTGGAGAAGCGCATCGCCATTCTGGACGGTGCCATGGGCACCATGATCCAGCGCTTCAAGCTGGGCGAGGCGCAGTACCGCGGCGAGGGCTACACCGGCCCCGGCAACCAAGGCGACCGATTCAAGGACTTTCACAAGGACGTGAAAGGCAATAACGAGTTGCTGAGCCTGACCCGGCCTGACGTCATCAGTGACATCCACGAGCGCTATCTGGCAGCGGGCGCCGACCTGATCGAGACCAACACCTTTGGCGCCACCACCGTGGCCCAGGCCGACTACGACATGGCGGACCTGGCCATCGAAATGAATCGGGTGTCCGCCCAACTGGCCCGCGCCGCCTGCGACAAGTACAGCACGCCCGACAAGCCCCGCTTCGTGGCCGGCGCCCTCGGCCCCACACCCAAGACCGCCAGCATCAGCCCCGATGTGAATGACCCGGGTGCGCGCAATGTGACCTTTGAAGAGCTGCGCGCGGCCTACTACGACCAGACCAAGGCGTTGGTGGAAGGCGGTGCGGACGTGATCCTGGTGGAAACCATCTTTGACACGCTCAATGCCAAGGCGGCCTTGTTTGCCGTGGACGAGTACTTCGAGGCCAGCGGCGAGCGCCTGCCCATCATCATCAGCGGCACGGTGACCGATGCGTCCGGCCGCATCCTCTCGGGCCAGACTGTCACGGCCTTCTGGCACAGCGTGCGCCACGCCCAGCCCCTGGCCATCGGCCTGAACTGCGCGCTGGGTGCGGCGCTGATGCGCCCCTACATCCAGGAGCTGAACAAGGTGGCGCCCGACACCTTCATCAGCTGCTACCCCAACGCCGGTCTGCCCAACCCCATGAGCGACACGGGTTTTGACGAAACCCCGGACGTGACCAGCCGCCTGGTGCGTGAGTTTGCGGAAGAGGGTTTGGTCAACATCGTGGGTGGCTGCTGCGGCACCACGCCCGACCACATTGGTGCCATCGCCCATGCGGTGAACCCGATTGCCACGCGCGGCGTGCAACGCAATTTTTTCTACAAAGAAGCCGCCTGAACTGAGGACATCGCAATGAAAAAAGTCACCTGGGGCGTGCTGAGCACCGCCAAGATCGGCATGGAAAAAGTCACTCCCGCGCTGATGCGCAGCCAGTGGTGTGATGTGCAGGCGGTTGCGTCACGCTCGCTGTCGTCCGCGCGCGCGGCGGCGGACAAGCTGGGCATTCCCAAGGCCTACGGTTCCTACGAAGAGCTACTGGCCGACCCCGCCATCGAGGCCATTTATAACCCCCTGCCCAATGACCTGCACGTGCCCATGACGCTGGCCGCCGCGCGCGCCGGCAAGCACGTGCTGTGCGAAAAACCCATTGCGCTGAACGCCGAGGAAGCCGCGCAGCTGCGCGAGGTGGGCGACAAGGTGCACATCATGGAAGCTTTCATGGTGCGCTTTCACCCCCAGTGGCTGCGCACGCGCGAGCTGGTGCAAAGCGGTGCGCTAGGGGAACTGCGCACGGTGCAGGCGTGGTTCTCGTACTTCAACCGCAATGCCGAGAACATCCGCAACGACGCGAGCAAGGGCGGCGGCGCGCTGATGGACATTGGCTGCTACCCCATCGTGGCCGGTCGTTTCTTGTTTGGGGCCGAGCCGGTGCGTGTGATGGCGCTGGCGGATATGGACCCCGACTTTGGCGTGGACCGCAGCTTCAGCGCCTTGCTGGACTTTGGCCATGGCCGCCGGCTGGATTTCACGGTGTCCATGCAAAGCACGCCTTACCAGCGCGTGCAGGCCATCGGGACCGAGAAGCGCGTGGAGATCGAGATTCCGTTCAACGCGCCCCAGGGCCAGGAAACCCACATTTTTGTGGACGACGGCAAGGTGCTGGGCGGCCGGGCTGCGGTGGTGGAGACGTTTCCCGCCTGCGACCAGTACAGCCTGGAGGGCGATGCCTTCTCGCTGGCCATCCGTGGTGCGCAACCCTTGCACTACGGTGTGGAAGACGCTATCCAGAACATGCGCATCATCGACGCGCTGTTTGCCTCCCAGCGCAGTGGCAGCTGGGTTGCGGTGTAAAGCCGCCTTGAACTGAATTACAGGTCTTTTATGTCCCAAGCCCCCGTAAACACTGCACCACTAGCTACCAAAAACGTAGCACCCATGATGCTCTCCGGCCTCGAGCCGGTCCTGATTGACAGCAACAGCCTGTTCGTCAACGTGGGTGAGCGCACCAACGTCACCGGTTCCAAGGCCTTTGCCCGCATGATCTTGAACGGGCAGTTTGAAGAAGCGCTGGCCGTGGCGCGCCAGCAGGTGGAAAACGGTGCGCAGATCATCGACATCAACATGGACGAGGCCATGCTGGACAGCCAGGCCGCCATGGTGCGCTTTCTGAACCTGATCGCCTCCGAGCCCGATATTTCCCGTGTGCCCATCATGATCGACAGCTCCAAATGGAGCGTGATCGAGGCCGGTCTGCGCTGCGTGCAGGGCAAGGCGGTGGTGAATTCCATCAGCATGAAGGAAGGCCTGGATGCTTTCAAACACCAGGCCAAACTGCTGCGCCGCTATGGCGCTGCTGCCGTGGTGATGGCGTTTGACGAAAAGGGCCAGGCCGATACCTACGAACGTAAGGTCGAGATCTGCGAACGCGCCTACCGCATCTTGGTGGACGAGGTGGACTTTCCTCCCGAAGACATCATCTTCGACCCCAACATCTTTGCTATTGCCACGGGCATCGAAGAGCACAACAACTACGCGGTGGACTTCATCGAGGCCACGCGCTGGATCAAGCAGAACCTGCCTGGCGCCAAGGTCAGCGGCGGCGTGTCCAACGTGTCCTTCAGCTTCCGCGGCAACGACCCGGTGCGCGAGGCCATCCACACCGTCTTTCTGTACCACGCCATTAAGGCGGGCATGGACATGGGCATCGTTAACGCGGGCATGGTCGGTGTGTACGACGATCTGGAGCCCGCGCTGCGCGAGCGCGTGGAAGACGTGGTGCTGAACCGCCGCCCCGATGCGGGCGAGCGCCTGGTGGAGATTGCCGAAACCGCCAAGAGCGGCGCCAAGGACGAGAGCAAGAAGCTGGAGTGGCGCGGCACAGCCGAGGCCCCTGCGTCCGTGGGCGCACGCCTGAGCCACGCGCTGGTGCATGGCATCACCGACTTCATCGTGGAAGACACTGAAGAGGCCTACCGCGGCATCCTGGCCAAGGGCGGCCGCCCGTTGCACGTGATCGAAGGCCCGCTCATGGACGGCATGAACGTGGTGGGCGACCTGTTTGGCCAGGGCAAGATGTTCCTGCCTCAGGTGGTGAAGAGTGCGCGCGTGATGAAGAGCGCTGTGGCGCATCTGTTGCCGTATATCGAGGCCGAGAAGCTAGCCATGGTGGAAGCTGGCGGAGAAGCCAAGGCCAAAGGCAAGATCGTGATTGCTACGGTCAAGGGCGATGTGCACGACATCGGCAAGAACATCGTCACCGTGGTCTTGCAGTGCAACAACTTTGACGTCGTCAACATGGGGGTGATGGTGCCCTGCCACGAAATCTTGGCGCGCGCCAAGCTCGAAGGCGCGGACATCATCGGCCTGTCTGGCCTGATCACGCCCAGCCTGGAAGAGATGCAATACGTGGCTGGCGAGATGCAGAAGGACGACTACTTCCGCATCAAGAAGATTCCGCTGCTCATCGGCGGTGCCACCACCAGCCGCGTGCACACGGCGGTGAAGATCTCGCCGCACTACGAAGGTCCCGTGGTTTACGTGCCCGATGCTTCGCGCAGCGTGAGCGTGGCGCAAAGCCTGCTGAGTGAGCAGGCCGCCAGGTACATCGACGAGCTCAACGCCGACTACGACAAGGTGCGCCACCAGCACGCCAACAAGAAGCAGACGCCGCTGTGGCCCCTGACCAAGGCGCGCGCCAACAAGACGCCGATCGACTGGGCCGCGTACCAGCCCACCACGCCCAAGTTCATTGGCCGCCGTGTTTTCAAGAACTTTGACCTGGGCGAGCTCGCCAAGTACATCGACTGGGGCCCGTTCTTCCAGACCTGGGACCTGGCTGGCCCGTTCCCGGCCATCCTGAAGGACGAGGTGGTGGGTACCGAGGCCGTGCGGGTCTACGCCGACGGCCAGCGCATGCTCAAGCGCCTGATCGAAGGCCGTTGGCTCACGGCCAACGCCGTGGTGGCGCTGTACCCGGCCAACACGGTGAACGACGATGACATCGAGTTCTATACCGATGAAACCCGCTCTGAGGTCGCCATGACCTGGTACGGCCTGCGCCAGCAAACCGAGAAGCAGGAGATCGACGGCGTGATGCGCCCCAGCCGCTGCCTGGCCGACTTTATCGCGCCCAAGGGTGTGAAGGCGGACTACGCGGGCCTGTTTGCCGTGACCGCGGGTATTGGGGTGGACAAGAAGGAAAAGTACTTCCTGGACGACCTGGACGACTACTCTGCCATCATGCTCAAGTCGATTGCCGACCGCCTGGCCGAAGCCTTTGCCGAAGCGCTGCACCACCGCGTGCGCACCGACCTGTGGGGCTACGCGGCCGACGAGGCGCTGAGCAACGAGGACCTGATCGCCGAGAAGTACAAGGGCATCCGCCCTGCGCCAGGTTACCCGGCCTGCCCGGACCACAGCGTCAAGAAAGACATGTTTGACCTGCTGCAGTGCGAAGAGATTGGCATGGCGGTGACCGAAAGCCTGGCCATGACGCCCGCGGCCAGCGTCAGCGGTTTCTACATCGGACACCCGGACGCCACCTATTTCAACGTAGGCAAGATTTCGGACGACCAAGTGCAGGACCTGGCCCGCCGCCGCAACCTGAACCAGACCGAGCTGGAGCGCCTGCTGGCCCCGAATTTGTAAGCAGTTGGGGCCGCCCGTAGCGCTGGCTTTACCCAGCGTTACAAATCAGACACGCCGCTGTGGGGCGCGGTGTGTACCTTTGGCTGAACGGGCGCCAAGCCCCTTTTGCAGGAGGAAAATCATGAGTACTGTCACCATTCCCGGCGTGCCGCAACCTGCCGCCCACCGGATGCTGTGGGCTGTCATTGCCGCCTTGGGGGCGACCACGTTGGCCCTGGGGGCCGCACTGGTGCAGGTGAATCGCCAGAGCGCTGACCAGGTGGCTCCGGCCACGCCGCTGACGCCCGTGGCCACCGTCGCGTCGGTGCTGGAACCTGAGTTGGCAACTAAAAGTGAAGAAATAGTGACAGAAGCCCCCGTCAAATCTGTGCCTGTTGCTCCTAAAAAGATAGTGAAATCACCATCTGCCAATGCTGCTACCAAGGCGCACACTACGGTGGCCGCCAAGCCCCAAGCCAAGGATCCGTGGGAGGTGATGGATACGGCGCCGCCCAGCGCTGGCGTGCCCGTAGCATCCAATCGGCCAGCACGCGCCGTATGTGCCGTGTGCGGCACGGTGGAATCCGTCACCCCGGTGGAGCGGGAAGCCAAGCCCAGCGGTGCTGGCGCGGTGGCCGGTGCGGTCTTGGGCGGGTTGGTGGGCAATCAGTTTGGCGGTGGCGACGGCAAGGCGCTGGCCACGATTGCTGGTGTGCTGGGCGGGGGGTGGGCCGGCAACACCGTAGAGAAGAAGATGAAGAAAGACCTGGTCTACCGGGTAGACGTCCGCATGGAAGACGGCTCCGTGCGCACCATTGAACAGAGCAGTCCGGCTACGGTGGGCGCGCATGTGAAGGTAGAGGGCGACAGCATCAGCCCCGCCAACGAACCGGCGCCCGCTGCCTGATCAGAAGCAACTCGGGGGTGCTTAGCCCCCTTTGAACTTGGCTTGCGTGCTATTATTTTTGCAAACCGCAAAAGGAATAGCGCATGAATATGGCAACGGCAGCGCCCGGTGCGCCCGATGGGCCTCGCCCGTCATCGCCTCCGCCCCCCGGTCGCCCTGAGAAACTGCGGCTGGGTGACGTGCTGGTCCAGCAGCGCCTGATTTCCCAGGAGCAGCTGCAACAGACCCTGGAGCTGCAACGCACCACCGGCAAGAAGGTGGGGCGCCTGCTCATCGAAACCGGAGTCATTACCGAAGAGCTCTTGGCCAATGGTTTGGCCCGCCAGCTGCGTATCCCCTTCGTCAACCTCAAGACCTTTCCCTTCCGGGCCGATGTGGTGAAGCTGCTGCCCGAGAGCGCCGCCCGGCGCTTCCGTGCATTGGTGCTGGAGGACAAAGGCGACAGCCTGTTGGTCGCTTTGGCCGACCCGCTGGATTTGTTCGCCTACGATGAGTTGACGCGTCTGCTCAAGCGCAACATCGGCATTGCCGCGGTGCCAGAGAGCCAATTGGCGCTGGCGTTTGACCGCTTGTACCGCCGCACCGAAGAAATCAGCGGCCTGGCCCGCGCCCTGGAAAAAGATTTGGGCGATGCGGTGGACTTTGGTGAGCTGACGGCTACGGTCGGCATTGAAGGTGCACCCGTGGTGCGCCTGCTGCAGTCCTTGTTTGAAGACGCCATGCAAGTGGGGGCGTCCGACGTGCACATCGAGCCGCAAGAGGGCTTTCTGCAAATTCGCGTGCGCGTGGATGGCGTGCTGCAAACCCAAACCCAGGCCGACAAGCGCATTGGTGGCGCGCTGGCCCAACGTCTCAAACTCATGGCCGGGCTGGACATTTCCGAGAAGCGCTTGCCTCAGGACGGCCGCTTCAGCGTGCGCCTGAAAGACAACACGATCGACGTGCGTTTGTCCACACTACCCACGACCTATGGCGAATCTGCCGTCATGCGCCTGCTGAACCAGGGCGCGGGCATGCGCAAGTTGGACACCATCGGCATGCCGCCGGGCATGCTCAAGCGTTTTCGTGAAGTGCTGTCGCGCAGCTCAGGCATGGTGCTGGTTACCGGCCCCACCGGGTCCGGCAAGACAACGACCTTGTATGCCGCGTTGGCCGAGATTAATGCTGCCGAGCTCAAGGTCATCACCGTGGAAGACCCGGTGGAATACCGCCTGCCTGCCATCACCCAGGTGCAGGTCAACGACAAGATCGAATTGAGCTTTGCGCGTGTTCTGCGCGCTTGTCTGCGACAAGACCCGGACGTGATCCTGGTCGGTGAAATGCGTGACGCGGAGACCGCCGAAATCGGCTTGCGTGCGGCCATCACCGGGCACCTGGTGCTGTCCACGCTGCACACGCGCGATGCCATCAGCACGCCGTTCCGCCTGTTGGACATGGGGGTGCCGCCTTTCATGGTGGCGACTTCTTTACAGGCTGTGATTGCGCAGCGATTGGTGCGTCTGAATTGCCCCGAGTGCTCGGCGCCGCATGCACCTTCACCCCAGGAGCAGTCTTGGCTGGACACCATGCTGGCGCCTGGTACCACGTTGACGCCCAAGCGCGGGCTCGGGTGCTCACATTGCAATGGCACGGGCTACGCCGGCCGGCAAGGGGTGTATGAATTGCTGGAGATGGATGCGGTGTTGACACACGCGGCCTCTCACTCCGATCCCGCAAACTTCATGCGCACTGCGCGGGAACGCATGAAGGGGCAGACCATGGCCCACCATGCGTTGGAGATGGTGCGTCAGGGGCGCACTTCGTTGGCGGAGGCGCTGCGCATTGGTTTTGACGCCGACGACGACCTCGATCCCGAGGCCACCTGATGGCGGTCTACACGTGGCGCGGCCGCAATAACCGGGGTGAGGCGGTCACTGGACAGCTGGAGGCGCTGACCGAGGGCGGTGTGGCGGACCAGCTGTTGTCGATCGGTGTGGCGCCAGTGCACATTGCGCTGGCTGCGGTTAAGGAAGAAAAGTCCACTGAAGGCCTATTGGCCCGCCTGAACCGAAAACCTGTTGTGGTGGAAGACTTATTGATCTTCTCGCGCCAGATGTACACGCTGAACAAGGCGGGGGTGCCTATCTTGCGCGCGTTTGCGGGGCTGGAGGCCTCCGCTACCAAGCCCGCCATGGTGGACATGCTGAAAGACATACGCGCCAGCCTGGACCAGGGGCGTGAACTGTCCGCTGCGTTGGCGCGCCACGGGGCGCTGTTTGGTGGGTTCTATATCTCCATGATTCGCGTGGGCGAGATGACAGGACGGCTGACTGAGGTCTTCATGCGCCTGACGGAGCACATGGAGTTTGAGCGCGATGTACGTGAACGCATCAAGCAGGCCACGCGCTATCCCACGTTTGTGATGATTGCGATGGCGATCGCCATCGTCATCCTGAATGTCTTCGTGATACCGGTGTTTGCCAAGGTGTTTGCGGGGTTCAACACCCAGCTGCCCCTGATTACCCGCGGTCTGCTGGCATTTTCCGGCTGGATGATTGCCTGGTGGCCCCTGCTGTTGGCGCTGGTGTTTGTAGGGACTGTGGCGGTGCGGGCCTATGTGCGCACCCCAGAGGGGCGTTACCGCTGGGACTCGCGCAAGCTCAAGCTCCCCATCATTGGCGACATCATTCTGAAGGCCACGCTGGCTCGTTTTGCCCGCAGCTTTGCGCTGTCCAGCCAAAGCGGCGTGCCCTTGGTGCAGGCGCTGACCGTGGTGGCGCAAACGGTGGACAACGCCTTCATTGGCAGCCGCGTTGAACAAATGCGCGATGGCATTGAACGCGGAGAAAGCATCTCGCGCTGCGCGGCGGCCACTGGGGTGTTCACCCCCGTGGTGCTGCAAATGATCAATGTGGGCGAGGAAACTGGTGAGCTGGACAATTTGCTGTTCGAGATCGCGGCCATGTACGAGCGCGACACGGACTACAGCATCAAGGGCTTGTCCGCCTCCATCGAACCGATTTTGCTGGCGGTGATTGGCGTGCTGGTGCTGTTATTGGCATTGGGCGTGTTCTTGCCGTTGTGGAACATGGGCCAGGCTGCCATGGGCCGGGGCGGCGGGTAACCGGTGGCTGCAGTGCGGCCCGTTGCGCAGCCCTCACCCATGTGGGGCGGTAGGTTGGCGGAGTGGGGGGGGCTGGTCATGCTGGTCTTGGTGATGGCTACTGTGTTTGTGTGGCAGCTGCGTGACGTACGCGGCCAGGCGGAGTTGGCGCAAATCAAAAGCACCCTGGGTGCCCTGCGCACGGCGCTTGTGGTTGCGCATTTGGAGGCAGTGGTGGCCGGAAATCACGGCAAATCAGGGGCATCCCCCGCGCTGGCCCAACGCAACCCGTTCTTGGCGTTGGCCGCACTGCCCGCCAATTACGCGGGGTTGGCAGACGCCGAAGCGCTGGCGGCCTTGCCGGGTGGCAGTTGGGTATTTGACTCCGCCTGCGCTTGTGTGGGCTACCACCCTTTGGACACGGATCGACTGGAGTCGCCTCAGGGTGCGCAAACCCTCTGGTTCCAGGTCAGCAAGCCCCCGGGGCCCTTGCAAATCAGCTCGCAACTGCCCTACGTGTGGATGGGCCAGGCGGTGGAGTGAGGGGAGGTGCAACAAAACCACGAAATAGGGGTAAATGGTGATGCAGATCACATACTTAGCCCCCAAACTTGATGCACAACAATAGTTCATTGCAATAGAATAAATTTGCAATGCGTCTATCCATAGGACGTTGGAGCCCGTTTCAGGACGGAGCTAGAAGATTTTTCAAACGAAAGGCGGACAACATGAAACAAGTACAACGCGGCTTTACGCTGATTGAGTTGGTGATGGTCATCGTGATCTTGGGCATTCTTGCTGCCGTCGCAATTCCCAAGTTTGTGGATTTGTCTTCGGACGCGCGCAGTGCGGCTGTGGCGGGTGTGGCAGGGGCGTTGTCGTCCGGCACAGCCATTAACTATGCAGTTTATTCAGGCAACAATTCCAGTTCTGCCAAGGTGACAGTCGACTCTTGCACGAATGCCAGCCGCACTTTGCAAGGTGGTGCGTTCCCGACCAGTGGAGGCACCTATACCGCCGCCGGGACATTTGTAGCGACTGCAGGGACGTCGAATGCTTGTGTACTCACATTGACTCCTTCCGGTGGCACAGCAGTTACCGCAGCCTTCACAGCCATCGCGGTTCCATGATCGGCGACATCCGTAAATAGACTATCTCCAAAAGCCAGTGAAGGCGACTTCACTGGCTTTTGTTTTGAGTGCCTGCAATGGGCGTCTCGTTGGCCTTAATCACAGTGCGCAGGGATGGCGTAGATGCCAGCAATGCCGATTGTTGCTCCTTTTCTTCTGGCCACCCCTTCACCCAGTAGCCAAATGCCTGCGCTGCCAAAGCGGTATCTCGATGTTTCAGACCGATAGCCAAGGCAAACTGAACCAGGTCGTATTCCATCAGGCCATTGGCAAAGTAGGCGCGCAACGCAGCGGCTGCTTCTGCATCGTGCCCTGCGCGCCGCTGCAGGAGGATACCTAGTGCCCGTGTGCGAGGAGCATCTGCTTGCAGGTGTTGCAGCCGCTTTAGTGCTTCCTCCGCTTGGTCCTGTTGTCCGCGTTCCGAATAGAGAATGGTCAAGTTAGCCTGGATGTCCGGCACATTCGGACGTGATGTGGCCACCGATTGAAGTGCCCACAAGGCGCCAGCACGGTCACCACTTGCGGCCATTTGGTCCGCTGCCAGTGAGGTGAGTTTTCGGTAGTGGGGATTGATGGCTACGCCCTGCTGAAGCAGGGCGAGTGCACGGGTGTGCCCAGCTTCTCGTTCCGTCTCCGGCATGTTCGCATTTCTCTGCAAGGCGTTGGTGGTGTGGATGCTCCCGACGATTAAGCGCTCAGCCTGCATTGCTTCCCAACTGATGGCTGCAGCCAACGCACTCGCTAGCAGTAGAGCGACCAAACCCATTCGCAGCGTCAAAGGATTGACAGGTTGCTGGCGCCTCTTCGTCTTCTTGTGCCGATGGGATAGAGGAATAGTGGATGCGAGCATGCCCAGTGCCACCATCCACAGCGCGCTTGTGCTTGCAAGTCGCCAGGGAAAACCTGCGTTGCTGACGATCAGCAAGGCCAAGATGCTGCTCAGGGCGAATCCATTGAACGCCGCCTTGTGGCCTGCCATGCCGTCTCGACCCCATTGCAATGTGTTTTGCGCACATATCAGAAGGTAAGCCAGTAGAACTGCCAAACAACTGCCACCGATGATCACTCCATATTCACTCAGCAGTTGCAGGTATTCGTTGTGTGCGTAGAAATCAGTTTCCACTGAGTTGTTCCGGCCTTGATAAAGCGGAATATGAACCTCCCACGCCCCCGCCCCCACGCCAGTCCAGGGGCGGTCCATCAGCATGCGCGCTGTCGACTTCCACATGCTTGCACGTACGGAAAATGAGCCCACGGCGTACTCGCTCTGGCGGGCTAAGGACGCGGTGCGAAGCACACTGCGCTGAAGAGCTGTGACGCCATTGCCTTCTTGTTGAATGCTGACGCTCTGGCTAGGCAGGCTTCCCAATATAAACACGGCCGAGGCGAATACAAGTGCGACGGATAGTTTTGACCCAACGCTCCAACGCCCGATGGCCAGGGTGTACCGATAGCGCCACACCATCCATGACAGCAGTGGAGTTAGCACCCATAGCGTCAGCAGTGCTGAGCGGGTGCCCGTCATCATCAAAGCCACGATATTGAATGCCACCGACAAGGCCATCAACTGGCGCCAGCGGGAACTTTGCAATTGCACCAGGGCCAACACTGAGAAAGGCAGGGCGCACACGAGGTACTCGGCAAAGAAGTTGCGATTGACAAAGGTGGACGCGGGGGGGGCGGCTTGTGGAAACCAAGCTAGATCTCCCCAGAACTGTGCAGCGGCCCATACACTGGCGCCCAGTGCGCCCGCATGGATGCCCCATACCAGCAGAGGTAGGGTTGTGCGCCGCGCAATGGTCAGGGTTATCCAGAGCAGCAACCCCAGCACAGCCCATCGGGCGGCCTCCACCGCGGCTAGATAGGTGTGTGACCACAGCATGCTACCCAGCGCGTACAGGCATAACACCATGGGCAACACCAGTAAGCCATGCCAACGCAACGCTGGCCCCCGGCCAGTCTTGCTCTGTTGTTGATACACCATGAAAATCCAGGTAATTACCGAGATCAGCGTGCCGCCGACAACCAGGGTCGACTTCAAGGTGTCTTGCAGTACCAGTTCACTCGGAATTCCTGTTGTCGGCACCAAGGCCAACATGGTGGCCAGAATGCCAGCGACCACCCGCTCAGGAGGCGCCGTAAAACCGGGAAAAAGAGGACGAGATGCGGGTTTGTTGACCTTCGGTAAAGTCATATTCTTGGTAAGCTCAGACAGAGTTGACGGCGCAGAGTTTTGCAATTAAATATGTCTCAAGTCCTTGTGGATAGCGCGCAAATAGCTCCTAAAAATATAGCAAATGTAAACGATCTTATGCAATGGCGACCCCAGGATTCCCTTGCTAATAACGCTGCAGCTCGCGGTGTGCGTGGATTCACGCTGGTGGAACTTGTCATGGTGATTGTGTTGGTCGGTGTTTTGGCGGTCTACGCAGCTCCCAGGGTGTTGAATACAGGTGATTTTTACGCCCGCGGATTTCATGACCGGTCGCTGGCGTATCTGCGGTATGCGCAAAAGACGGCCATTGCGCAGAGGCGTGCGGTGTGCGTAGATTTGTCCAGCAACGCTATTGCTTTAAGAATTGCTTCCGCCGAAGGGACCACAACATGTACGTCCGTTCTAATGGGACCCGCCGGAGAAGCTGGTTTGACTGCCCGGAGTAGTGTGACATTCAGTACATCTCCGACAGCCTTCGTGTTCGATGGATTGGGCCAGCCGCTAACGACCGGCGGTGTGGCCATGGCGACGCAAGTGCTCCAGGTTAGCGGAGTCGCCAAGACCATCACGATTGAATCCGCTACGGGGTTTGTGCATGAATAAACGGGCACAAAGCGGTTTTACGCTGATTGAGTTGATCATCTTTATTGTGGTGGTAGGAGTGGGGTTGGCGGGCATTTTGTCGGTAATGAATACAGTGGTGAAGTCCAGTGCCGACCCTATGGTGCGCAAGCAGGCGATTGCACTTGCCGATTCCGTGATGGAGGAGATTCTGCAAAAGGCGTATAGCGACCCTGACGGGGTGCAAGGCAATGAAACTACACGCGACACCATGGACGATGTGGATGACTACAACGGGAAGACGCAAGCTTTGTTTTCCCTACCTCCAGAGTTGGCTGGATACGCGATTGCCATCACTGTCGCGGCGGACAGCGCAGCGCTGTCCATTGCCGCTAAAAAGGTCACCGTGACGGTTTCCAAGGGTGTCGAGTCCGTCACCATGACTGGTTACCGAACCAACTATTGACCATGCGTACACACATCTGCGCACAGCGTGGCTTCACTCTCATCGAGTTGGTGATGGTTATCGTCATCATGGGGGTGATCGGTGGCGTGGTTGCGGTGTTCATGCGAGCTCCTATCGATGCCTACTTTGACAGCGGGCGCCGTGCCGCCTTGACCGATGTCGCCGACACGGCGGTGCGCCGCATGGCGAGGGATATACGCAAGGCTTTGCCGAACAGCATTCGCGTGCCAAACGCCCAGTGCCTGGAGTTCATACCCACGCGCACCGGGGGACGTTACAGATCGGCGGATAGTACGGCGGGCGACGGGACTGCCCTTGACTTCACCACGTCGGACAGTCAATTCAATATGCTGGGGAGCAATACCGCGTGGCCTGCGGATCAGCAGATTCGGGTCAATGACGTGATCGCGGTCTACAACTTGGGCATCGCGGGCTCTGACGCGTACGCGGGCGACAACACATCAACCGTTACTGGGGTGACCGATGGGTCAGAGACCGTGATCAACATCACCGCCAAGCAATTTCCATTGGAATCTGGAAGCCATCGTTTCCATGTGATCCCCTTGGATGAAAAGGTGGTGGCGTATGTGTGTGCACCTGACAATACATTGCGCAGAACTGTCACGTCGGCAAACTTCAACAGCGCGTGCCCATCGACAGGCCCCGTTCTAGCCAATAACCTATCGTCATGTTTCTTCACCTACAACGGGAGTGATCTGCAGCGCAACGCCCTGGTGCAGATCAATATGAACATGACCTCCAACAACGAGACGGTGAGCCTGTACCACGAGGTGCACGTCAACAATACGCCATGAATGCCGTTCAACAGAATCAACACGGATTTGCCGCTATTGCCGCCATTTTTTTGGTGGTGATTCTGGCCGCGCTCGGCGGGTTCATGGTGTCGTTTTCCAATACGCAGCAAATCACCTCGGCACAGGATGTGCAGGGCTCGCGGGCGTATTGGGCTGCGCGGGCTGGCCTGGGCTGGGGGTTGGCCAGCCTGACGGCCAGCAGTACAACTTGCCCCTCTCCCAACCCGAGGAGTTTTGTGCTGGACGGCTTTACGGTCTTGGTGACCTGCACGCCCTCGGTGTATTCGGATGCGGGGGTGAACAATGTAACTATTTACCGCCTAGTGTCGCGCGCCAGCCAAGGGGCTGGTCCAGGCGCGGTGGAGCGTAGTGTGTCGGCGTCCGTGGAGTTTTGAACACGATGAAGTCTCAGCTATTGAACAGATGTGTTCTGGCGCTGGTTTTTGGTTGGGCCGCCGGTGCCAGCATGGTTTCTTTCGCCGCCACGGCCACCTTCACCAGTTCCGGGACCTGGACGGTGCCCGCGGGTGTGACTTCGGTGACTGTCGAGGCCTGGGGCGGAGGGGGGGCTGGTGGCGGACAAAACCAAAATTCAGACGGGGGGGGCGGGGGCGGGGGTGGAGCCTATGCCAAGTCCACTGGTATTACGGTAACCCCTGGCAGCAATATCACCGTGACGGTGGGGGCCGGTGGTGTCGCTGCGAGCGGTGGCGCTGGCGGTACTGGCGGGGACTCTTCTTTTATCAATAGCTCGACGGTCATGGCCAAAGGGGGGGCGGGGGGGGCACCATCTACGGGCACTCCGCCTGCGGGAGGCCTTGGGGGGGCGGCCGCAAATAGCGTGGGTGCCATCAAATTCGACGGTGGCAATGGTGGCAAGGGGCGAGACAGCAATACGGGACAAGGCGGTCCGGGCGGCTCGTCTGCAGGCACTGCGGCGGCAGGAACAGCCGGGCCAGATCCCTGGTCTACCACCGCCGCCGGTACGGCGCCTGCGGGCGGCGGTGTGGGTGGCAATGGCGGGACCCAAGGCAATAACGGCAGCGCCCCAGCCTCCGGCAATGGCGGCGGCGGTGGCGGATCAGGCGACGGCAACCCGCGTACCGGTGGCAACGGTGCGGCAGGCAAAGTAATCATCACGTATGTGGCCCTGCCCACGGTCACCACCAACCCCGCGACACTGGTTTCAGCCCTGGGCGCCACCTTGAATGGCACCGTGACCAGTGACAACGCGACTACAACGGTGGTATTTGAGTATGGATTGACCACGGCGTATGGCACTACCGTAACGGCCACGCAAAGCCCGGTTGCGGCCAACGCGACCTCGGTTGCCGTGTCGGCCGCAATCACCGGTTTGGCGGCCGGTACCACCTACCACTACCGGGTGAAGGGGACCAACAGCACCGGGACAGCCAATGGTGCTGATGCCACTTTTACGACGCTGCCGGCTCTCAGCAAGGTCGCGAGCGCCGCCTCTGCCTCGGTAGGGGATGTGGTTACTTTTACCATCACGCTGGCCAACTCCACAGGAACTGCTTTTGCCAGTAAAACGGTGACGGACACACTTCCTGCGGGCATGACCTACGGTTCCTATGTGGTTTCTGGCGGTACGGTGGTCGTTGCAGGTCAGGTTGTGACCTGGACCACCCCTTCCATTGCTGCAAATAGCAGTGCGACGTTGACCTTGGCCGTGGCGCTCTCGCAGCAAGGTACGTTGACCAATTCCGTGTCTTCCAGCGGGTTTACGACGGCCACAGCGTCCGTCTTGGTGTTGGCGAATGCGGTAACCCATTTCCGTATGGATGAACCTGTGGGCTCTTGGACGGGAGCCGCGGGCGAGGTGTTGGACAGCGGTAGCACGGGACTTCATGGGCGTCGGATTACCACGACGTCGCCCACAACCACCAATGAAATTGCGCCAACGCCGACCATTGCCTCCCAGTTCTCATCGGTAGTGGGTGGGTTTTGCAATGCTGCAAGTTTTGACGGCAACGCGGTGGTGCAGGTTGCCGCCAGTACGCAGTTCAGTTACACAACCACGTTGTCTGCGTCAGCCTGGATTTATCCCACCAGCTACAACAGCAACGATTTGTCGTCCATTCTCTCCAACGATGTCAATTACGAGTTCCACCTGGATTCCAACGGAAAACTCTACTGGTGGTGGAATGCGTCCTCCCTGACCAGCGCCACGACGATCCCATTGAACCAATGGACCCATGTGGCCATTACGTTCGATTCGGCAAATGGGCGTCAACGCATATACATCAATGGTGTGCAAGATGCCAACACCAACAATTGGACGGGGACATTGCAAAACAACCCTTGCAATTTCTATATAGGCGGAGACGTTACCACCGGGTCCTGTGCACCTATCCCTTCGCGTAACTTTCACGGCAATATCGATGAGGTCAAGCTGTACAGCAAAGAGTTGTCTGCAGCCGAAGTTCAAGCGGATATGACGCTAGGGCGCTCCTGCTCTGGCACTTACGACCACATCCAGATTGAGCATGACGGTGCCGCTTCAATCTGCACTCCCGAGGCTGTAACGGTGAAGGCCTGTTTGAATGCCAATTGCTCTACGCTGTATACGGGGGCTGTCACGGTGCAATTGTCTCCCGCGGGCTGGGTGGGCGGGAATACCTTCACGTTCTCTGGGGGTATTGGTAGCAGACAGTTGAGCAATGGAACGCCTGGCAATGTGACGTTGGGGACGGTCAGCGCTTCGCCGCTTCCCACATCTGCGACGCGGTGTTTTAACGGTGCCAGTGAAACCTGCACCATGAATTTTGCCAACGCGTCTTGCACATTTGATGCCGTGGAGACGGGGGCGGCACCGCAGACGCGGCTGTTCACAAAATTGGCCAGTACGGCCTTTAGCGTGGATGTGCTTGCTCTGAGCACCACCACCACCATTAATACCGGCTACACCGGCGCGGTAGATGTTGATTTGGTAGACACCTCTTCTGCGACATGCCCCACAGGGGCGGGGTTGAATTCGGCATCCAGCATTACCTTTTCCGGGGCCGACAGCGGTCGCAAGCCCATATCATTTACTTACAACGCCGCCGCACCCAATGTGCGCGTGAGAATGCGTGTGGGTGCCTCCGCGCCAGCGTGTTCCACCGACAATTTTGCTATTCGTCCTGCTGCGGCGCAGTTAAATACCACTGCATTGGCTACGCCTCCCTCGGCAAGTGCGATGCCGGCCTTCAAAGCGGGGGCGAATTTTGGGTTGAGTGCAACAACCAATGTGGGTGCGACGTATGGCGGAACATGGACGCTGGACAGCAGCAAACTCACAGCGCAAACCACAGCGCAAGACACGTTGCAGCAAGCGGGTGGGGTGATCGGCACACTGACCCCCAGCTCTTTAGTTGCCAACGCGGGGGCGGTGAATGCCACCTACAGCGAGGTGGGGTATGTGTATCTGGCTCCTGGCGCCTACATGGATAGCAGTTTTACTGCTGTGGACAGGGCCGCTGGCGACTGTATTAGCAGTACGACGGGAGGGGCTAATCTTTCTGATGTGCTGTCCGGTGGCAAGTATGGCTGCGACATTGGCAATCGCAGTGCCGTGTCGCTGGGTCGTTTCTATCCAGATCACTTGGCGATCGTTGCGCCTGTTGTTACACCATTTTGTTCGGCTACTGCGCCGGCTGTTCCGTTTACGTATTTTGGTCAGGATGGCTTTGCGACTGCTTTCACTTTGATGGCACAAAATTCCGCGAACGCAACTACCCAGAACTACCGAGGTGTCTTCGCAAAATTTGGTCCAACGACGTATGCCAACTATGGATTCAGTGCAACCGCATTGCCCGCAGGATCGGTATTGCAAGCCAGTGCCACGGCGCCAACCGGTACTTGGATCGACGGCGTGGCTAGCGTCACTGCACGCCACCAAATTAGCCGCCCCAATAGCGCCTCTGCTGACGTGCTAGCCACCGTGAGCGCAACGCCTACGGACGGGGAGGTTAGTGTCTCGACCACTGCTGTTGGCAGCAACCTGCGTCTGCGCTATGGGCGCCTGCGCATGCAAAATGCATACGGTTCCGAGTTGCTGGCCCTTCCGGTCGCTTTGGAGGCGCAGTATTGGAACGGCACGTTCTACACCACCAATACGGATGACAGTTGCACCGCGCTGCCCATGAGCAGCATTGTGATGAGGAACTTCACAGGAAACTTGCAGGCTTGCGAAACTCAGATCACGCCAACGGGAACACAAGTGCTTGCCAATGGGCGTATACCCGGAGGGCTGATGCTTACGCGCCCTGGCAAGGACGCTACGGGTGTGAGCAATTCCGGTAGCGTAGACCTAGCTATCAATGTGACAGCGCTCGCGGCCGGCAGCACTTGCGTAGGCCCAACGTCAAGTGCGGCAACGGCCGCGAATCTCCCCTGGTTTGGTCCCAATATAGGTGGACGAGCCACCTTTGGCATTTACAGGAGCCCATTGATCTACCTGAGAGAGAACTACTAACCGTGTGTCAGATTTCTCTATCTGTGGCAAAAACCCCCTCTAAAGGCTGTCATGATTGCGTTACCAGCTATTAAAATGAGAGCAAATCACTTTGCCAACCGCCAGACATGATTGATGCACTGAACTTTCGCACTGCCGGCATGCCACCAGGACGGACCCGCTAACCATGCGCTGGCCCTGGAAACGCAAGTCCTCTGGCGACCTGCTCATTGTTTCGTGGGCGGACCAAACCTTGGCATACGTGTTGGCGCGCCCCGCCGCCAAGGGGCCTACCATTTTGCGTATGGGGGTGGAGCGGCAGGTAGGAGACAACCGCGATGAGCTGGTGCGCAGGCTGCAAAGCTTGGGCCTCAAGGGCATGCGCGCCCACATCATGCTGCGTCCAGAGCAATACCAGTTCCTGCAAATTGATGCCCCTTCGGTTCCGCCGGAGGAACTCCGTTCTGCTGCCCGTTACCAAGTGCGAGAGCTCGTGGACGTGCATCTGGACGACATCACCCTCGACGTAATGCAGCTGGGCGATGGCAATGAAAAAGGCCAGGCGCACTTGTTTGTGGTCGCTGCCAAAAGCGCCTTGGTGCGCGAGGTTATGGCGCTCGCAGATACCCAGAACTGGGATGTGCGTGTGATTGATGTGCAAGAGACGGCACAGCGCAATTTGCAAAGCGTGTTGGCTCGATACGAGGGACGGCTGGAGCGGGCGACTGCGGCCTTGGTCCTGTCCGATACCAAGCAGGCCATGTTGACCATCAGTGCCAACGAGGAGCTTTATTACGCCCGCCGCCTTGAGTTGCCCGAGGGGTTCCTGGCTATGACCTGGAGCCCAAGCGAGCCGACCCATGCGACTGACGGCTACCTACCAGTCAGTGAGTATGTGCCGGACTACAGCGTTGGTGGCGTGGTCCATGGCAACGACTATTCCGATGGGCGCAGCTACGCCGCCACCCCGGGCAGCAGCGCCCAGATGGACAGTGAACGATTGCAGCGATTCTTGGTGGAAGTGCAGCGCTCACTTGACTTGTGGGATCGCACCTGGAGCCAGTTGCCGCTCGCCGGCTTACGAGTTTTTGCTGGAGACCGGTCTCAAGAGTTGGCTGATTGGCTTACCCGTGAAACTGGACAGGCTGTGGAGGTGCTGGATGTGGCGCCTCATTTCCCGGGCCTGAAGGCAACGGATGGCGTCGATGCCGCTTACTGTCTGCCACTGGTGGGGGTGCTGCTGCGCACCGAAGGCCGCAAACTCTGAATCAGCCATGCCCCAGCAAATCAACCTTTGTACGCCGATTCTGCTTAAGCCGAAGCACTATTTCTCTGCGCAGACCATGGTGCAGGCCTTGGCCATATTCGTCGTTTTGGGTGGTGGGTTGTGCGCCGCTTGGGTTTGGAATCTGGCGCGCGCGTCAGAGGGGCTGCGTCAAGTGATGCAAACGCAAGGGCAGGAAATGGATCGGCTCAAGGCGGCCATGCTCGCGCGTGCAGCCAGCGCTGCGCCGCTGGACGCTGCACTACAAACACAGCTGCAAGACCTCCGTGGGCAATTGCTGTCCCAAGAAAAGGTGTTGAAAGCTCTGCGGCAGGGGCGGTTGGTGCCGGGTGCAGCTCACTCTGATCGCTTGGCCCTGGTATCCCGTAGCATTCCAGCACAGGTGTGGGTAACTGGGGTGGACGCAGACAGCAGCCGGCTGGAGATCTCGGGCTATACCCTGGAGCCTGCAGCGTTGAATGAGTGGGTGAATCGTTTGGCACTGAGTCCGCTTATGCAAGGGTTGAAGCTCGCCACCGTGAAGGTGCAACACACACGCCTGCTGAAGGTCGTGGGTGATGGCTCCACTGTTCCGCCCGGTCGTGAAGCCTGGTCGTTCAACTTGGTTAGTGCCCAGCCAACCGCACAGGTTGTACCCCCAACTTTCAATGGGAGGGCCCCGTGAAGCAATGGTGGCTGATGCAGGCGGTGCGCATTGACGCATTGAGCCTGCGTGAACGAGGATTTTTGTTCTTTTCTTTGATCGTGACTTGCTTGGCACTGGCGGACGTGCTTTGGCTGTCCCCGGCCATGGAGACACATGCCAAGTTGACACAGCAGTTTGGTGCCCAGGGTACAGACCTGCAGCGTCTGCGTGCTGAGCTGCAATCCATTCCCACGCCAGTGGATGTGAACAGGCCCGCGCGCGCCGAACTGGCCCAGTTGCAGCAACAGCTGCAGGTGCTGAAGCAGGATATTGCCGCTGCGTCAGGCAGCGGCACCCCAGCGCTGGAGCCGGTTTTGGTAGAGTTTTTGCGCCGTCGCGACGGATTGGTTTTGTTGTCGACGGCCACACTCAAACCGGATGCCGCGACCACAGAAACGGCTGTGCCGGGCGTTACGCGTCGGGGCGTGGAGCTCAAAGTCGCGGGGCCGTATGCAGAATTGGTGAAATACGTGAAAAGTCTGGAGCAGGCTTTGCCGAGTTTGCGTTGGGGGCTTATGCAACTGCGCAGCGAAAAACAGCCTCCGGAGTTGACGCTGCAGGTCTACGTGCTGGAGGTGCAGCCATGACGACTCAGCCGTATATCAGGCAGATCGTGTTGGGTACCCTGCTGTGCGTGGTTGCGTGGGCGGCTGGGGCCCAAGAAGCACGCGACCCCACAATGGCACCGGCAGAGGCTGCAGCCGCTGGGACTTCGGCAGAGGCAACGCCCACGCCAGGTTCGACCGTCATCGTGCAAAACGGCAAACCGTATCTGGTCGTGGGTACCCGTCTGGTAGCCGTGGGCCAAAAAGTGGGCACCACCACGCTGGAGCGTATCACCGAGACAGAAATCTGGCTGCGCGAAGGCAAGCAACTAACCAAGGTGGTCCGGTTCAGCGGCATCCAGCGCATCGCCTCCAAGCCAGTGTCGGCATGCGCGCCTGTCTTGCACAAACTTGCGCGCAAGACTGTCCACCCCCCGGGTCGGCGTAACGCCGCCCCAAAAGCCGCTACCCCTCAAGTAGCCCAATCCGCAGGCTCCTGCGAGGAGGGCCAACCGTGAAGACAAGACCTATGAAACAGCTGGACCGCATGATCCCTTTTAATTGGAGTTTCCATAGCCATGCGGTGCGATGCGGTTGGCTGCTGGGCGCTTGTGTGCTATCCGGTTGTACCAATGACCGCCCCCTGCGCACCCCCGATGTAAGTGCTGCAGTGCGTGCGGAGTTGCCGTCTGAGCCGGCCAAGCCCGCCGCGGGCGTACCCCAGCGCGTCAGTGATGCGCTGGCCGAGCCTGCACCTCCGCCAGTCGCCTTGCCACCGGAGCCGCGGCTGGACTTGCTGGTGAACAACGCGCAGGCGCGTGAGGTGTTTCTGGCCATCGTGGCCGATACCCGTTACAGCATGCTGATGCATCCTGATGTGACGGGTACATTGTCGGTCACGTTGCGCGGTGTCACGGTCACAGAAGCGCTGGAAGCCATCCGTGACGTTTACGGTTACGACTTCAAGATCGAAGGCCGGCGTATCACGGTTTACGCCCCCACCTTGCAAACCAGGGTGTTCACGATCAATTACCCCACGTCCCAGCGCACGGGCAGCAGCGAGTTGCGCGTGTCGTCGGGTGCGGGCCTGCAGAGCACCAATACAGGCAGCAATTCTTCAGGCTCAAGTTCTACGGGCAGCACTGCTACCCAGCCGGAGAACAGCAGGGTGTCCACCACATCGCGCTCCGACTTCTGGGGTGAGATGACTGGGGCCGTCAAAAGCTTGGTGGGCAATGGAGAGGGCCGCAGCGTAGTGTCCAGCCCCCAGGCAGGAATTTTGGCGGTGCGTGCCATGCCCGAGGAGTTGCGCCAGGTCGACAAATTCCTGAAGGCCACCCAGGCCTCGGTAGAGCGCCAGGTCATGCTGGAGGCCAAAGTGGTGGAGGTGGAGCTGCGCGATGGCTACCAGAGTGGCGTGAACTGGGGAGCGTTCGGGAGCGATGTGAATGGCCAAGCCGCGGCCGGTGTGATCGGTAGTGGAGTGACCAGCAGCAACCCCTTTGTGCAAGGTACCACCACGATCAATGGCGCCGTGGCCTTTCCGGCCATGGCCACGGGCGGTGGCTTGTTTGGCCTGGCGCTGGCTACCAGCCAGTTTGGCGCGGTACTGGGTTTCCTGGAAACCCAAGGCGATGTGCAAACCCTTTCCAGTCCGCGCGTGGCCACGCTGAACAACCAAAAAGCGGTGCTGAAGGTGGGGTCGGATGAATTCTTTGTCACTGGGGTCACGGGCGGCACCTCTAGCACCGGTAGCTCGACCACCACCAGCAACAGCACCACACTGCCCACAGTCACGCTGACGCCTTTTTTCTCCGGCATCTCTTTGGACGTGACGCCGCAAATTGACGATGGCGTGAACGTCACCCTGCACGTACACCCTTCATTGACCTCGGTGACAGAAAAAACCAAGCAGGTGGATTTGGGCAGCATCGGTAATTACCGTCTGCCGTTGGCATCCAGCAGCGTCAATGAGACCGACACGCTGGTGCGCATCCAGGACGGGACCATTGTGGCGATTGGAGGGTTGATGCAGCTGGAGTCCAGCCGCAATGCCTCGGGTCTGCCGGGCACCACAGGCATGCCAGGGCTGGGCGCCCTGTTTGGCAACCGTGCCAGCCAGGGACGCAAGAAGGAAGTGATTGTCCTGATCAAACCCACCATCATCCGCACTGCGGCAGACTGGGAGGCACAGGCACGCCGTGCCCGTGCATCGCTGGACGACATGGACGCCGCCCGTGCCCGGGTGATTCAGATCGACGGCGGTTCGGTCAAATAAATGTACCTGGGGCATTTTTCACTGCGAGAGGCCCCGTTTTCGATCACGCCGGACACGGACTTCTTTTTTGCCCATGAGGGTGCGCAGGCTTCGCTCAACATGCTGTTGGTCGCCCTGCGCAGTGGCGAAGGTTTTTTGAAGGTGGTGGGCGAGTTGGGCTGTGGCAAGACAGTGCTGTGTCGCCAATTGCTCAAGACCCTGCAGGGTGAGTGCGTGACGGCCTATATCCCTAACCCCAATATGGGGCCCGACGACCTGTTGCTGGCCTTGGTCAGCGAATTGCGGCTGTCCATCGCCATGCCGCCGCAGCGGCACCAGATCATGGCGGCGCTGAACCAATGTTTGTTGGAGCACGCCGCGCAGGGTCGGCGTGTGGTGGTGTGCATTGATGAGGCCCAGGCGATTCCCATGCGCACGGTCGAGAGTTTGCGCCTGCTGTCCAACCTGGAAACCGAGAAGCGCAAGCTGCTGCAATTGGTGTTGTTGGGGCAACCCGATCTCGATGACAAGTTGGCGCGCCCGGAAATCCGGCAATTGCTGCAACGCATCACTTTCAGCGAGTACCTAGGACCCATGCAAAAGCAACGGGTGCCGGCCTATCTGGCGCACCGGCTACGCCGTGCCGCCCTGAATGCCAATACCGACACCGCCTTGTTCACTCCCGCTGCCGCGCGCGCCATTGCCCAGGCCAGTGGAGGAGTTCCGCGGCTGGTGAATATCCTGGCCCACAAATGTCTGATGCTGGCCTTTGGCGAAGACACGCACCGCGTCACGCGTGCGCACGTGTTGCTGGCCACGCGCGACACGCCAGGCGTGGTGGCCCGCTTGCCGTGGTGGCGCCGTGCGCTGGGGCTGCTGTTGCCGCCATGGCGCCAGGGACAAGGAGAGTCCCCATGAGTGTGATCAACAAAATGCTGAGGGACCTGGACCATCGCCAGTCCTCGCCGGACAGCCCCGAGGTGCCTGGGGTGGGAGATGCCCTGCGGCGGCAAGGCGTCACCAGCGTGCCTTTGGGCGTCGTGGGGGCTCGCCGTGGTGCGCGCTGGGGATGGGTGCTATTACTGGTCGTGGTCGCTGCTGGTGCCGGGGGATGGCAGTGGCAGACGATGCAGACGGCAGAAGCGTTGCCCCAGAAGTCCACGGCCGCTGTGGTCGCCTCGCCCGCCATCGCCCCCGTGCCGGTGGTCGCAGCACCCCCCTTGCCGGCGGCATCCGAGGCGGTGGTGGAGGTTTCACCCCCTATACCGACGGTCTTGCCCACATCAGATTTGCGGATGGATACCGAGTTGTCTAGCCACCCACTCCCGCATACCGAGTCCGTCGCCGTGGCGCCTCCCAAGGCTCCGGCGGAGCCTCCCGTCAAGACGCCTGCGCCTGTTACCCCTGCAACGTTGGCCGAAGCCCCTAAAAAATCTGTCGCTGTGGCTGTGCCTGCCGCAACAACGCCAGTGCCGGCGGCCCCTGTTGCGGACTCGGTTGTTCTGGCCCAGCGCCAGCAGCAAGCGGCCCGCGAAACCCTGGCCCAAGCGCAGTCGCTCTGGAGCGGCGGTGCCCGCGAGAACGCCATTACCTTGCTGCAAGACGCATTGGCCGCCGTCGAACGGGCTGCGCAGACCAACCCCAGTGCAGCGAACACCCAAACTCTGGTCTCCATGCTGCGGGAGTTGGCCCGGATGGAGCTGGCCGAAGGCCGCGCGAATGCCGTGTGGGATTTGCTCACCCGGGAAGAGCCGTTGATGGCCAATCAACCAGAACTTTGGGCTTTGCGCGCCAATGCCGCGCAGCGCCTGGGCCGCCACCAGGACAGCGTGCAGGCCTACACCACAGCACTGCAGTCTCGACCCACCGAACAGCGTTGGTTGCTGGGTGCCGCAGTGTCTTTGGCGGCCTTGGGTCAAACCACGGCCGCCGGGGAGATGGCGGAGAAAGCCCGAACCGTGGGTCCAGTGAGCAAGGAAGTGCAAACCTACTTGCGCCAGCAAGGCGTTCCGCTGGCAGATCGCTAGCGAGAAAATGGGGCTCTAGCCCCCGAATATGTTGCGTTTGCAGCTATCAAAAAGATAACAAAATAATCGAGGCTAAACCGATGCGCGCAGCACCCGACGGTACTGCATAGCCTCGGCCACATGGGCCAGCCCGACCTGGCTGGTTCCAGCCAGGTCGGCAATGGTGCGGGCAATCTTCAGCGTGCGGTGGGTGCTGCGGGCCGACCAGCCCAGTTGGGCCGCCGCAGTTTGCAGAAACTTGCTGGCCGCAGCGTCCAACTGGGTGTGGGTGTCAATGTCTTGTCCGTTCAGTGCCTGGTTAGGTACTCCCTGGCGGTCCACGGCCAGGGCGCGGGCGGCGTCGCAGCGGGTGCGTATGCTGTCGGTGGATTCGCCAGCGGGGCTGTTGAGCAACTCGTGGGCGGGCAGGGCAGGCACCTCCACGTGCAGGTCGATGCGGTCCATCAACGGACCGCTGAGCTTGGACTGGTAGCGGTGCACCTGGTCGGGTGTGCAGCGGCAGCTGTGGGCGGGCGAGCCCTGGTAGCCGCAGGGGCAGGGGTTCATGGCGGCCACTAACTGGAAGCGCGCGGGGAATTCCGCACGCCGCGCCGCACGGGCTATAGTGATATTGCCAGTCTCCAAGGGCTCACGCAGGGCCTCCAGGGCAGCTCTGGGGTACTCAGGCAGCTCGTCCAGGAACAAGACTCCATGGTGCGCGAGCGAGATTTCTCCCGGTCGTGGAGGCGACCCCCCTGGTAAAACTCAGGTTAAATAAATAAAACCTGGGAATAATTCATGGTAATTGCGAAAAATGCTCTAGTCGCAGGGGAATCCATCAAGCGCGTCATCGGCGTACGAACCCAGAATGTTCGTGGCCAGATTGCCAAAAATCAGGAATATGAGTCCTTGATGGAACGGGACTTCCTGACCTTACTCCGCTTTGATCGGACCATTGAGTCATTTGTGACCCAGTCCATCACCCTGCCATATTCCCTGAATCAAAAGAGCCGCACCTACACACCTGATGTGCTGGTGAAGTACAAGCCCGATGGCCGGGGACATACACGGAAGATCACGCTGTATGAAGTCAAGCCGGAGGAGTATGCGGACCACCCGGATGACGAACTGGCCGCTAAATTCGCTGCAGCCAACTTGTATTGCGCAGACCGAGATTGGCTATTTGAGGTGGTGACCGAGCCAGACATCTACACCCCCCGTTTGAAGAATGTGGAGTTCCTGCTCCGGTTTCTGGACCGCAAGTGTGATCCAGGGCACGTCAAGCTCCTGCTGGATCAACTGCGCCAGTGGAATGGCTGTGCAACCCCGCATGTGTTGCTTGCCGGCATCTATAGGTCCCCGGAGACCCGGGCGCTCTTGTTGCCCGATCTCTGGGGCATGGTCGCCCAAGGAATGGTGCATACCGATTTGGACGTGGCTTTGACCATGCGTTCAGAAATTTGGGAGATCGAAGCATGAACCAAAACCTTAGCTTTGCACCTGGCAGTCTATTGATGCATGGAGCCCGGGAGTGTGTGGTGTTGGACCTCATTGATCTGGATAGCGTATTGGTCCGATATGGTGACGAAGGCGATATCCAGACGGTGCGCCTTTTTGAGCTCACCGGACTGAATGCAGAAGCAACTGGTACGCAGACCGACCGTGCGCAGCGCCTGGTATCTGAAGTTCTGCCCCTGATTTCTGACAAGCGCTGGTCCCAGGCAAGGGTCAGGATTCTGGCCCTGAGGGAGCTTCTCAGTCTGTCACCGTACAACCGTGGCCTGCCCCGGGTAGAGGCGGCGGCAAAAGCCATTGGTCGGAGCCCCGCCACCGTGTACCGATTGCTGGCGGACTTTGACCGGACCCAGTCGCTGCGGGTGTTGCTGCGTCTGCCACGTGCAGACAAAGGGAAGAAAAAGATCCTTCCCAAGGTGGATCGGTTGATCCGGGCGGTGATTCAGAAGGAATACCTGTCGGATCAGCGAAAAATGGTTTCCACAGTGATCACTGTGGTGACGGAGCGTTGCAAGAAAAAAGGCTGGCCAGAACCGCACAAGTCCACCGTCGCTCGGCGCATTCAGGAGCTGCGTCCAAGGCAGGTTGTCGAGGCGCGCGAAGGAAGGAAAGCCGCGCGCGGCCGGCATGATTTGGCACGCGGTCGACACCCAGAAGTGTCGTATCCCCTAGATGTCGTGCAGATGGACCACACGCCGTCCGACTATTGCATCGTTGATGAGGTGCACCGCAGGCCCCTGGATGGCGCGCAGACCCTGACCGTCGCGCTGGACATCAATACCCGTTGCGTCCTTGGTTTCACCATCATGCTGGAGGCCCCAAGTGTTCGGGTTGCTGGGGCGTGCATGGCCCATGCCATCCTTCCGAAGGAGCGCTTTTTGCAGGAAATGGGTGTTGACGCCATATGGCCTTGCTACGGCAAGCCCCGAGTGTTGTTTACAGACAATGCCTCCGAGTTTGGGGCTGAACATTTTTTGATGGCCTGCGAGGTGAATGGCATTGAGGCACGCAAACGGCCCAAAGGTGCACCGAACTTTGCCGGGCATATCGAGAGTCTCTTCAGCAAGTTCCTGCAGAAGATCCATGAGCTGGAGGGGGCTAGGTTTGCGAACTTGGTGAAGCGGATGGAGTACGACACGACCGGGCGGGCCATCATGACCATTTCGGAATTCAGGAAGTGGTTTTCAATCTTTGTCACCAAGTATTACCACCAGAGCCCGCACTCGGGTCTGAAAGAGCTGCCCCCCATCAAAGCTTGGGAGTACGGGATTAACGGCGTAGGTGACAAACCCGGCATGGGTTTGCCGGACCGTGTTGTGGACGAATTCAAGCTCAAAGTGGATTTTCTTCCTGGCGTTATGCGTACAGTGCAGGACTACGGAATCGGCTTCGCACGCCAGGAGTTCTCTGACACAGTCCTGCGCCGCTGGGTCGGCGCTCGGGATCCAGAAGACAGAGCAAAAGCACGCAAGTTCGTGATCAAGTACGACCCCTACGACTTGAGCGAGGTTTACTTTCTGGATCCAGACCTTCAGCAGTATTTTCCAATTCCCGTCGTGGGGGAGTTGGAACACCTTACCTTCTGGGAAAACAACATTGTCGAACGCAAGGTGCGCGAAGAGAATCGAGGCCACGTCAATCACGAGCTCATTTCTGAAGGACTGGAGGAGATGCGTGCGGTGACAGAGCAGGCGGCCAAGACCACCAAGAAAGCCCGTCGCGCGCTGCAACGGCTCGCCGAGAGTAAAAGGAACTCGCTTCCCAAGCAGCGGCGTAGCGCTGTTGAAGTTCCCGTTGCAAATGGAGCGGCCGAAACTTCTTCAACGGCTTTGGATGAAGACGATGACGTGATCCAGCCACTGCCAGGCGCCGTGGTTTCGCAAGTGCAGAGGGGGCAACCATGAGTGACTCGGGTCCAGCATTCCCCCACTTGCTCCCGGAGGTTGCAGAAGCGGCCCTGCTGAGCAACGAAGAGCGGTTTGCCTACATTGATGCAGATCGATGGTTGCCATACGAGCGTGCCAATGGCGCCCTTAACAAATTAGAAGACCTCCTAAACCGTCCACGCATCAATCGACCTCCCAACATCATGCTGGTGGGCCGCAGTGGAAATGGGAAGTCCCACATCCTCGACAGGTTCTCGGTGCTGCACCCGGGAATTCCCAATATGGATGGCCCCAACATTTTCGCCCCTGTGATGCAGTTGGAGACACCGCCCTCAGCCAGCGCCAATGATTTGTACGACATCATTTTGCACATGCTCAATCGGCCGCGCCCATCCAGCAGGGAGAAAGACAGCCGAAGGGAAGCCGCCAAAGACATTCTGCGAATTGTGGAAACGAAAGTCCTGATGCTGGATGAAATCAATCATCTGCTTTCCGGAACCGTAAACAGGCAGCGGGAGTTCCTGTTCGCGCTCAAACACTTGAGCAACGAACTCCGCATGTCCATCGTGATTGCAGGGACGCCAGAAAGTCTGCAGCTGCTGCATTTGAGCGATCAGATTGAGAATCGATTTGAAACCGTTCTTTTGCCCATCTGGAGCGTGGGCCTTGAGCTCAGGACACTGCTCGCCAACTTCGAGCAAGCCATTCCCTTGCGTCAGCCCTCGATGCTTTCCAAGAAGGAGGTTGCGGTGTTGCTGCATTCGTTTGGGCTAGAGACGATAGGTGCCGTTTCCCTGTTTCTTGCAGAGTGCGCCAAGGAGGCCATACGCAGCGGTACCGAGTGCATCACAACGGACATTCTGAAAAAGTGCGCGCCGCAGACAAAGCTCCAGCAAAAAGAAGACCGGAAGAACCTGTAGTCGATCCAAATGGCCATACCTGGAATTCCCCCAACGCTATGGCCCATTCATTTGTCCCCTGAACCGGGCGAGTTACTCAGTAGCTGGATGGTTCGATTCGCGCACGCACATGGACTGCGCGCCGAATCCATGTGTACCGGGATATTCGGGGTCCGCAGCGCGGTCTGGAACCGGGATATTGATCGATCGATGCCGCCATCGATGCTCCAGCGTCTGAGTAACACCAGCGGAATTCCTCAGCGCACCTTGGCAGACTGCATGCTGACAAGCTTCAGCGGGGTTGTGTCTGAAGCCGTGAATGCGCGTGGGAACTCACCCGGAATACTCCCCTTGGGTGTCTACCATCGGAAGCGAACGCGTTGCAGCTTGATGTTTTGTCCCGCGTGCCTGCGCGATGACGATTACCCCTACTTTCGCAAGATCTGGCGACTTTCCTTTGTCTCAGTGTGCCTGCAGCACGAATTGCAGTTGCTGGATCACTGCCCTCAATGCCTGAAGGAGATCGCGCCGCACCGGGTAGATATGCAATGGCGCTCGCAAACCACCCGAGGTTCGGCTCTGCATGTCCGGTGCTACGGCTGCGGCGGGGATTTGCGCCGGGCGACGGCGGTAACCGCTTCCACCGAGGATCTTGTCGCAGGGGCCTGGGTATTCCAAGCTTTGCAGGACGGCTGGGTTCATTTGGGGGATTCCGCCGTTTATTCACCGGCGTTCTTCGCGGGACTGACGGCGTTAATCCAGGGCGTGGATGACCGAGCAGACCGCCTGACGTTTGGCATGACACCAATTTTTGCAAGGCGCCAGTTGTTGCGGCAGGCGTGCGCACTTCTTGAAGCTTGGCCGCGTGAATTTCTGAAGGCCGCTTCCACCAAGCAGTGGACGACCACCACTCTGCTGTTGGGACGTAAACCGCTCCCTTTCTGGTTGCGCCATGTGGTCAAAACGAATCTGGACAGGGCGCATGCACCGATCTCTCCAGAGGAGGCGCACTCCATTTTTGAGCAGACAGCTCCCGTGGGTCGTCGCAGGAGTTTTTCACACGCAAAATTGGTCTCCGGCCGGACAGTTGAACGGCATCACGTGTCTCCGATGCGGGAGCCGGGTGTCGATGACGAGACTTTTGCGTTGTTTCTGGCGCAGATTGACCATCGGATAGCCCAGACTTGGGACGACCATGAGCGAGCGCACTTGCTAGCGGACAAGGTCATCTTTGCGGTGGCGCGGATCTATGGACTCACGCAAGTTCATCTGGTCAGACTGTCTTTGGCGGATGGTCGTGACATGGCGAATGACGATGTACCGGTTTTCTGGGCCGGTCCCACTACCAAATTGGAAGTTGGTGCGTGGGTGGGGTGGTACCTAAGGAGCGTCCGTCCCCGGTTGCACCCGGCTATGGGGAATGACAGTCTTTTTGTGGGTAGGGTGGGAGGTAAACCCTTGAGCGCCAATGCTATTGGCGAGCGGTTTGCTCGCCACTGCGGTGACGCCTACTTGAGACGGCAGATTCCTGGCTATGTGGAATTGGCGCTTCCACTGTAGTTAGAGCAGCCGACATAACCACTTCTGCACAAAGATCAAAGTAGTACGCAAGCCGCGGTGCAACTCTGCGATGCCGATAGCCCAAGGCTTACCGTCCAACCGCAGCGTCCATCCAGAATTTGAGTTGCGAATTATTGACCTGCCCATCTGCGTCGAAGTATTTGCCCAGCCAGGCCTCCGGCTTGCTCTCCAGTTCCAGAGCGTCCTTCTGGCCGCCATTGAGTTTGAATCGGTAACGTGCAGAAAAATGGTCATAGACATCCAAGACATGGGTGGTATAGGCCATGGCCAACTTCTTGTTGCCGCGGACAATGAGCAGGTTTTCGTCGTTGTCGAAGGAGGCCTTGTGGCCCAGGTTGTGGCTGCCGGTGGCGACCACACAGTCGTCCGCGAAAGGGTCGATCACAACGATCTTGTCGTGGATGATGGCGTATCCGGCGTTGAGGATCTCTTTCTTCCAGCCGTCGGGCACCTTCGAGTCAAAAGCTTCAGCGCCGAACACTCGTGGGTCTTGCTTGGGCGGGGGATTCTTCTGGCCTTTCACCTTGGCAGGCGGCGTCATCCCTTTGAGTTCGTAGTAGAAGCCCTCGGAAGCCGACTTGTTGGTCACGCAGCCTCGAACAAACAGGTTTTTGTTGGCGCGCGCAGCTTGTGCTGTCCAGTTGGCCAGGCTGGGGGTGCCGGGATAGAACGCCAGGAACAATACGGAGTGACGCGCCTGACCGATGAGCGTTGCCAGTTCCTCCATGTCGGGTGGCCGCTTTTCGGTCGCCTTGGCACTTGAGCTGCGCGCCTTGGGAGTGTTTGGCGAGAACCAACTCGAAGCCGCTATGCCGTCGCCCAGTGGAATGTCCGTGCCCTCAGCATCCCAGGCACGCAGAGTGGCACCTTGCAGGTTTTTGGGAATGCCGTCGGCGTCGTCCGTATCCTTTGCCAACTGTTTCCAATACGCTAGGTAGCGTTTGGCAACTGCTTCGTTGTCTATGACGATGGTGTTGTTGGTTTGGGTGCAAAGTCCCGTACTGGTCCAGTTGGTGGATCCTGTGAGGATTGCTTTGGGCGTTCCCTTGGAATCCACGTACACCAAGAACTTGTTATGGGCGATGTGGCCGCTGGGCATGATGCGGTCGTGAATTTCGTTTGCCGATTTCGTGAGGGTCTCACGTGCTTCCTGATTGCCGTCCACTTTGACCGTCTTGGTTTTGGTCTTGCCCGTTTTGGGACTTGTCACCTTGACCGGCTCTCCCTCGTCATCCAAGACGTCTTCATCCTCTTTGGAGTCACCCAGCACGATGTGCAGTCGCTTGCCCAGTCCAGACAGCCCCTCAATCAGCTGCGCGTCCTTGAGTTCATAGAGTGCGGCGTAAATTGTCCCAGTCTTGTCTGCACGTGCCAGGAAACCCTCCAGCGCCTCAACCATGTCTCCTGACAGACTTTCTCGCAACTTGCTCTTGGGATCAGACACTTGCTCAATCAGAGAGTCCTTCATGTTTTTCGGGCCCAGCGCACGTGCGACGCGCTGGGTGGAAATCAATCCGCGGTTGAAGTAAACGCGCAGTCCGTTGTCAAGGATCGGTGTGATTTCCACTTCGTTGGTGATAAGCACCGCCAGATGTGCCATGGGAACCAAGTTGCCTGGTTTGCCTTCCATGGGGACGATCTTGTAGCGGAAGGTGCGCTGGCCGGTACGTTCGGCTTCCAGCCGCGCATAGGGGTCTTTCCAGTAGAACTTCTGAACGGGAAGCTCTTCGGTCGTCCACTTCGTGGGAACGACCCCTTTGAACCTCGCTTGTCCCGGCAGAACGGTTTCCTTTCCGTCTTTGTCGATACGGTAGATCGCAAACCCCATACACCCCTCGGGCCGTCGCCCGTAACTCCAGGCAACCATGATGACGTCGTTGTTGGCGAAAGCGACTGCGTTCTGCATAAGTTCCTCCTCAGGTGGTCAGTGGGTTGGCGGTGCTGGGTGCTTGCTTCGAAAAAGTTCAATGAAAACCAAGCGGAACCACGCCTGCCGGCGATGTGGCAGCTCGCAGGTCGGGTAGTCGCTGGCATGGAGATGTGAAAGAGGGGGCTGACCTAGGAGCAGCAGTACACGAGGGGTACCCCGCCCAGGACGTATCAGTCCGGCAGACAGGACAAACAGCGACCCAGATCCGGGCGCTTGATCTTGATGCGAGCATTTCCTCCCCTTGAGAAGCGGTGCCAATGACGATCAGGTGTTTGCCCGGCCATTGCGTGCTTTCTTGTGTGACCGAAGCCTATCGATTCGAAGCTTTTGGTGCAATCCCCCGTTTGGGGGAGCGCACCATCGCACCTTGCGATGGCGATGACGCTTTGACTGGGAGCGTCGGCGTCATTTAACGCAGTCTGCAGACTCTCAGCCTTCTCCCCAAAGCGGCGATACTCGGCGCCGTCGGCGGTAACTTTTCCGTGGTGGTTTCACGTGATGGCGCAATTGCGATATGGTGACGCAATTGAGCCATCACGCGCCACATATGTTGACCATCAGCGAAAATGAATTCAGGGACCATTTGTTTCGTCACCACAAAGACGATTTGTCTACCCTCGTCATCGGTCGGCGTGAGCCGGTGAAATGGACCGGGAACTCTTTTCCACCCATTCGGTTTCTGTTGCAGCAGCGCACAGAACGCAAGATCAATGAAATTCTCGACAACTTGCAGGCCCTCGTTCTGACATCGAAGGAATTGCAGCTTGACCGCGGTGGATCACATCCCACTCGGGTTGACTTACTAGGAAATTCGGAATCGACGGGCCTGACCATCGTCGAGCTGAAGAAATCAAATCAGACAGAGCGCCAAGCCTTCACAGAGTTGTTGGCGTATTCCAACTACTTTTGCTCACTCTTCCCTGGTCTTAAAGAGCAGGCTGTGACTTCAGTTCTCGTCGCGCCGATGGAAGGCCGGACCGTAAAGGACGCGTTTGTTCAGGAGCTTGTCTCTAATGAGAAAAATATCATCGCGCTGATCCCGCACGAAGACGCCGGCAAATTCACGCTGGAGGTCTACTACCCTAGCGAAGAGTATTACCAGACCTTCGAACAGAACATTTTGAACGACAACTCGATGATTTGCGTCGCCCTTTCGTTCCCGATGATCAAAGGCTGGATCGATCCTGATGAAGGCAACGGAAGCGCCCCGCCAAGCTATACCCTAAATGCTCTCAATGTCATCAGTAACTCGATTGCCCAAAAGCTTGAAGCCGAAGGTTTTCACGCTCTTATTTATGCAAACCAGAAATGGGGAGAGCTGACGAAGCTCTTTCCCAACCCAAATACCATTGTCATCGCGGCAATGAATCCCTTTTGCTCGTACCGCACGTCAGTCCATGAGGGTGTTGTCTATGGCTATTCAGATGAAGGTCGGCTCGCGCAGGTTCAGGCGATTTACGATCAACTGACAGACGATGGAAAAGACTATTGGGTCGACACCTTGGAGAGCAATTTCCACGACAAACTGATCCGGGTTTCGCGCGAGCAGTTCGAATTTTGCTTCTTGGGCAAGACTGGCACGATTAGGCCGGAAATTTCGCTACCAAACTGGTACGGCTTCAAGACAAGCATCGTTGATGCGGTTACCACGCATAACCTCGATCTGTATCGGACCGGCCTGCTTCGAGATATTTATCTTGAATATATCGAATACATCTATGACAAGAAGGTCGACGAGATTTACTACAACGATGACCTTCCCAAATTCGCATACAAAACGCTGAGCCCGTTCCTATCAAGCTGGGAAATTTTCAGGGGGTTGGGCTACGACGAAGATGAGGATACGGACAACGACCAACATGACGACGACAAATAGCTTGAATGGACCACGATAACGATTTAGCGGGTCGTCCGTCAGGCCGTTGTCACCATCGCCGAGAAAAGGTCCGCTTCCGCCCCCCATAGTTGTCCTTGGACCTCTTGGCGAAAACTGCCGCTGGTCAACACCAATAGGCCGATTGAAAGTGGTCAACAATTCCCGGAACACGTGGTCAGATCAACCGGAATACGCAGCGAACTAACGGAAATGCTGTTCAGCAACTGAAACGCGGAGGAGGCGCTGGCAGGATTGTTGTAGCAAGGAGGCGGGGTAGTTGCCTACCCCGCCCGGACCTTACATGGTCGCGATTATCAAAATGATCAAAGCAATTTGCGCAAGGCATTTTGCCAAGTCCACCTTCAAATCCACCTTAACAGTCATCTTCATGGATTTCTCCAATTGATGCCCGTGCGCACGGACGCTAATCCGCATTGAACTTGTAAGGCGCCCCGTTTACGGCGCCTCCTGCCCCTTAACCGATATCAGAGCAGGACTTCGATCTGCAAATGGCATGCTGGCTGTTCACATTGCATCCAGGCCTTCCAGCCATCGCAACGTTGCAGTGCTTGCAATTTCAGACCATCAGCGGCCTGATGTGGCCACCGAGAGCGTTATCAATGCTCTGGGGCGGCAACTGGGTCATACCCGCACGCCTTGGGGTCAAATATATCTATTCAACACAACGCTGCCAAGTGCATTTTTCCAGAGGTGAAGATATAAATAACTTAATTGTTCACGTGCCTTGAAATGCGACTTTGCACCCCTACTTCTCGGCGCTTTTTTGTTGTTTGAGATCCCCAAGAGGTTTTTGCGTATCCCGGTTGACCTGAGCATCTGTTGCGGGGATTGCTGATGTGTACCAACTCAACATGGAAACAGAATCGCGGAAGCAACTGCTCAATTCAAAGCGGATTTGCCGCTGACTGAGTCAATTACATAAAAGTTGCAAATAAAGCCATAATTGGCGAATTGTTAGCTTAATGGATTCATTTCAATCTTTTAAAAATGATCGCAAACACCATTGAAGAGTTTGAAACAGAGATTGGGGAGCAGATCAAATCACTGCGGCTGAGGCAGAACATCGAACGAACCACCTTGGCATTGCGCGCTGGTTGCAGCGTGAGCGCCTTGAAGAACCTGGAATCTGGGAACGGCTCGACGTTGCGTACACTGATTGCCATCGTTCGATCACTAGGCCGTGAAGATTGGTTGCGCAACGTTGCCCCTGGGGCCACCATCAGCCCGTTAAATATGCCAAAGGCCGGAGGTACCCGCCAGCGGGCTCGCGCCTCCAAAAAGTAGATGCTCTATGCACTGCCAAACGACTGTGGTTAGCCTGCGAGTCCTGAATGCCCGCTATCTGGCCATGAGGGTGGAGCCAATGAATCCCATTTGGGCTAACTCTGGTCGGGATTTACCGTGTCACTGGCAAATCTGTGTTTATCCGATGCAAGCCAATACGAGCAGGCTGGTCAGCGATTGGTAGAGCGGTGCGCTGCAATTTCCAGAATACGCTGTTTGTCGACATCTTCCTTTCTCGCTGGAGATCCCGGCAGAACGATGTCCCCTTTGTCCGCTCGAACAAAGAGCCTGTTGACCGAGAAACAAGCTACGGCTAAAGTATCTGCATTGCGCAAGTCGGCGCATGCTGCCCACCGCGGCGAACCCTCGCGGGACGACGTTTATCAACCTTCATCATCTGATTCCCTTTGTAGGCGAGTCTAGGCAGTGGGCACCCGTGATTCGCATACAGAAGGAGTCTGTCATGCGTTACCTTGCCACGCCCGACGAAGTCGTTGAGCGCCTAAAGAAACAAGCCAAGAAGCTGCAGCGCTCCGGCGCGGGCAAACACACCGACCTGCTGAATCGTGTCGCCAAGCAGGCCGGCTATGACCACTGGCACCATGTCATCAAGTGCAACGAGAACGCCAAGGCGGTTGCACAGATGCGATCGATTCTCACCGAGTGCGAGACGATCATCGCTGCGGAGCTTCGCAGTCAAGCGAGGGCCGTGGTGACGAGCAACGGTGTCGCTTGTCCCCCCTTCGTGCTGTTCTCCACGGGAGTCGGCGATGCCTGGCTTCTTGAACCCAATGAGCGCCTGGCAATGTGCCTTGTCTGGCAGGGCAAGCGGCAGACCATTGGACTTCGAGACGATCCAGACCGCATTGAAGTCGAATGGGACTGCATGTATGAGCTCCTCGGTGATTGCTTCAGTGTTGAATCTCAACACCCCGTCATTGGTACGCGTGCGATTGGAGGCTACCCTTTGGGTGACGTGCGGAAACTGCTGGACCAGGCGCAGTCGACAATGATGAGGATGGCGTCGGTGATCGGCCAAGTCGATGCCGTGGAGATCACGGCCGAAGTCGTAGACCAAATGGTCAAAAAGGGTTGGACAGAGAAAGAGGTGCTTGAACTCAAGGCTGAGGGTTATCGCTACTCGCCAGGTCGTGACTCACTCCTTGGGCCTCTCATGAGCAGCGACGACGATACCTGGCTGGAATCAGTTGCAACCTGACATTCGTTTTCCTGGGGCCAGTAGACTTTGCTGAAGTCAGGCGCTGTTTTTTTGGCGGCGACGAACAGCATTCTCGATGCGCTCCACGAAATCTCGGATCAGATCGGCCTGCGCTTGGACAGACTTCTTGTTGAACACCTGGAGTTCTTTCCCGTCCGTGTCGAAGCCATTGCGATGTACACAGTCGTGACGCAGGTTCACCGTGTTGAACAAGCTCGACTTGTCCTTGGCCAGTTTGAGAATTCGAACCCCGATGGCAATGTTGTAGAGCACATCGACTTTTGTGAGGTTGTGGTACAGGATGCCTCGAAGATAACGCCGGACAGTGCTCTGAACCAGATCGGGAGTCTTCGCAATCTGGGTCAAACTGAATTTCGCGTTCACAAGCTCATCCGCTTTGTCAATTAATCGCTGCAAGGCGCCTGCATCGCCCATCACTCCATTGATCAAGGTGTCGCCAAGATAGGCTTCCAGCGCCGTGACCTAGTGCGAAAAAATCATTCGATTCACAAGAGAATGTCCGTACTCGCCGCCGTGATCAGCCAGTAGATCGCCTGTATGGTGATAGGAGTTCATGAAGATTGTGTACGGATTGCTTGGGGCCTCATAGTTGATCCAATCTTCAGGTCCTGGCGACTCATGCTCAAGGCCGTAGTCAAAGTCTTGGACAACCGTATGTTCGCCCACATCCATTTTCCTGTAGTTCTCAATACCCTCGGGATATTCCCATAGGCCCCAGGTCAGCGTGCCCAGTTCTGGATGCTCGATCGTTGCCTCAAAGTGAGTCTCCGATCCCATGTGACGCTCGGTGCCATCAACATCATCCCAATTCAACTCACTACAGTCGATTTCATAGACTGCGCCAGTTTCGGCGTGACGGATTGTGGATATACCTTGGCAGTAGACTAGCATTTTTCCCCTGACATAAGCTCGCATTCTGTCACCTCATAGCTACTTCAGGCTGATCAACCTAAGCGCTGCAATGGTCGAAACCGGTCATCGCCGCATGGCTAGAGGTGAATCAACGATCTTTCTGAATGAGAAATCTAGAGATGACCAAAACGAAACAAGCTGCGATCACTACGCTCGCAGAATTGCAGGAACGCCATCTTGAGTCACTTCATAAATGTGGAGTGACAAAACGCGCAATCGAACTACTGACAATCATTTCGGCCGATTTCATCAACGGATCTGATATAGCGCCAGCTGTATTCCGCCGCAACCATAGGCCTGATGCAACGCTAATCCAATGGTTGTTAGACAGGCGGTTCATTTCTTGTCAAGGAACCCCCTACGAACCGCAGTTTTCCGCATTCTGTGCAATGCTGGCCGGGAAGAAGAGAGTGGCCACATCCCTGTACAACGAGATGAAGAAAGTGATTCGCAAGGCCTTGGAGATGCTGGACAAAGACCCTGAACGTACTCAAATTTCCTTAAAGGATTTTTCGGCGAATTTCTCGATATCAGCCAACACAATCCCCGCCATCAAACTGCTCGGGTCTAGTTCTCTGGGCATTTATTTGACCCCGACTGCCCCGCAGCTGATCCAATTCTCAGAGGAGACTCTGAAGGGCAAGAATCTGCTCGCCTATGTGAGTTCATATCTGGAAACGCTTACTCGTCCGCCTCAAGGTGGATTTTTTCCGCTCCATTCGTCAAGTGGAGAACTCAATACCTTTTCTATGGATAGCCTGCTGTTGGTGGAAGAAGCCCACAAGCATGCAATGCGGGCAATCTCCCAGCATCAAAGCTCCCCTGATATTGCTATCTCTTGCGCCAAATCAGCGCTGGAAGCTACGTTGAAATACATTGCGCACGCAGAAGGTATTGAGATCCCAAATGCCATTAAGATCCCCAACCTTTTTAATATTTGCAAGCCTCTATGTGGCTTGGGCTCCAACGCCTCCCATTTAATGGGGCGTGCAATCGCCAGTTTGTGTACGGAAATCGCCGAAGCACGGAATGCCCTTGGGGATTCACACGGAAAGTCACCAGGTGCTGCTGCCCCTACTCGGTCAGAAGCGAGGTTTATTGTCGGTGTGGCGCTGCATCTCTCAGAGTGTTTGTTAGAGCGGTACGAAGCAAATCGGATGACAAAAGCTGCTGCACAGTAAAGCAGCAGCTCAGGGCATACAGCTATGTCCCTTGGCTAGAACACATCCGATGCAATATCTGGGCGACCTGTCTGCTAAGCAACGCCCGCGTGATCTCATTCAACTTTCTGCCCTAAGCGGTGCAGTGTCTGCGTTACTTGTTCCTGCGCAAGAGTTCGCTCGGGGCTATCCCGTTCGCTTTGGCAGTCCTCCAGAAATAGAGAGAACTCCACCATTGAGTCGCGCAAGCTCTCCAGCCTTTGCGCGAGAAGGAGCAAGGATGCGAGATCGGGTTGGGGTGGTGAACTTGGGTTTTCCATCGGAAAATCCTCCTCTGCTTCACTTTACTGGAGCAGGCCTTCGCCGAGAACTGATTTCCTATCAGGCGGTTGCTCAGTTCAACGCAATGAGCTCCTGACTAGGCAATTCTGCTTCGCTACTTATCTGGAACACGGCTACTACGCGAACCAGGGCAGCGGCTTGTGATTGCAGGCTGCTGGCAGCAGCAGCCATTTCTTACACCAGTGCGGTATTTTGTTGGGTTACTCGGTTCATTTGGTTGACGGACTTAGCGCACAGCGTAAGGCTCACTTCTAAACGGACCCGCCTCTATACTTGGAACTGAAGTAGTGTCACTTCATGCTGACACAGACTTTTAGGGAGGCGCATGCGAATCACAAAGGTGAAAATCACCAACTTCAAGTGTTACGAGGACACCTTTACGCTCGTCTTGAATGATGGGCTAAACATCATCGTTGGTAACAACGAGTCAGGCAAAACGACCATCTTGGAAGCAATCCAGCTGGCGCTGACGGGGTTGTTGAACGGCCGCCCCCTGAGAAACGACCAAGCGGGCTACCTCTTCAACCTGTCAACTCAAGACAAGTACGTGAAGAGTCTGGGTACGGCTACACCGCTTCCGCCACCCGCGATCACGATAGAGCTCTTCTTTTCGGGGGCTTCAAGCGAATTGGCGGAACTTGAGGGCGACGGGAACTCGGAGAAGGCCAAGGTCAGCGGTGTCGTATACAAAATTGAGTTCGACGAGGAGAGCTACAAAGATGCCTACGATGAGCTATTAAAAACAGGCGAACTACGCTCCATCCCCGTCGAGTACTACAGCGTCGGTGTCAAATCCTTCGCACGCAAAGGCATTACGCCCCGAAACATTCCGATCAAATCCGCGCTCATCGACTCATCCAGCACTCGACTGCAGAACGGCTCGGATGTCTATGTGTCTCGAATCATTCGCGATGCTCTCGAAGAGCATGAACGTGCGTCGATTTCCCAAGCCCATCGAAAGCTGAAGGAGGCTTTCTTCGACGACAAGAATCTGCAAGTTATCAACGAACGGATCACCAGCGCTGCAAAGATCAGCAACAAGGCCGTTAGCATTGCTGTCGACTTGTCCTCTCAGACAGCTTGGGAAAGCAGTCTGATGACTTACATTGATCTCATTCCTTTTCAGTACATTGGCAAGGGTGAGCAGTGCGTTATCAAGACCAAGCTTGCACTAAGTGCCAAGAAGAACGCCGAGGCTACAGCTATTCTGCTGGAAGAGCCTGAAAATCACCTTTCCCACACCCGCCTAAACGAGCTCATAGCGGATCTGACCGAGCAACATGACAAGAAGCAAATCATCATTTCCACCCACAGCAGCTTCGTGGCCAACAAGTTGGGACTCGAACATCTGATTGTTCTTCGAAACGGTAAGGTCACGCGTATCGCGGAGTTGGTGGCCAGCGATTTTTTCAAAAAACTAGCGGGCTATGACACCTTGCGACTGACACTTGCGCGCAGGGCAATCCTGGTGGAAGGTGACTCGGACGAGCTGGTCGTCCAGCGAGCGTATAAGGATGCTAACAAGGGGCGGCTGCCAATACAGGATGGCATCGACGTCATTTCCGTTGGCACTGCGTTTCTGAGATTTCTCGAGCTAGCCAATAAACTGCAAATTCCAGTTGCTGTGGTTACCGACAACGACGGTGATGCCGATGCAGTCGCTGCGAAATACGCTGACTACCGTGGCTCCGATGCCATCAAGATTTGCTTCGATTCAGTCGTAGATACTGGCCCACTGAAGACTAAGGACAAGCCATATAACTACAACACGCTTGAACCTAAGCTCCTGAAGGCAAACAACTTGGCGGCTTTGAATGGGGTTCTAGCTACTTCGAAAAAGACCGACGATGAGCTACGTATCCACATGCGGGCCAACAAAACTGAGACTGCTCTGGCGATCTTCAATTCCAAGACCGCGATCAACTATCCGGACTACATCATTGAGGCCATTAAGCCGTGATGGGCGCCAATAAGATCGTCATCGCCGCAGCTGGTTCGGGGAAAACCACTTACCTCGTCCAGGAGGCCCTCAAGGTCAAGAACGAACGGGTCTTGATCATGACTTACACCCAGTCCAACGAGGCGGAGATCCGTCAAAAGTTCTACGGGTGCGTGGGCCGTATTCCGGCAAATGTCACGATCATGACTTGGTTCAGCTTCTTGATCACGCATGGCGTAAAGCCCTTCCAGGGTGGCCTGTTCGATTTCTCCGTTGCAGGCATGCAGCTGGTTTCGTCGCAATCGGGGATCCGCTTCGTCAACAAACTAGGGATCGGGGTTCCGTGGCCAGAGGAGGAAATTGAAAAGCATTTTTTCGACTCCACGCGGCGTGTCTATTCGGACAAACTTTCAAAACTGGCGATGCGTTGCGACGACAAGAGCGGTGGTGCAGTAATCGATCGGATCGCTCGCATCTTCCCGCACATTTTCGTTGACGAGGTTCAAGATCTGGCAGGGTACGACCTTGACATCCTGAAGGCTTTTGCTAAGAGCTCCGCGCGCCTGCTTATGGTCGGCGATCCGCGACAGGTGACCTACCTCACCCACCACGAGCGGCGCTACACCAAGTACGTCGACGGCGGTATTGTTAAGTTCCTGAGGCAGGAGCTTCCCAAGAAAGTACCGTTTGAAATTGACGAAACGACTTTGAATCGGTCTCATCGCAATAGCGTTGCGATTTGCGCGGTGTCGTCACGCCTTTATCCCGATTTGTCCGCAAGCCAGGCCTGCGAATGTGTTCAGTGCCGTACTCCCTCGGAGACGAGATCTGGCCTATTTATTCTGAGAAGTTCTGATTACGCCCATTACCTGGCAACAGTGCGCCCCATGCAACTTCGCGACCGCATCGACAGCGCTGGTGTCGACAAGCAATCACCAGCAATGAACTTCGGCGAGTCAAAAGGCAGAGGCTTTGATCATGTGGTCATTATTCCCACGGAACCGATGTGTCAGTGGATTTCGAAGGGAGTCGAACTCAAGCCGACGAGTCGAGCGAAGTTTTATGTCGCCTTAACGCGCGCGCGCCACAGCGTCGCAATCGTAATGGACTGGGGCTCGAAACCCCTACCGGCGGGGTTTTCATTCTATGAGGCTGGCATACCAACATGAGGGAGCTTGCGGTTTGTTGGCACAAATTGCATTTCCGAGGCTCTTAGCGTGTAGGCCTGACTCTCAACAAGCTACATCCAATGGAAGATATCAACCCTGAAGATCTTGAAGACCTGATGTCGATGCTCGGTGACCAAGCAGAAACACCGGACATGGGGAAGCTGTGCGAAGAGCACCCAGACGTCATCAAGATTCTTGCGCCTTTGGATCCGCTTAAAACGGCTGCAACATTCGCAGGCTTGCTTACGCAGGAGGTGCTGCAAAGCAACTGCATTCGCCTGGAAGCTCTGGTTCACTTGAGCATTGTGCATTGCAGAGGAGAAAAGACAATCTCTGGCAACTTGGTCTCGCAAGTGTTTCACGCGATGGGAACCGGTTGGTGTGGGCGTGCTGAGGATCCTGCAGAAGACGTGTTTGTCACCAATGTCGTGACAGATGAAGGAAGCTTTCGGGTCTTGGAGGGTGTGTGGGAGAGTGGAGGTTTTTACCTTCAGCGAGTGCTCAATGTCATGGCCACTCTGCCGGTGCACGAGCCATTTTCCAAAGTCCGCGCATCAGTCCATGCACTTTTAAGGGTGTCGGATGCAGTCTGCGAGCGTGCCGGGCTGAGTCGTTATCAACTTGGCAACGCTCATCCGGAGCAACGCATACCAGCCAAGGCTTTGGACAGACTGGGGCGCGGGCGGCGGAATGTCCGGTTTTCAAAGCAGGAACTTGCTGATCTCGGGATTTCGCTGGATGACCTGGCGCCATTTATATTCAGAGCAGCTGATCGTGATGGACTCTTGGAGCAAGCATTTGGACATACGGGTCTAGAACGTCGTCCTTTCGCGTGGAGCGATGAAGGACTGATATTCCTGCTACCAAGTGCGGTCAGCGCTGCAATACGGCGGCTGCTTATTGGACGAGTAGGTTCGGGGCCGAATCAGGTTGTTTTTACCAATGCCTTGGCTCATGAGTACAGACGTATGTTCGCAAAAACTCCACTGCTTGGAGATAGTCCCGCACCTGTCTACTTTGGGTCATCGGAATATGGGCCTGTAGCCTCCGTGGCATACGAGATTGACCGAGGTCGCCACCTTCACTTCTTGCTGTTACTGGATCCGCTAGACGACTTCGAGCAGGGAGGCTTGGCTGGGGCGTTCTCCGCATTCGGCGAGCTGGCTGACTTCGTGGATGAACAGATCAATTCGGTTTACCAGCGAGCTCGCCAATCCCCAGAATTCCACAGCGGTATTACCCTCTTTGTTTGCTGCGGTGTGGGGCGGACGGTCTCGTTGTGGCTCAACCGAAATACCATAGATGGGTGGAAAGTAGACACGATTAGTGCTGCCGACCTATGTACGTTGAGTTGGACACCCAAGATGAAGCCACTGCACCTGTGGCGTATCTTCAGTGCAAGAGATGCCTTGAAGCAACAAGGCATGCATCTCCAAAATATCAATGGACTGCTAAATCTCGTGGCATGGTCCCGACGTTTTGCTGGCCATTTAGTCCCACATGCTGAAATTCCCGCGGACTGGGCCGGCAAGAATTCAACGATCGCCATCGAGCAAAACAGCTTGTTAGAACTGCGCCATGAAGTATCGTCTTTGTGGGACGTCCACGCGGTACGCGACATCACAGGGCGCTGGATTGCACTGCGACGTTCCGAGCGCCCTTTGGTTCCTGAGGACGATGTCTGCCCAATTTATGTGCCTGAATCCGGGCCTCTGCTCGGGCGGGCTGCGTGCAAGACCTCGAGACGAGTCTGGTGGTGCGAGATAGTGCTGCCGGAAAACGTGAATAGGGAAATGGCGTACCAGAGGAATATGATGGTCACGACTTGGTTGCGTCGTGTTGCACCTGTCATTGACGCTCAGATCGCCAGCCTATCTTTTGCTCCTATTCTCTGGCGATGCGTGTTCGACTCCAGCAATTTGGCGGATCAACGCACGTCGAATACGTATGACCGGGCAGCGGCACGTAGGACGATTCAGGTCAATACGGATTGCGGGACAGGGATCATTGAGTTCGTGATCTCCGCCGAATTCGACAGCGCGTCCTTTAACGCGGAGAACATCGCTGAACAGGCGTTAGTTGAAGCGCTTCTTGATGGGGCAGCTGCGCTGGCTGAGAGCCCACTGTCAACTGTGCAGCGAGAAGCGTTGCTTTCAGAAGTCGTTCCAGACAACTTCGCTCGTCAAGCCCATGTTTTTACTGCCAGAGACTTTCGCGATCATATCGAGTCCCTGCAGCATTCTTCGGTTCTGACAATCAGCAGCTACGACGATGCTGGCATAAAAATCGGCCTCGGTTGGCTTGTTCGATCTACGCAAGAAGGTGGGGAAATCAATGGGAAGTCTGAATGCATTGAGTACTTAAATCGGCTGGTAGGGTCCTTGGAGGACGCGCTTTGCGCTCAACTGCGGAGTTTCAATCGCCGCGGCCTCATTGAGGCATTGATGTCGAATTACGAGAAGGCTGCCCAACAACGCACCTGGTGGAGGCGCACTGCTGCGGCGCAGCTTTCATTGCACAAGGACAAGGAAGCTGTGCTGGAAGCGATGGGGCTCAATGAAACAAAGCTCAATGGCGTGTTCCAGGCAACCCGGATTCTGATTGAGATGGCGGTCTGTGATTGCCCAGCGAAGGATGGGGTGTTGCCAGGAAACTTGGATTTGACGCAATTGATGGTTCTTGCGAATACTTTGTTCAGCATGGGCGGCTGGTCCGATGCCATTCGTTGGGACGTCATGCCTGCGCGTGTGGTGATTCGACCGATGGGTGATGTTCATGTACATGCGGACTTCTTTGATCAAGTCATCACTCCATTTGGCCGTACGACGAGCGATAGACGTTTCAATGATTCCGCTATTGACTATGCCCTGAATCTCCAGGAGCACAAAGTTGTTCCTACTGCGGACATTCCCACAATGGGTGATTTCTTCCAGGCATGGCAGCAGGAATTCGGATTCTCAATCGACACATTGCGTCGATACATAGACACAGTGGAGGATCTGGGTATTCGACAACAGAAATTCCTCTTGACCATGCGCCGTAGCGAGTTTGTTCAATTGCTAGGAGCAGAGGGTTCTACAGAGGAAATCCTCAATCTATTCACGCTTGCGCACAGGTCCAACTGGCGGAGTGTGCCTGAGGGTTTCAAGCCCGCAGATCGGCAACCGTGGCGATTCCGTCGCCGTCTCAGCACATTGCGGCGACCATTTTTGCAAATCGATGACGGCGAAGACCCCATGCTTTTGGTGGCGCCGGGCTTGTTGCGCGAAGGTTTCAGCTATTCACTTCAGAATTACTACCGGGGGGATTTCCCGGATTGGCAGCTGGGGGCACCCATGTCGAAGTGGTGTGGCCACAGTCGACGTGCACGAGGATTGGAGTTCAATGCAGAGGTAGCAGACAAGTTGCGTAGCCTTGGCTGGCAGGTTGAACCCGAAATTAAACTTACGAAGATCCTGCGGCAGGCCTTGGAACGCGACTACGGTGATATTGACGTGTTTGCGTGGGATGCCGCAAGGAATAGGATTCTGGTCATTGAATGCAAGGTTGTCCAATATCGGAAGACAGCCGGTGAGATCGCTGAGCAGCTCTCAGACTTCCGTGGAGAGATCATGCCAAACGGAAAGCCAGATCTGTTGCGCAAGCATCTTGAGCGTATGGAGGTGATGCAGCGGTACGCTGATACTGTGCGCACCTTTACCCAGATGCCGATGGCGACTCGCATTGAGAGCCACTTAGTCTTCAAAAACCCGGTACCCATGCAGTTCGTATCAAGTCGCTCGGACAGCGTTCGAATCTCACTGTTTGACGACTTGCAAAGCCTTTAGGTGGGTTTGGTCAGGCACCAGGTTGCTGAAGGATTGCGATGCATCGACTGAGCACTTCAGCATTGCCAATGATTACCAAGTTCAACTTCTTCCTACACCTGGAAATGTTCTGAAAGAGCATTTTTGGCGGATCGTAGTAAACCCTACTTCTGTAAACCAGATCACCATTTTCATCATAAGAAAAAAACTGATCTAGCGTTACCGCTACGCCGTCAAACTCCTGTCCGATTACCTGATGCGATGTCTTGTTTGAGGCCTCGGAGTATTTTTCGTGATGCTCATTGTTGTACTGTGATGGAGTAAATCGCAGAACTTCCCACTTGCTCTCGTCAAGGCCATCCAAGTAATTTTTAGCGTCTTCTGTTGTATCGAAATAGTTGATTTCTATGTTGCCGTTGCTTGATATTGGCAAGGATCTCTTGCTATTGAAGAGCATTTTTATGAACGCAGCAATCTCTTTGTTGGTTCTTATTTTTTCAGACAGTTTGTACTGAGCGATTGAGGGGATTGAACCGATCTTTGCGCTAATTTCCCTCTTGACCTCAGAGAGATCTAGCGTTTGAAGTTTGTCGTGCGAGAAGATGCAGTAGCCATTGGCCTGTGTTACTTTTTCGACGATGTCATCCAGTTGCTGTTGATAAATGCGCTGGGCCTCATCAATAATCACTACGTCAAATTTAGTAAGGTCGAGGTTGCCGTAACCTTTTATTGGAACAATCGTCCATCCACTTCTCATTAACGCGAAGTGGCCGGCATTGAGTTGTCCGCAGTGGATGATGAGGGGCTTCTTTTTGCTGTCGAAAAAGCTTCTGGCAATATCGTAAGTTAGTAGAGTTTTGCCCGTCCCCGCACTACCTATGATGGATATGAATTTCGCCTTTTTGGACTCTGTGAGAGAGGTCAATATTTGATTTTTTACGTCTTCCTGCTGGTGGGTCAGAAAATATTCGCCGGCCAAGAATTTCTGCGTTGAGTTGAAGGGCGAAACCAGGTAGTCAGATGGGTTGAATAGTGCATCCAGGGTTTCCGAATCATCTACCTCCTGATTCGCAAGCAATTTTGCTAGAAGCTCAACCTTGACTTTTTCCAGTTGTCCGCTCTCTTGGAGGAAGTACAACTCTTTGGACTCTGACACAAAAGTGAAAGTCAAAACCTTTCGCCCAATAAAGCTCAAATAGTATTTGTTGCGTAGCAGTTGCTTCTTTATTCTGTCCTCTGGGCATTGACTCTTGAGCTCAATGTTGACGATGTATGTTTGACCTAACCGCAGTAAGTCAAACTCTTTGCCTATCTGTGGGATTTTGAAACCCACATAGTGCCTGTCGAAACTCTCAATGCTGCATCCGGCTGCACTCAGCATATCCGACATGCATCGCAGATCTTCGATTTCAGCATCTTTGATTTCGATGCCGTAGTGGTTCAAGAATTGTTTGAAGCCGGCAGGTTTCAATGAGGCTTTTGCCTGCAACAGTGATTTGATATTTATTCGCTTCAACATTCTGACTGTTGTCCCTTCTATGACGGCGCGTCTATTGTGATTGCACGATCACGCTTGTCTATCCCCCAAACGGGTGATCCTTTGAAGACGCTTGCATCCGGTAGTGAAAGGTAAAAGTGGACGAATTGCTGAACGGACTTTGGCCCAAAGCCAATTTGTATTGCAGTTCCACCCCGATTTCCCTCATGCCAAAATTGGCGGAACCCGTTTATTTTCTGGAGTATTAGATTGAACAAAGCTGGATTGATTGAAGCCCTGGTCAAAGAGACCGACGTGTCCAAGGCCGCCGCTGGCCGCACCATTGATGCCTTGGTGCAAATCATCACCAAGACTGTGGCTAAAAAGGAAGACGTGCAGCTGATTGGCTTTGGCACCTTCAAGGCCACCAAGCGTGCCGCACGCAAGGGCAAGAACCCCCGCACTGGCGAAGCACTGAAGATTGCCGCCGCCACTGTGCCAAAATTCACCGCCGGTGCAGCCTTCAAGGCCGCGGTGAACAAAAAGAAGTAAACCGGTCAGTTTCAAACAGAGAGGCGGCAGTGGTACATCACCACTGCCGCCTTTTCTTTTGATGGCGTTTAGTATTGTTTCAGGACTACCATCTTCTGTATGAGCTCATTGATCAACTCCCTCAAGTCTGAAATTGCCCGCGTGGCGCGCAAAGAGCTCAAGGATGAGCTGTTGGCTTTGCGCAAGGCGACGACAACCCATCGCTCGGAAATTGCCGCCTTGAAACGCCAGGTCAAATCGTTGACTTCTGCGCTCAAGGCCACAACCAAAGCGGCGAAGGCGAACAGCAAGGAAGTCTCCGCAGCGGACGCGCCGACCACACCCGGCATTCGCTTCAGTGCTGCCCGGCTGGCGGCCCTGCGCGCCAAGTGGGGAATCACCCAAGCCCAGATGGCGGCCGTGCTGGATGTGTCCTACCTTTCGGTGCACAAATGGGAGGCGGGTGCTGCCAAACCCCGGGCCGCACAGCTGCAGAAGATTGCCGCCGTCATGAAGCTGGGCAAGCGCGAAGTCCAGAAGAAACTGCAGGATGAAACTGACTCGCAATAGGACAAGGAGCTTCCGCATATGTCTTGGACAACAACTTTAGGCAAGTATGGCTTATGCCAACTTCCTCCGGCCAGCAAGTTCAAAGTGGGGCAGCGGGTGTATTTTTCTTTCCCCCGCAGTACTGACGGCCTAATGATTAGCGACAAGCCGGTACGTACATTGCGGGGTCGGTTTTTCTCCAGCAGGGTGAAACATTTGTCAAAGCCATACAGAGACGCCTCATCGCAGCGGAAGAGCTGAGATTTGAGTTGTTTGTCCGTATAGCGAGTCAAATCTCACGGCTCAGTATGGACCGCAATGCTTGATAGGCACGATTTGCTTTCGCGTCCAGACTCAGCAGATCGTGGAAGAACGAGGCGGTCAAGACATATTGGTGATCGAGGATCTCATTGGTAACCTGTTCCTCTGAAAAGGACTCAAAGCCACCTTTGGAGATCCATTCTGTGCAGTACCGGACACGAACGATGATGTATCTGTAGAACAGTGGACGATGTTTGATGAATGCGCGGCTCTTGTTCGCATCGAGCCCCTTGTTCACGAGTACTCTGGGTGCCAAACCTTTGGCGATGTCATGAACGATGTCGAGCCGATCCAAATCAGAAAGAGATGAGCCGCGCATGCGGCGCTGCAATTCTTCCGGGATGAACTGTTTCGTTGCCTGGATTAGCTCCTCAAGCTGGCGCTTGTTCTTCTCATGGTCGAGATGATCCACTGCCAAAGCCGGCAAATGCCGGTCTGGGTCGTCACGCATGCGTTGTATTGAGGAGTTGTTTGTTCCAGTTCTTACCTAGGAGAGAGTGTGCCCACTTCCCGCCTCAGTGCTTCATTGACAGAGTACGCCACGACAACGCGTTGAGGAATGGATGCGAGTTGACCCAGCGAGTTTTGCAGAGTGGACTCCCATTGGGGAGTCTTGGTCATTTCAAGAAATGACAAATCCGGCAGAACAAACTTTGTGGTGGCTTGATCTGCAATGAGTTGGGTGAGCTCGTTTTTTCTGAGAACGTTTTGATCGAGTACGACGTACCGGTGTTGCATCTTCGAGCTCATTCATCTGTTTCGCCGAGACAGAGAGTTAAGTGCATATTCCACTCAAAACGGCCACTCGTTCCAATCCAAACCCGCCACCTGTTCTGATTCAAAAGCGCCACCCAGTCCAATCCAAACCAGGCCACCCGTTCCAGTAAAAACCCGCCACTTGGGCGGGTGCGTGTATTCAAGTATCTCGATGTATGCCGCTTCGCAAGCTTTGCGACTTACGCGCTCAACCTGTCGTGTGGGAGCTTCGGTGTCCTTGGATGGCCAGCGATTCCCTATTTAAAAACCTGATCAAGCGGGACGTAGCACGCCTGCGTACCACGCCCCAGAGACTTCAATGCCAGTTGGCAGCAATCACAGGTGTCAGGGTGGTGGCCGCGCTGCCGGTCAGCGTGGTTTGTCCCGCAGCCGGAGGCGCAAACGCTGCCATCGCATCCACCAAGTTCTGCACCTGGCTGTCCAGCAGGGTTTTTCCGTCGCTGGTCTTGATCTGCTCCATGTGGTACTGGCTGCCCGGATACTGGGATCCAGAGTACCAGTCCTTGAGCGTGACGCCGTCAGTCGTGCCAATGACATTGATGCTCAGGTCGTTGCCGGTGTGGGTAAACCACAGCTGGCTGGAACTGATGTTTTCCAGGACCAACTGGTCTTGGCCCCCCGCATCCAGCAGGCTATCCTGGCCATCCCCGGCCGCAAAGTAATAGGTGTCATCGCTCCACTGGTCGGCAATGATGGTGTCATTGCCCAATCCACCCCGTACCGTGTCGTTTCCGCCACCCGCACGGATGACATCGTCACCCGCTCCGGCATCAATGCGGTCACTCCCCCAGCCCGTGCTGATGGTGTCATTGCCGGCACCTGCGTAAATGACATCGTTCCCCCAGTCGGTAGTGATAACGTCATTACCGTTGCCGGTGGTGATCGTGTTGTTGCCCCCGCCTGCATTGATCAGGTTATTGCCATCTCCCGCGGTAATGGTGTCGTTACCCCAGCTGGAGGTAATGGTGTCATTGCCTGCACCAGCACTGATGAGGCTGTCGCCCCCAATGGCCGTGATGGTGTTGTTGCCTTCGCCACCAATGAGGGTGTCCTGGCCCCAACTGCCCATGAGGGTGTCATCTCCTGCCCCACCATCGAGCACATTGTGCGGGCCGCCTTGGGCAATCAGGGTGTCGTTGCCCGTGCCACCGATCAGGGTGCTGCTGTTCCAACTGCCATACAGGGTGTCGTTTCCGGCACCGCCCAGCACCGGGGTGTTGTTGGTGTCGGCGTACAGGGTGTCGTTGCCTGCCAAGGGGTCGTTGGTAGGGGCAGTCGTGGTGATCGCCGTCACCGACAGGCTGACCAAGGTACTGACGCTGGCCCCGGCGGTATCGGTGGCAATCACTGCCAGGCCCAAGTTGCCCACATCGGCATGACCCGGTGTGCCATTGAAGGTGCGGGTGGCACTGTCGAACGTCAGCCAGTTGGGAATGGCAGACCCATCCGCCATGCGGATCGATAGGCTTAGGGTGTCTTGCGCATCGATGTCCGCAAAGGTGCCAACCGGTACGGTGTAGCTGAAAGGTGAGCCCTCCAGCGCCGCCATGTTGTCGATAGGCGATGTAACGACGGGAGCGTCGTTCACCGCAGTCAGGCTAAAGCGCTGGGTTGCAGCCACAGGTGCCGCGGTGCCGTCGCTCACACCGTAGCTCAGGTTTGCCGTGCCGTTGTAGTTGGCGTCTGGCGTAAAGGTCCAGCTGCTGGTTGCTGCATCGAACGCAGACAGGGTGCCGTTGCTGGCCGCAAGTCCCGTCACAGACAGTGTGTCACCTTCTACATCCGTAAAGCCTGCCAACAAGCTGGCTTGAGAGATTGTGTAGGCCGTATCTTCTGCGCCTGCGGCCAAGGTGGCTTGGCTACCGGTGAGCACAGGAGCCTGATTAATATGGCCCCCTGCTTGGGCTAGTGCCACCGCATCGGCCATGGATATCTTTTGCCCATCGTGGAACTGTAGAAATTCGATGCCTTGACCGGGCAGGTCATAGTCCGAGCCTGCATCGGGCAGGTCATTGCGGGTAAGCTGAATGGCGGCCAAGCGATGGCCATTTTTTTCTACTGCCAAGTAGGGAAGGTTCAAAGGGGTGCCGTCGTAGTTTGTCCCCTGGCCCACCGTGGGCGCGAAATACTTGGCATCGGTATTGGGGCGCTGGATGCTCCACTGCAAGTCGGCCAAATGGATGCCGGGACCAAACTCCACCGTATCGTTGTCTGCGCCTTGGGGAACGTTTTCCGGGCCTTTGCTCCCGCCAACGTAAGTGTCCCAAAACATCGGATTCGTCAAACCGCTGTCAGAAATGTAGTCGAACCCTGGGTTGGAACTTCCTTGATCGAGCACCATGTAGCGATCTGGTCCTGCGCCACCGTCCAGTGAATTGAAACCGGTGCCGCCGTAAAGGATATCTGCAACTTCAGAGCCCAAGATCGTGTCGTTTCCGGCGCCACCGTCGATCCAGCTTGCGGTGGTATCACCCGTCAACAGTACCTGATTTCGAACCGACAGACTGTCCGGCAAATTGTCTGGAACCGCCCACAAGCGGTAATAAACTCCCAACTCTTCTTCACTGCCGCTGCCGCGATTGAAACCACGCATATTGGCCATCAACACATCGTCTCCAGCGCCACCACTGACCATTCCCGAAGAAAACGTAAATTGGTTGGCCGATGCGCCCAGTTGCGCATCTACCGTCGCAGGCAGGGACAGATAGCGGCCGGGGGTGTACGTCGCTCCCCAGTAGGGGTCCATCCCTATCAGGGTACGCTCAATCACTGGCGCAGACACGTCCGTACTGGCAGCATCGGTTTGCACCTGCTTTATCTGCCACGCTGACGTATCGGTCGGCGCGGGGTACAGGTCGTATAACCCCCCGTTGTAATTCCAGTCCGAATTCACCTCCACCGCATGCCAGTCCGGCCGCCACTGCAACGCGCCCACGCTTTGGGCGTAGCTGATTTGTGCCCGTGCAACTTGCTCGTAGCGCGCCAAAAATGTCGCATTCGTCTGTGGATCGGTCTCGCTCACCGTCGAGGGAAGAGGCAAGTCTGCGGGCAAAAAGTCCGCCAGGGCGTATTGGGCGCCGCCCACGTCCACGTGGATGCGGCTACCGCCATCAGCGCCACCGTTGACCTCAACAGCGCCATTGCCCCACATCAGTCCGATCGTGTTTGCGTTCACCCGGTGCGCATGCACCTCCGACAAGGCAATGGTACTGTCCAGGCGGATTACATCGGCGCCTTGGGTATCAGAAATAGTGTCGAGCTCCGGGCCACTATTGGAGCCGGCATCGGTGGCGCTGAAAACGTATACGTCATCTCCCGCGCCCCCGTCCATTTGGTCGTAGCCGTTGCCGCCAATCAATACATCGTTGCCATCACCGCCAAACAGCGTGTCGTGGCCGAACCCGCCCACGAGCGTGTCATTGCCGGCGTCGCCATAAAGCACGTCGTGACCAATGCCGCCAATCAGGGTGTCGTTGCCAGCATCGCCATGGATATTGTCATTGCGAGCGTTGCCATAAACGACATCATCCCCAGCACCCGCGCTGATCTGGTCATTCCAACTGGTTCCATACAACACATCGTTGCCCTCAGTCCCTGTCATCAGGGCCTGTGTGATCTCGGACTGGTCAATCGTAGAGCCATCGGCAAACGTAATGTTGGCGTTGCGCCATACGTCGAAGCTAACGGACCCCTCATCAAAGAAACCATCGAGCCGAATATCAGTGCCGGTGCCGGTGTTTCCGTCATACACGTTGAGCAGCAGGTCGGCCCCTGACATGGTCACATGCCAGTCCGACGTGTTTCTGGAGCCCGCAAGCACGATAGTGTCCTGTCCCTCGTTGACCGACTGCTGGTCTGCGACAAGCGTCACCTGCTGCACACTGGCTCCGATGACATAGGTGTCATTGCCCGCTCCGCCGACGAGAGTGTCGCCATTCCCTTCAGCAATCAGCGTGTCATCGCCCTCATGGCCGATTAAGGTGTTGTGTCCCGCACCGCCGCGCAGCACATCGGCCAGGGCCGAACCCTCAATCGTGTCATCCCCATCCGTGATCTGAGCATCCAGACTTGCCTGCACGAGGGTCGTCAAGGCCACTGCTTCACCAGTATCGGCAAAGCGCAATTGCCCTACGCCACCGCCTTGCAGCTCCACACTCACCTCAAAATCCGTTGCCGCCAGCACAATGCCGCCACGGGCGCTGCGTTGCACGCTAACGTCGGCGGCCCGTATGCCATCCGCAAACTCGACCGCATTGGTTCCACCCGCACCATTGGGGGTGTCGCCGGTGACGGTGTCGTGTCCGTCGCCTGCGCCTACCTGCACGGTGTTGTTCAGGCCACTCAGCACAATGGTGTCATTGCCCAGCCCGCCCACGGCAACGCCGCCGTTGTAGTTCAGTGTCAGGGAATCATCGAGAGCGCCACCGAACACAGTTTGGTTGTCGCCCGTGGCACTCTTGGCTGCTGGCGTGCCCAGCTTGCTGGTCACCAGCTTGGCAAAGCTGATGCTTTGGCCGTCGAGCTGGACGGTTTGGATGGTGTTGCCCAGCTGGGCATCTTTAATGAGAAGGTTGTTGCTGGCTTCCAGCGATCCGTAGCTAATGGTCAGGTCATTGGGTGCGCCCGCGACGCTGCTCACGCGCACATCTGCCAGATCCACCCCCTGGAGCACCAGAGTGTTGGTGCCTTCGGTGTCGGTAATAGTGTCCACCCTGGCGTCTGTTTGCAAGCCGTCGCCCACGCTAAAGATGTAGGTATCGTTGCCCGCGCCGCCCAGCAGTTGGTCGGCTCCGCTGCCGCCTATCAAGGTGTCGTCACCACCGCCACCGGTGAGGATGTCGTTGCCCGCGCCGCCGTCTAGCACGTCGGCGCCCTGGTACTGGGTGGGTATCCACCACACCGACGTGGTGGCTTGGTCGGATACCTGGGAGTCGCCAAAGAGTTGGTCGTCGCCATCGCCGCCTTCGAGCCAGTCGCCGCCTACCCCGCCAATCAGCACGTCGTTGCCATCGCCCCCATACAGGCGATCGTCTCCCGCGTTGTCGTAGGCCCACAAGGCATTCGTGGTGTTTTGAAACTGGCTCTCTTGGGTGGTGTAGTTGCCGTCGCCAACCAGGGTGTCATTGCCCGCACCGCCCATCAAAATGTCCTTGCCCTGCATGCCGTACAGGGTGTCATCGCCTGCGCCACCAAACGCGGTGTCGTCGCCCATGGCTGCTATCACTGTGTCGTTGCCATCGCCCGCGTCGATGACGTCGGCGAACTGGGCTTGCCCGCCATCAAAATGGACTTTGTTCACCCACTGGCCAGAATAGATGACATCGTTGCCAGCACCCGAGCTGATGGTGTCGCTGCCGGAGCCGGTGTAGATGGTGTCGTTGCCCCCGCCGCTGCTGACGATGTCGTCGTCTTGGGCGGTGACTGCCAGGTGCTGGGGGTTGTTCACGCCGTTGTAAGCCCGCGCGCTGGTGCTGATAAAGTCATCCCCATCGCCCAGGGTAATGCTTTGGCCAAAGGTGTTGTCGGCATAGACCCAGTGGGACACTGCGCTGAGGTCGGTGTATTGCTGGCTGTTGATGTCGGTATAGGCGGTGGATACGTTGGGGTTGGCCGTGGGGTCGCTCAGGTACACGCGGATGGGGTCGGCAAGGGTGGGGGCGTCTGTAGCTACCCGGTCCAAGGCCTGGAGGTTGATCCCCAGGTCACCACTGGCAAAGTTGCGTACGGTGACGGTACCTGCCATTCGGGCATCAGTGGAGGAGGTGCGTTTGCTGATGAGCAGGTCGCCGCGGGCATTGGCCCCAGGGTTGTACGCCAGCACATACAGATTTTGGGAGTCTTGCCACAGGTTAGTGGAGCCTTTGATGCGTTTGAAGTCCAGGCTGGAGAGGTCTATGCCGTCAAATTTCAAATTACCTTGGCCGTCGCTGTCTAGTACCGTGTCGTTGCCGAATTTACCGGTGAAGACGTAGGTGTCGTTGCCTGTGCCACCTTCCAGATAGTCATTGCCGCCCATGCCGTCAAGGGTGTCGTCTCCACCGCCTCCGTACAAATGGTCATCCCTGCTGCCGCCCGTGATGTCCGCTTCGCTGGCTTCGCTGCCAAACACTACATAGCGGGTGTTGGCAGTGGTTTTGTCACGCAAGACTTTGGTGCCGTTTTGGCGGTCGTCCCAGACGATGTCTTCGGCGTCGAAGCGCGTGTTGATGGGAGTGAATCCTCCAAGACCATCCGACTTCTTATTGCCCCAGGCGTCGGGAGCGCTGCTGTCATAGCTGGCGTTGTTGGCGTTGTAGTAGTCCTTGCGCACCAACAGGGCTGCGCGATCTTGCAGCCAAGTGTCTGATACGTATTGCACCATGCTGGTGTTGCCATTGGCTACGGCATCTTTGTCAGCCTTCCAGTGGTTGTACACGTCACCCCACTGGGTACTGACCAGTGCGCGCGCGGCATCCGAATCACCAAACTGAAATGCAAACGGGCTCAGGCTGTAGAGCGCGGCATAGGCACCAAAGTCGGTGCGGGCTTGGGTGGCGAGGCCTGATGAGGCGCTGAGTTGGAGGGACACCGTGCCGTCCGCTGCCTTTTTGAAGAGATCGCTGTTCTGAATGTCATTGAGCAGGGTGTAGAAGCTGTCGCGCCCGGTGTAGCCGCCTTTGTTATCGACATTGGCCCAGGTCCCGCCATCGGGGGAGCCTTTGAGGCGGATGTTGTTGCCTGGGCCAAACACCAAATCTGCCAGGGCGTTGAGGGCGTTTTCTAGCACGTCGCCTTCGGCTTTGCCTTGGTCGCCACTCTGTATCAAGGAGCCTAAAACCGCGACACGATTTGAGGCCTGCTCCAAAATGGATTGCATCACCCCATAAACACCTTTGCTACCTTTCCAGGTGGCCCCCGCGTCTGCACGTTGATCGGCAGGCAGCATTTGCAACAAGGTGTTTTGTACGTTAAGCGAGTCCACCATCAGTACCAGGCTGTGGGTGTCGCCAAAGTCGTTCAGACTGTACTTGTCTGTGAGTAACTTGATGTCAAGGTAACTCAGTGAGCGTGATAACGCTTCTGAAATGTAGTCGCCACGCTTGAGCGGCTGGTCTTCAATGAAGATCCCCACCGAGGTTCCGTAGTGCAACTGCGAGTTGGACACCGCAGACGGCGATGTGGCCCCCTGCACATCAGACTGGTTGCTCATCGGGTCGGACGCAATCTGGCTTTCTGTGAGCGCTTGTACCAAACCATCTACTAGACCAAATGCCTTGGTTTTAAGTCCCGTGAGTAGCACCGCCAGCTGGTAATCAAACGTGGCCTGTTCAATCTGGCTGATGGGAACGGTTGCCGGGTTGGTGGGAATGGTGGGGTCCGTCGAGCCAGATGAGAGCTTGGGCGCATCAGTGGCTTCCGTGATGATGGTCTGCATCCGGTCCAAGGCATTACAGACCATGAGCTGTTCTGGCGTGAGTGCGGGGTTTTCTTTACCCGCATTCAATTGGTGAACAGCTTGTTTGGCTGCACTAATGTCCCATTCTTTGTTGCCCAGTTTGGTACGGATTTGCGTCACTGCAGCCCGCAGTGCTGGGTCGGTAATCGCTCCGTCAATTTGGGTGCTGTCTGTACGCAGGCCATGGAAGTAGGCCATCACGCTGCCCAGGGTTCCCTGGTTGTTCTGGATGGTGCCAACGCCTGCACCATTGAAGGTGACGACCTTGTCTATGCGGTCTTGTGTGCCGTCTTCCCGGCGCAGCAGGTTGAACGCGGTGGCCAGGTGCCCGCCGAGGCTGTAGCCGGTGACGCTGAACTTGGCGCCATCGGGAATCAGCTTGGTATCGGTCAGGTGTTTGTACCAAGCCTCCATGTCGTCGATCTGCCCAAAGGCCCAGCCTTTATCTTTGATCTCCAGCGTGTTGGTGGCCTGGTTGTCTCGCGCCGCGTCGTCCAGAAATTCCGTGCTGCGGAAACTCATGACGTATTCGCCCGCCTTGGTGCCGGTTGCGGGGTCGTCCTTGATGGCTCTCAGCAACGTTCCAGAAAAACCCGTGGGAGTATTGGATTCGTGCTCGACAACCGTCCATTGGGTTGCAAATTCTGCGGCTTGGGTGGCGGTGAATTTGCTGGCGTGGTGATTTCCGATTACCAACATTGCTGGGTCTATGGCTCCAGCGTAAATCTTGCTAGGCGTCAGGACGACATCTTTTTTGGTCGCGTCCATGTCAAACAAAGCCTCTGCCGCCATTTGTACATTGGCGAACTTCAAATATTCAGAAATGGTTGGTGCGGTCATTTTTTTACTCTCCCTTTGGAATCAAAACTTGGTCTACGAATTTGCGGGTAGCCGCGCTTGCCCCTACCGCATGCCCCGGGCACTTGTCCGCGGTTAGCCATTCCGTCAGGCGTATGCCCCGCGGGCGATAGGCGTAACGGGTCATCTCTCCGAGCACTTCATTGGTCTTTAGGTCCAGCACTTTGACGGTGCTACTGGCCACGCCGATGGCACGCTCCTCTGGAATGACGTGGTCCTCAAAGGTCACGCCGTATCGGGGGGCAGGTGCGGTAGCCGGGGTTTTATCCAAAAAGAATTTGATGTAACCCTTGAGATATGACTTGTCGTATTGCCACGGCTCTTCTCTTCGACCGATGTACCGGTACCTTTGTCCGTCTTTGGCATCAACCACATCCACGTAGCGATAGCCTGGAAGCCCGCCAGGGCGCTTGTCGGTATTTATGTAGCCACGGTCTTCCCGTGTAACTGGTTCGCCTTTTGGGGAACTGGAATATTCATAGCCGAGGAAGGAAGTGATGTAGCTGTCCGCATAGGCTTCGATGGCAAACGCCGCCCCTGGCCACATCGGGTCTTCCAACTGGGTCTGGCTGCGATCCGGGCGCACCTTCATCAGTAGCACGCCCTCCACATCTGGCACCGTGCGGTAGATTTTTTCACCGGCTACGGTCTTACACTTTTCTTCGTAATATGCCTTCCCCGCCTGGGACATGGTGGACACCTTGTCGCGATCGGTGGAGGAGACCTGTGGGCCGTTTTGGCAGGCGCTGGCAAGAATAGCCAGCACCAAGATGGCTGTGAGCTTGCTGGTTCGAGTTAGTGTTGGCGTTTTCATAAAATCGTCCTTCTAAATTTTTTTGATGCGAGGGTGCTCTGAAAGTCAGATCGAACCGACGTTCGATAGAAGATGCACAGGCAGCCTACTAGTCCAGATGATGCGTTACGCGCAATAGATCTAAGGGCGTAGCGGAAACGGCATGGGGAATGCTCAGCAGCGGAGCTGATCGAGGCGAGGTCTCTGCGGAATATCGTGCAGGAGCCGCCAAGCGTCGCAAACACCTTGGCGCTAGCGTAGCTCGGCCGGCATTCTTAATGGGTGACATCAGCGAAGGCCACTAACAAACCAACAATCACGGCACACGGCTACATTCCTCTACCTGCTGAATAGTGAGTAATCCTACTGAGCTTGGCCGGATTGCGGTATCCCCAATATTGGGGACAAGACCACACGGAATCATCTTCGCCAAAATTGATATCCAGGATGTGGACTCCGATATGGCAACCCCGGTTCGCACGGCAATCACCATCGTGGTGCTCTCGGCATTTGCTGCCTATGTCGAAGAGCGCAGAATCCTGCACCCACTTGGTGGAAACGGGCGGTGGTGCAAAGTGCCGAAAAGGCAGTCTTGCCGGGCGCCGCAACAGCGTCCGCGACTTGGCCCCACGATGCAGAAACGCTAGCTGCGTTGATCTCTGGGCCACTTGGGCCGACTGTCTCGGACACGCAATCCCCTCAAATCCATCTCCTTCTGAATTGAAGGGACACTGAAACTACGGGCACTCTACACATCTTCACATTTTTCCGGTATCCCCCGTTCGGGTGAATTTGTAGTGAATTGGGGTGAGCACAGGCAGCTGAGCCGTAGTCGCTTGCCCACCAGTCATGGTGGGGGGCTTTCAGGTGACAGTGTTTCTGCTTGGAGCCTCTGTTTTATCTGCAACTTTGTCCAAAGCACCACATTCTTTGAGTAGCCCTCTCGGCTGAATGCATGACCTAGCTATCCACACGAGGGTAGGCGCGGAAATGAGGCCAATCAATGCAAAGCCCATCGCTTGTTCCCAACCAGGCGCTTTAGAAACCGCGATCGTTAACGACATCAAGGTAACCATGGTCACCAACATCGCAATCTGCAACCAGCCCAGGAGCGGCATCACGTAGCCTTTGTCGATTCGGAAACCTTGCCGGTCGGCCTTCAAGAAACCACTCCTCTTCAAGCGCTTGATTTCCGAGTCCAGAAGATCATGTTTCCGCTGGAACGCAATGACCTTGATGCGCATCAGCGTACAGGTCTCAAACCCAAAGCGTGCTTTGAAAAATCCAGGGTTTTCAATGGCAGTCTCATCCAGTTTTTTCGCTGGCCAGGTTGCTATCGCAAATTTGAAATTGCTCTGTGCATGGATCTCCAAATAGTTACCAGCAGCATTTCGCTGCTCGGCTGCAATATTGATTTGAACAATTTGGGCCTGCTCTTCAGTGTCCATGACATCTCCTGCTTTTTGAATTTCGTTGTTCGGGTGTTCAGGCGGGCGTGAATCAATCACTCTTATAGTCGCGCCCCGCATTGCGCTGGGAAGTGCCGATATTGATTTGTACAGTCGCACCCATGGCACGGGAGAGAACTGCCATTTTGTTGAAGGGTTTGCGGGACTCGAAGTGGGCAATAGCCGCAGCCAACAAATTGCGTTGCTGCTCGATCGGGTCCTGCGTCTCCAAATGCCCGTTGTACAACTCCAATGCGAGATCTTCGTCTTGAACAAGTGCGGTCATCTTCTCTACAAAGGTTGCAATTTCTGCTTCCTGCAGGACCTCATTGATTCGTCCATCCCGGATTAAATTTGCAACAAGCTTTGCTGTAGTGTTCTCTTCCATGACAGCAGCACGGGCCAACGCTACGTACAGTCGGATCGATCGCAGCAGGTCTAGATCGATACTGCCGGCACCCGCCATGGTCCCATCACCGGTCAGCAGCCAATCGGCAGAAATGCCGAATTCCAACCTTACTGCGCACAGAAAGTCAGCGCCAGGCCTCTTGTTACCCCGCACCATTTCACTCACGAATCCTGGCGACACCCCGATCTTGCGAGCGAACTCGCTCTGATTCAGCCCCGTGTGGGCCACTGCCTGGGCGAGTCGATCCGCAAAACCACCCAGCTTTGTGTCTGGGGAGTCGGGAGAAGGATTGTCTGAAATTCTCATTAGGTTTATATTTATGTCTTTGGAGAACTTATAAATTCTTAATAGAGATAGATTACTCCTTGTTGGATGATTTGTCACCTCACCGATCAACATGGATGCGATTGAAATCAACTACCGCCTGCGCCGTTTGGGAAAAACCCAAACCGACATTGCGCGAGAACTGGGGGTGCAGGGCGGGGTTGTCAGCAATGTGATTCACGGCCGCATCACGGCCCATGCCATCGCGCAACATATTGCGTTGCTTTTGGGGCAGACCGTCCAGGACATCTGGCCTGATCGGTATGTATTCAAACCCCGAACGTCAACGTCCAAGCGCCCAAAGCACGTTCAATTGGTGCCCATCGCAAATGAGGAGGGCCCTATGTCTGGATAGCCAGCCACTCACGTGGAGGACGCCGGAAAAGCAAAAGGGCCCAGACTGCAACATCTGGACCCTTTTTGGTGGTTCGCTAACTAACTTCAAGCGAATTATGCGATTCCCTCAGTCAGCCGTCAAGCACGCTTGATGGCCTGACAGCCCTCTTTCCCCCAATCCGAGACCCGTACGCGCAACGCGAGGATGTTGCACGTGGGTACTACAGGGAGAACACCAGTCACACACCCGTGTGGCTGGCCACCATGGTCAACAGGAGAATCACTATGCGCAAAATCAGGCAAGTCTTGCGCCTTGCCCTTGAGCAGGGATTGAGCAAGCGCGCCATTGCCAAAAGCCTCGGCGTCAGCCGGGACGCTGTCGCCGATTACGTCACGCGCGCGATGGCTGCAGGAGTCACAAGTCCAATTCCACCTGAGTTGGACGATGCCTATCTGGACCGTTTGTTGTTTCCCGCTGACCTGAGCCGACAACAGCGCCGGCCAGAGCCGTCTTGGGAAACAGTCCAACAGGACATGAAGGCCAAGGGCGCAACCCTGCAAACACTGCATCAGGAGTATTTGCAGACCCACCCCGATGGGATGGGCTACAGCCACTACTGCAATCAGTACCGCCAGTGGCAAAAGACGCTCAAACGATATATGCGTCAGCCGCACATCGCTGGTGAGCGTGCGTTTGTGGATTACGCCGGGCCTACGATTGCCATTCACAACATGCAGACGGGCGAAGTACGGACCGCGCAGATCTTCGTGGGAATATTGGGCGCCTCGAACTACACCTATGCCGAGGCCCATTGGAGCCAGAAGCTCCCCAACTGGATTGCAGCGCACGTCCGGATGTTCGAATTTTTCGGCGGTGCTCCCCAGATTGTGGTGTGTGACAACCTCAAATCGGCGGTAACCAAAGCCAGTCGGACCGAGCCGGTAATCCACTCTGCATACCAACACTTCGCTTCTCACTACAGCACGGTCATCCTTCCTGCACGGCCGCACCAACCGAAAGACAAAGCCAAAGTAGAAAACGCGGTGCTGATTGTGGAGCGCTGGATCTTGTTCCGACTTCGCAAACGCATATTTACCTCCCTCTCGGAGGCCAACGATGCGATTGTTGCGCTACTGCAGGACCTCAACAACCGGCCGTTTCAGAAGCTGGCGGGGTGCAGGCGCAGCCACTTTGAGGCCATCGACCTGCCTGCGCTTCAGCCTTTGCCAGCCCATGCCTTCGAATACACCGAATTCCGCCGTGTGCGGATCGGGATGGATGGACTCTTCGACGTGGATGGGACCCCATACAACGCACCGTTCATGCTCAGTGGGAAAGTAGTGGATTTGCGCATTACGCCTGGGACGGTAGAGGTTTTGCATCAAGGGCAGCGGGCTGCAAGCCATGAACGACAAGAAGGCGCAACCCCCGTCATCGAGTCACAGTATCTGAAGCCGGCAGATCGACACTTTGGGCAATGGAGTCCAGAGGAGTCCCTGACATGGGCTGCCGGTGCTGGAGAGAACGTGCGCGCCTATCTGGCAAAACAACTGGCTGGCAGCACGATCAAAGAGCACGGCTACCGGATGACGACTGCGATGAAACGCATGCAAACAGAGTACGGCAATGAGCGTTTGAATGCCGCATGTGGCAGGGCCTTGGAGATTGGTGCCAGTTCACTGAGCAGTGTGCGTTCCATCCTGCGCACAAAACTGGACCAGCAGGTCAACCCGGATACCACGCACCAGGAGGCTGCATTCGATCACTCCAACGTACGCGGCGCGAAGTATTACCACTAAACAAGGAACCCAACATCATGATGACGCAAGCAACCCTCAGCAAACTCCATGAGATGAAACTCTTTGGCATGGCCAATGGTTTCGAGAATCAGCTCGAAAGCCCCCAGTCCAGCAAGCTCAGCTTTGAAGAGCGATTCGGGCTTCTGGTGGATCAGGAGCACACGTACCGGGATAACCGCCGCCTGCAGCGGTTGTTGAAAGCCGCCAAGTTGCGGGAGACGGCATGTGTCGAGGACATTGACTACCGTGCAGAGCGTGGTTTGGACCGTGCCGAAATCGCATCTCTCTCGCTATGCAATTGGATCAAACATGGGCACAACCTGATTGTGACGGGCCCCACAGGTAGCGGCAAGACCTGGATGGCCTGTGCGCTGGCCACCCAGGCCTGCCGGCTGGGGATGACTGTAAGTTTCCAGCGACTGCCGTTGTTGATTGAAGATTTGGGTGTTTCCCATGGGGATGGAAGTTTCAGGAAACGTTTGGACCAGTTGGCCAAGGTCGATTTACTGATCCTAGATGACTTCGGCTTGGCCGCACTCAATGCCATTGGGCGCAACGATATGCTGGAAACCATTGAGTCACGATCTGGTGCTTTGGCGACACTGATCACCAGCCAGTTACCTGTGGATCGTTGGCATGACTATTTGAGTGGTGGAAATCCTACGGTCGCAGACGCCATTTTGGATCGCATGGTGAGCGGCTCTCAGCGACTGGAAATCAAAGGGGAGTCCATGCGCAAGAAACGCAAGCGTGCGGCTGCCTAATGCCAAGCTAAAAAGCAGAGTTCAACGCAACCCGCCCGAGTGGCGGGTTTTTACTGGAATGGGTGGCCTGGTTTGGATTGGAATAGGTGGCGCTTTTGAATCAGAACAGGTGGCGGGTTTGGACTGGAATGACTGGCTGTATTGGACTGGAATACGCATTAAGACGCTCCCATTGAATACCCAACTTCCGCACTCAAGGAAACCAGCGCAGCTGCAATCGACTCGGCTTCGGGTTTTAGTTTTGCAACAGCTAAAGTCCCCGAGCTCACGCCGCCGTAGTAGACATTCACGAACTGGCTGAAGTCTGGAGGAATCGTGTCACCGAAGTGCGCGAGTGCCTCAGAAATCGAACCGAGCACCATGGAGTCAATGGGCTGGCCTTCGATATGGACTTCATAGACACCGGCATCCAGGCGGGAAATGTAGAGATCAAGAACTGGGACTACAGCAATCATGAGACATACCTTTGTGCGGCGGTGATCAGGGCGAAGAAATGGGCGACCTCCGCATTGTCGGGTGGACTGACACCGCCCAGGCCGTGGTCACTACACACCTTCTTGGAGACCAAATGGGCCCAATGAAGGCGTGGGCGTTCCAAGGGAGGGGCACATTCTGCAGCCAAGGCGCCTCTGCGGCCTGACATGAATTGCATGGCCGTCACCGTGGACCAGTTGTTCCCCAGAGATTTCTTGAGTTTGGTCAACGCCAGTTGCATCTCGTCTTCTCCGGCCGCCAGTATCACTTCCGCGCACAGACGGGCCTTAGGTACTTCTTGGGGCGCCACGCGCCTGATGCCCGCAATTTTCTGATCGAGTGACTTAGACATGGGTTCGGCCCACGCGCACGCCTGCGCGCACCTTCATTACCGCTGAATCTTGTTCGTTGCTCGTGTCATACGCCTGCCGCGCGCTTTGAATCGACGTCTTGTTTCGCTCCGCCCATGCGGCAAGCGCGTGCACAGGCTCAACCAGTGACCTGCCTAGCGCAGTCAGCTCGTAGTCCACTCTTGGGGGGATCGTTGGAAACGCCTTGCGCGTGACCAGTCCATCACGTTCCAGTCCACGCAATGTGAGTGTCAACATGCGTTGAGAGATGCCGTTGACCAGCCGCATGAGCTCATTGAATCGTTTGGGGCCGTCTTTGAGGCTTCCAACGGTGTAGAGGCTCCACTTGTCCCCCACGCGATCCAGGATTTCCCGCACGACCCGACATTCGTCAGGCACCTCGGTGTTTCTAGGTGACATGGATGTGCCTTCTTGTGCAGTTCAAAGTGGTTCTCATACTATCCCAAGTAACAAAAGAGTACTGGTTGTTGCCGCCAGTGAAGGGGCCGCTCTGCTGGATGCCCGTCTGTCTCTCAATCCAACGCGAAAGGACTTCATCAATGTCAAAATCTCTACTGGTTACCGGTGCATCCGGTCAGCTCGGCCGCCAAGTCATCGAATCTCTGCTGGATATGCAAGTGGGGCACATCATTGCCACCACGCGCGAACCATCCAAGCTGGGAGATCTGGTGACCCAAGGTGTGGAGGTTCGTGCAGCGAATTTTGATGACCCGCAAACTTTGACCACCGCATTCGCAGGTGCCGACCGCCTGCTGCTGATCAGCACCGACTCGATCTACCAGCCAGGTCAGCGACTGGCACAGCATCGGGCGGCGATTGCTGCGGCCGAACGCGCTGGCGTGCAGCACATCGTCTACACCTCATTGCCTGCACCCCAGCCAAGCGAGACCAGTCCGATCGAAGACGACCACTTCTGGACTGAGCAGGCAATTGCGGCCAGCTCGATGAGCTGGACCTTCATGCGGCATGGACTCTATGCAGACAATCTCTTGTGGTCGCTTCCCCAAGCTGTAACCAGCGGAGTGTTGGCCACTGCGACGGCCAACCGGGGGCGTCACTGGGTGACACGTGCAGATTGCGCCCGTGCTGATGCAGCGGCCCTGGCGTCGGACGACACCTCTCGCAGGATTCACGAGATCACAGGTCCAGCGGCGGTGACCGCGGAGGAGCTTGCCGCGATGGTGACGCAGCTGACCGGGAAATTGGTCAAACATGTGAACGTCACCCCAGCTGCTTTGCACGATGGCATGGCCAGTGCTGGCTTGCCGCCAGCGATCGTGGGCGCATCCGTGGGTTTTGACCTTGCCACTGCACGTGGGTTTCACAGTACCGTGACCCCCAGCGTTGAGGAGCTGACGGGGCGTACCCCTACCTCTCTGAAGGACTTTCTGGCCAGCCAGAAGGCAAGATTGCAGGCGATGTCACAGTAGTCCGAATGGATCTTCAGTCTGACCCGTGGGGGGAATCCGCCCGTTCCAGCCCTTGCCCCAAAACGGGGCGCTGTTGTAAGACTGGGTTGACGGACTGCAATGTTAGTGCTGGCTAACGCTGTGGAGCCCATGAAATAGGCTATGGGTTCCGTATTTCTGGCCTTGAGAGGCCGTGTTTACACATGACTCTTCGAGGCACGGTCTGTGCTTTTGTGCTTTGGAGTAAGTGGGGAGCTTCGTAGAGGAATACCCCTAAGGTCCTTGCAAGGATGGCAACTGATGCTATATAAATAGGAGTGGGCATGGAGCTTGTGGCTGTACGCATGAGCAGCTTGCCCGCGTAAACGGCCCTTCGTATAATCGTGGGCTTTTCGCAAATTTGCCTGTTGGTGAATCGAAGAGGTTCAGTCCTAATAATTAAGGGCACAAAAAAGTGCTCGGGAGTGCCACGAATGGGAGCATTCGTGGGTAAACGGTCCTTGTGACCGGCATTTGACTTGGTGGAGCCGCATATGAATGAGCGTGAACGCTTAGATGTCTTGGTGAAGTTGGCTTTGGAATCCAGAAATGAGGCCTCGATCAGAAGCCAGCTGGCCAAAGTGCAAGCTGATGACAAAGTGCGCTCCCATCCCGCTCTTGACGGAGTTCTGAGTCGCGCGAAGGCAAGACAATTCGACAATAGCGACCGCCTGAATTACACGTACGGTCTCTAACCCAAGCCTTGGGCTTGCTGGGTAGAGAGGTAGATTGAAAAAACCGCCATCTGTGGCGGTTTTTTTTTGAACAGAATAAAAAGGGAGGACTATGCCGCTGAGCAATTTAACGCCATTGAGCGTCGTCGAATACAAAGAAGACTACATCATCAATTTCGTTCGACACAAAACGGGATGGAGCGAGCGCAATGAGGTCTCGCAAAAGACGCAACTGATCTACTTGAACCGCTATCTCCAGAGCAAGTCCATCGAATGCAAAACGATCGTCGCGGAAGACGAGTACATCGACAGGCACTTTCTGGAGGACTATGCGGAGTACTACGCGAGATGCTTTCCCTCCCATCCGCGGAAGTGTTCGCGGCTGCATTTTTTCAGTGAAACATTCGATGAGCACGACTTCAAAGAGGCGCTCGCCAACAGCGACAGCGAATTCAATACCAAACTACAGCAAAGTTATCTTGGCTTTGCTGTAATCAGGCCCATACCTCACACTTTTTTCGCGAAACTCTGTTTGCGCCCATTTGGAGCACATACCTCCAAGGTTGGTAGACGGGTCTTGAGGAAACAAGTTTCCGTGTCCTTGTTCGGGATTAGTCTGACCATCGACACAATTCCATTCATCGAACAAGATAAGGTTGTGTCGGCATGTGCCACCAGCGCACTATGGACGGCATTGAGTGCGACCAAAGACACGCATGTCTCCAATCTCCCTTCGCCCAGCGCCATTACGAAATCAGCGACCCATTTGCTCAATGAAGCGGCCAAGGTATTTCCAACAGCAGGACTGACACCACCGCAAGTGGCAAAGAGTTTGGCCCATTATGGGTTGGCGCCGACCGTGGTGTATCTCTCTCCAGACAACTTCATCGGTGATCTTAAAGAGCGGATTTACGCCTACATAAGCAATGAAACGCCGTTAATACTTGGCGGCGATGTGTATGAGAAGACCACAGATGGAAATAGACAATTGGGCAAGCACCTTGTCTGTGTGGTCGGCTACAACATGGATGAATCCACGAACGCAGGAGATCGCCATCTCTTGAGCGATGCCATCGACAAGATCTACATTCATGATGACCGCTTCGGGCCGTTCATCAAGGTGAAATCTGTCTTGGAGGAATTCGAATGCAACGACAAAAAGAAGTCAGGTCTGGTCTTGCAGGTTGACGATGTTCACGACAATTACTTCATCCCCGATGTTCTGATCATTGGTTTGAGCCATAAAGTTCGTATCCCGTATGACCACATCAGTGCGATCTCGGCGGCACTACAAGGTTACTTGCAATGGGCCACCGAAGATGTGTACGAGCTTCTGAAAGTTGAAGCTGATCCCTTGCGGGAAAAAAATGAGGTCATACATGAATCATTGCGCTCCATGCTGTACGGGGTTTGGGATGTCTCCCTGGTCACAAGTACCAAGGTCAAGGAAGAGCTGCGTGATCAGTCAGTTTTTTGGTCATTCAATGGGCTGGTGAACAAAACATCGTTGCTTTTGCAGAATCTACCCAAGCATATTTGGAGATGCAGGATCCATCAGCGGTGCGAGGATGGAAACAAGTTGCTCACCGATGTTCTCTTTGACGCGACGGAGATCCCGCAGGGCAGGCTTATGGTTGGGTACATTTCCTACAGTGAAGAGGCGCAGCGGATATGGCATTACGTTGAGTCTCAAATCAGAGAGCGTGTCTGGCAAAACTATGGTGGCTCCTCGGAGAGCAAAACTTACATTGGATGTGTCATCAAGTTCTTCAGCGAGCTGGGAAACAGCGCTACCCTAAACACCATGTATGGTCCGCTCGGACTGCCGCGGCGAGAGATGAAGCCTGGTGAGACGGATGACTCTCAGAATATTGCGCACAGAACCGATGTCTACACCATCCGCTCTGGAAGCGCATTGACCAACTTTGGTTTTCTTGAAAAAGCGAAGAAATACATTTGGGTGATCAATGAACTTGGGGACATAGTGATCGGGGAAGACGTTGCCAAGAACAATGAGTTCAAAGGCCATCCAACGCTGATCGATGGGAAACCTGGCCGCATTGCTGGGGAACTGTTTTTCACTGCTGATGATTCATCGTGGAAGGCCAACCTTCAATCCAGAGCGTATTCAGGCCACATAAAGAAAAATTCGCCTGAATCTGATATCTATTTGAACAATGTCATCCAAAGTAACTTGGCTCCACTGGATTGCCAAAAGGCAACCTAAATGGGCTCCGGTGTAGCACTGGGTGTTGCTTGCTTGTAGCCCTGTGAGATGAGCACTTCCAGAAAATCCGATTGGCTCATCCCTGCAATAGCAGGTTCTGCTCGCCTTGTAGCGGGTGAGCCATCCATGGGGTGGCCGTAGAGTGGATACTCATGCGCGAACGTCACGGCGAACTCCTCGCCAGCGCTCTTCCAGAGTGGTCGTAGACGAGTATCGGTCTGCCATGATGGCGTGGTACCTTGGTTCATCAGTGGAGTGCGCATGCCACGCTTCAAGAAAATCCTCCTGAGCCTCTGTCTGGTGGCCCATGTCCCTGCGGCTTTGGCCTGGGGTGCCGATGGTCACCAGATCATTGCCATGCTGGCTGAGGCCCAGCTCAGCCCCGCAGCGCGCAAAGAGGTGAATCGGTTGCTGGCGCTGGAGCCCGGTGCAACCTTGCCGAGCATCTCCACCTGGGCCGACGAACACCGCAATCCGGCGACAGCACCCTGGCACTACGTGAACTTCCCGAGAGGGGATTGCAACTACCAGCCAGAGCGTGACTGTCCTGACGGTAAATGCGTGGTGGCGGCCATTGAACGACAGCTGGAGATTTTGCGCACGCCTGGTGATGACGAGAAGCGCTTGACCGCCTTGAAGTACGTGGTGCACTTCATCGCCGATATCCACCAGCCCTTGCACGCGGGCTTTGGTGATGACCGCGGTGGGAATAGCTACCAGCTTCAGGCTTTCATGCGCGGGAGCAACCTGCATGCGGTGTGGGATACCGGGCTGATCAAGGCCTTGCAGCAGGAGAACGAGGCGATTGTTAAAAACCTTTTGACACGTCCATTACCGGGGCCGAAGTCTGCGTTTTCTGCGGCCGCCACGGCCATGGAGTCCTGCCGCATTGTGTCTCGTCCTGACTTTTACCCTGACCGGCTGGTAACGCCGGCCTATGTGGATAGCTATGTGCCCGTGATGACCTACCAGCTGGCGCTGGCAGGTTCCCGGTTGGCGCAGGTCCTCAATGAGCTGAAGTAGCCGCGATGGATATCTGATCGAGGTTGAACCGCATTGATAAAAGTTACTTCATGGAGCTCAGGCCAAACAAGTTGTCTGCCTGGTTGAACAAAATGTTCACACAGGCGTCGGGCATGGCGTGGAGACAAAAATCCTCTGCAAGAGGTGCCTCCGTTTTGAGCTCCCAGTAACAATGCACCAGGGCGGACAAATGCGCAGGGGGCTTGTCCACCGCATAGCGGACAGAGCGTGCGGTTTTCTCCACACCATCTGGAATAGGGTCATACATAGCTGGCCAAAAGGTGCAGGAGGAGGATAAGGAGACGCGAGGCAATAGGTGGATGCACCTGTTAACCGCGTGAGGCAGGGTGATGCATGGCCCCCTCTTTGGGATTGAGCCTCGGATTGCGCCACTCACGCTTCACGTCGCCATACTTGGCCAGCAGCTCCTGGCCATCCACTCCGTAAACCACGTGCGCGAGTTTGGCCATAGACACTAAGCCCTGTGTCTGCTGAAAATTCAGATACTGGAACAGGCTCATGCCGTAGACAGCTGCGGCATTGTTTCCCAGCGGAGTGCGGGAATCAAATCCAAATATGGCTTGGCTTGGGGTGTTGGTGCCCAAGTCCACACCGGCAAACACCGGGCCGCCTACGAAACCACCGCCCATATTGGGCGCGCAAATAGCGACATCGAGCACCTGGCCGTAAACCTCCACCCAAGAATGGTCAAGGCTTTCGTCTTCTACTTTCACCTCTCCGATGCACAGTGCCACATCTGTCTCGCGCAAGCCTGCTTGGCGCAACCGCATGTAGAGTACCGCTGACGTATCGTGACAGCCACCAAGGTATCTGCGGTCCACGACAAAACGCAGCATGGGCTCAAACGCAGCGTACAACTTCTCGCCTTCTGGCGTCTTGGCCGCAATTTCCTTGGCACGCTCCCTTGCGACTTCAATATATGTTTGGCGTTTTTCCCCATTCAACTTGCGGATATCACCCAGGACCAGTGACAGCCCTGCAAGTTTGCGACGTTTGGCCTCACCCATAGTGGACTTCCTTGTGTTCTGCGATGAAAGCAGCCATGGTAAGGGCCTGAGGGATGAAATTCGTCGTGTCTTCTCCACCATGAATTGATCTTCACCAATCCGGCACTGGTCAATACAAGCAGACTGGTCAGCAATTGCCGGAACGAAGTTCCGCGATTTCTCGCGTACGCAATCTGCATTAGGTGGAACCGTTCTTAAGCCTCCCAAATAGGGCGCGGGATGCCTCGGCGTCCAGTCCTATGCTCCCGTCGACCAGGAAAGTGTTGCGGCTGAAGGGGCGAAAGTTCCAGGAGCGATCGTCAACAGCCAGCCATTCCCGTGCGGCATAGCCTTGTTGCAACAACCAGGCGCGACATTCAGCTTCTCGCTCATAACCGACCAGCGTATCTGGAACGTCATCCAACTGCGGATACCGAGGCGTCACTGCGGTTACCCGTGCTGCAATATCTGCAGAAAAAAGTTCTCGCAATTCATCCAAAGAGCGAGTGAGACGCCAAGTACTGGATATGACGAGCTCAATGTCAGGGAAAGCCCGGGCTACTTCCTCGAAATAGTCCCGGTGCATGAAGTGCTTGGACGAATGGCAGAACTCCGGATGCATGACTCCATCGAAGTCCAGGAACAGGATTTGGACGGATGACGCGTGGCGAACGGGACGGTCAAAAGAATCCATAACGTGGGAGCGTTTGGTGGTTTCCTAGTGGATTCAATTCGATTTGAAATTACACGCACACAGAGGTCAAGTCTTGTCCCAAGGCATGTTGCTAGATCAGTGTGGACCACAGAAGACATCAAAGTGCACAGTCGTTCTTTTTTGGTGAACCCGAATCCAATCTCGAGTCCTCAAATCTGGATAGCGCTACTTCGTTAACTTGTTAGCACAAATTTGAGTTACGGCTCTATAACGAAGCTCAAATTCACTCTTTCGGGTGATATCCGAATGGACTATGCCGGGCTACATTTACGCCCAGTCAGTGCAGTCCCCCGGTCGTTGGTGGGTGCCATATGAGATCAAGCCCCACCCATGTCGGACCCGTCACCCGCTATTCATCGCTCGCACCCGCTTCGCTCCACACTTACGGCTGTCTTACTGATTGCGCTGTACGGAGTCGCCGGCGCCCAAACCCTGACCAACGCTGAACGTGATGCTGCGGAACAGCGCCGCATCCAGGAGCGCGATGCCCAACTGCGTGAGCAGCAAGAGAAGGCGCGGGACGTTCGCTTGAACGCGCCTACAGCCCAAGCACAGCGCCTGCCTGAATCAGAAGCCCCTTGTTTCCCCATTCGCCAGATCGAACTGCGCGGCAACAACGCAGGCCAATTCAGCTGGGTGTTAGACAGTCTGGCTGGCACACAAAAGGACGACAGTCCTCTGCGCAAATGCGTGGGTGCCCAAGGCGTGGGCGTGCTGCAGCAACGCGCTCAAGAAGCATTGGTAGCCAAGGGCTTTGTCACCAGCCGCATCCTGGTGCAACCGCAAGACCTCAGCACGGGCAATCTGGTGTTCACTGTGCTACCTGGAACGCTGCATGAAACACGGCCTGACGCCGGTATCCCGCAGCGCACCTTACGCAGTGCCATGCCCATGCGCGAAGGTGAGATTCTCAATCTGCGGGACATCGAACAGGCATTGGAGAACTTCCAGCGTGTGCCCACCACGCAGGCCGACATCCAGATCGCTCCGGCCAGCACGCCAGACCAAAGCGACCTGGTCATTCACCGCCAGACGGGTTTCCCCTTGCGGGCCAGCTTCAGCCTGGACGACAGTGGGTCTAAATCCACAGGCCGCTACCAAGCCAGCGCCACCTTGTCGTGGGATAACCCCTTGGGGCTGAACGACCTGTTCTACATCAGTCAGGGCAATGACGCCCAAGGCGGCGACCCCGGGCCACGCGGCAACCAGAGCAACACACTCCACTACTCGCTCCCGTGGGGCTACTGGACCTTTGGCCTGACTGCCTCTGACAGCAGCTACTACCAAACGGTCACGGGTAGCACCACCGGTTATGTCTACAGCGGCGCCAGCGGCAGCACCGAGCTCAAGGCCAGTCGCCTCTTCTACCGAGATGCCAGCAGCAAGGACACGGTTTACCTCAAGGCGCTGGAGCGCCATGCGCGCAACTACATCAACAGCGCCGAGATTCTTGTCCAACGCCGTGCCACTGCGCTGTGGGAACTAGGTCTGGACCACAAGGTTTTCCTTGGCCAAGGCACGTTGCAAGCCAACGTAGCTTACAAATTTGGAACCAGTGACTTCGACGCACTGCCTGCGCCTGAGGAGACCAGTGGAACAGGTACAGCCCGCCCCACTTTCTGGACGGCAGATCTAGGTTGGAGCACGCCATGGACACCTTGGAAGCTCCCCTTGGCCTACCAGGCCAACCTGCGCCTGCAAGCCACCGACGTGGCACTGGCCTCGCCAGACCGCTTTGGCCTGGGCGGGCGCTACACCATCCGCGGCTTTGATGGAGAAAACTCTCTGAGCGGCGATGCGGGCTGGCTGCTGCGGCAAGACCTGCAGTGGAACCTGGGCCAAACCGGAGGCCAGCTTTATGTGGCTTTGGACATGGGTGAAGTCGATGGACCCAACGCCAGCGGTTTGTCTGACCGCTTCATGGCCGGCACGGCTCTGGGATGGCGCATTCAGTACAAAAAACTGCAGTTCGACGCCTTTGTAGGCCATCCCGTACATACACCTTCCACGGTACGGACATCCGCATCTACTGCGGGCTTTTCTCTGAACTACGCGCTGTAAACACTGGACGCACACTATGAATAAGAATTTGTTTCGCCTTGTCTTCAATGCAGCCCGTGGCCAAGTGGTGGCTGTGTCCGAGATAGCCAGCAGCCACAGTGGTGGAAAAAGCGCCAGTGCCGGAGAGTCAAAACTAAGTCACCCCCTGGCTTCAGCAGGCATGACGCATCTGGCTATCAAGTCCACCGTGGCCGCAATAGCCATGCTGGCTGCCCCCGCTTGGCTTTCTACCGTGTGGGCCCAGGCGTTGCCCGCCACCACCATCGTGGTCAACGGCGCTACGCCTGCAAGCCAACAGCCCACTGTCACCAGCACCGCCAGTGGCATCACCCAAGTCAACATCCAGGCGGCCGTGGGCGGTGTAAGTCGCAATCGCTATACCCAGTTCGATGTGGGCAGCCCAGGCCTCATCCTGAACAACAGCCCGGTCAACAGCAACACCCAGCTTGGTGGCTGGGTCGCAGGCAATACCAACCTGGCGTCTGGCAGCGCCAACATCATCCTCAATGAGGTCAACTCCACCAACCCCAGCCAACTGCGCGGCTACATTGAAGTCGCGGGCCAAAAGGCCGAAGTGGTCATTGCCAACCCCGCAGGCATTTCGGTGAACGGCGGCGGCTTTATCAACGCCAGTGGCGCCACGCTGACCACCGGCACCCCTCAGTTCAGCGGCAACAGCTTGAATGGGTACCAAGTGAACAGCGGCACCATTACCGTCACTGGCAACGGGCTGGACACCGCCACCACCGGGATCACCAAGCTACAGGCGCAAAAGATCATCCTCCAAGGTGGCGTCTTCGCCCAAGACCTGCGAGTAACTGCTGACAACAGTGCAGGCGCCAATAACGCGGTAGCGATCGACGTGTCTGCCATTGGTGGCATGTACGCCAACAAGATCACCATCTTGGCCACAGGCCTTGGTGCAGGCGTCAACAATGCCGGCAAGCTGCAAGCCAACAGCGGCAGCTTCACCCTAAGTGCCGATGGCACCCTGACCAACACCGGCACCCTCAACAGCACGGGCACCACTCGCATCAACGCCCAGACAGTGAACAACAGCACGGGCGGTGCCATTTATGGCGGCAGCGTAGCCATTGCAGCCACCACCCTGAACAACGCAGCGGCCAACAGCACCGACACCGCACCCGTCATCGCTGCGCGTGATAGCGGTGGTCGGGTGGACATTGGCGTGCAGACTCTGAATAACCAGGAAGGTGCCTTGATTTACAGCGCGGGCGCTCTGGCCATCGGCGGAAGTTTGGACGCTAATGGTCAAGCCACTGGCCGCGCCACCACGGTCACCAACAACAGCGCGACCCTGGAAGCCGCGGGCAATGTGGCCATCACCGCGCAAACGCTTGCCAATACCTATGCCAGTCTGGGCTACCGCGTTGAGGTAGATCCAACGACCCCAGCCACCACTGGAAGCGCAGATTGTGGCGTGGACTGTACCCACACATGGGTGGATACCTACTACCGGGCGGTAGCCGTTGCCGGCCCCAATGGGGCAGCCGTCATACGCTCTGGCGCAGACATCGCCCTAGATACCACCACCAGCGCAACCAACAGCTCCAGCCAAGTATTGGCTGCAGGCACGCTCAGCACCGCTGGCGTGGCGCTCAATAACCAGGGCATTGACCTCACCAGCCAGGTTGCTACCCGCCGTGATCACACGGTGGTAGTGACTTATATGCAAAACGGCCTAGGCTGCGACTCGTTCGGATTTGGTTGCCACTCGGAACGTCGCTGGCGCACCACCACCAGCACCGACTACATCGCCCGCAACCAGACCATCGGTCCGGCGTTGGCGCAAAGCCGTAGTACCACCCCAAGCAGCACGACCCTGCCCAATTCGGCCCTGTTTGCCACCAGCAGCAATGCCAGCTACCTGGTGGAAACCAACCCCGCCTTCACCAACCGGCAAATCTGGTTGAGCAGTGACTACATGCTCTCCGCGCTGACCGTAGACCCCGACATAACCCAGAAGCGCATGGGTGACGGTTTCTACGAACAGCGCCTGATCAATGAGCAAGTGGCTCAGCTCACCGGCTATCGCCGTCTGGCCAACTACAGCAGCGACGAGCAGCAATACCAAGCCCTGATGACATCCGGCATCACCCAGGCCAAGTCCCTGCAACTGCGGGTTGGCATTGCCTTGACCGCCGAACAGGCGGCTCAACTGACTAGCGACATCGTTTGGCTAGTTCAACAAGAAGTCACCCTCAAAGACGGTAGCAAACAAAAGGTCCTCGTCCCGCAGGTCTACGCCGTGGCCCGCAGCGGCGACCTGGCCTCCAATGGAGCCTTGTTGTCTGGCAACAACGTCAACTTCAACACCACGGGTGACTTCAGCAACGCCAACGGCACTATCCAAGGACGTGAGCTCGTCAGCTTGACCGCCACCAACGTGCGCAACCTGGCCAGTCGTATCGAGGGCAAGACGGTGGCACTCAATGCCACCCAGGATATTGAAAACATCGGCGGCGCAGTGATTGCCCAGCAAGGTCTCACTGCTACGGCTGGGCGCGACATCAAGGTGCAGACCACCACGATGGAGAGCACCAACGGGAACAGTGCTGCCAATGGCTCCGCTCCCACTCAGACTGCTGGCGGCATGCTCGGTGGTGCGTCTGGTGGGGCCGGTTCTGGCCAGCAAACCCGCTCCACCGATATCAGCCGAGTCGCGGGTCTGTACGTAACGGGTGATACCGGCGTGCTCCTTGCCTCTGCCGGACGCGATGTCCAGCTCGAAGCGGCCCTGCTGCAGAGTGCAGGCAACACCCAGGTCAATGCCACGCGCAATCTGAATCTGAGTACCGTGACCACCAGCGCCAGCATGGACGCAACCAAGGACAGCGACAACTACAACCGTACCAGCCGCAGCGCTGAGGTGGGTAGCACCTTGCAAAGCGCAGGCAACACCACTCTAACCGCAGGACAAGACTTCAAGGCCCGCGCTGCTGACGTGCAGGCCACAGGCAATCTGGCGGTGACTGCTGGAAACAATGTGGTGATTGAGTCAGGCACTGCCACCAATGCGATGTCGTCCGCGAGCAAGACCAGCAATAGCGGCTTCATGAACAGCAGCTCCCGCACGGAACGCAGTAGCAGTAGTAGCACTCAGGCCATTGCGAGCAACTTTGGTGGCGGCAACGTCAGCGTCACTAGCGGTCAAGACATTGGAGTCAAAGCGTCTAACGTGGTGGCAGACAAAGACCTCAGTCTGAGCGCTGGCAAGAACGTCACTGTTGAGGCTGGAACCAATACCCAGACGCAGAGCAGCTTCTCTGCGTTGAGTGAGTCTGGATTGATGAGTGGCGGCGATCTGGGGGTGAGCGTGGGCAGTCGCGACCAGAGCACTGACCAGAAAAACACCCGCACTACGGCGGCTGCCAGCACCATAGGCAGCACAGGCGGAAACGTGCGTATTGCCGCAGGGCAGACATTTACCCAAACAGGTAGCGATGTTCTGGCAACCAACGCCACAGCAGGCAATGGAAACATCGACATCACCGCCAAGAAGGTCGACATCGTTGAAGCCCGAGAAACCAGCGCCACTGAGACCAAGTCCGAATTCAAACAAAGCGGCCTCACAGTGTCGCTAAGCAACCCGGTGGTCAGCGCTGCGCAGACCATGCAAAAAATGGCCAGTGCGGCGGAGAACACCAAGAGCGACCGCATGAAGGCCCTGGCCGCAGCAAGTGCAGCACTTGCCTCCCGTGGTGCGATCAAAGAGGTGGGTAACCTGATTAACGGCCAGACCAGCGCAGCCAAAGACCTTGAACTCAACATCAGCTTGGGCTCCTCCAGCAGTGAGAGCAAGTCCACTAGCACCAGCGACACTGCGCGTGGCAGCAGCCTCACCGCGGGTGGTAACACCACAATTCGTGCCACCGGCGACGGCGCCAACAGCAATCTGACCGTTCGAGGCAGCACCATTCAATCCGGTGATACCACCACGCTGGCAGCCGACAACCAAGTCCTGCTACTTGCTGCAGCCAACACCAGCACCCAAACCAGCGACCAGAAATCCAGCTCCGGTAGCTTGGGCGTGACGCTAGGCAAGGACAAGTTTGGTGTCTCCGTGTCGGCAAGTCAGGGCAGCGGAGACGGCAATGGCCAAGATGCCAACTTCACCAATACCCGCATCGAGAGCGGTAAGGTCGTCAACATCCAGAGCGGAGGTGACACGGCTTTGAAGGGTGCTGTTGTGAAAGCAAACACCGTGAATGCCAATGTAGGTGGCAATCTGCAGATTGAAAGCCTGTCGGACAACAGCCGCTACAAGGAGTCCAGTCAAAACAGCAGCGGCTCGCTCACCGTGGGCTATGGCGCGGGAGGCAGCGTCAGCGTAGGTGCTACCAAAATCAACAGCAACTACCAAAGCGTCACTGAACAAAGTGCCCTACGCGCAGGCGACGGCGGCTTCAACGTCAATGTGCAGGGCAACACCGACCTGAAGGCCGGCGCCATTACCAGCACGCAAAAGGCTATAGACGACAACAAGAACAGTTTCCAGACTGCCAAGCTGAGCACCAGCGACGCGAATAACAGCGCCAGCTTCCAGGCAGAAAGCTACCAGGCTACTGCGGGCACCAGTGGAGGCAGTGCCGGTGCCGGTCAAGACAGCGGCAGTGTAAACAGCACAACCAGGTCTGCCATCAGCGGGATTGCGGGCAATAAGAACGCAAGAACTGGAGATGCAGAGACCGGTATCAAGAAGATTTTTGATCAGACGGCAGTCACCAAGGACATCAATGCGCAGGTGGCTATTACCCAGGAGTTTGGTAAACAAGCCAGCAAGGCTGTGGGTGACTACGCGAGCCAAAAATATGCGGAAGCGCTCAAAAATAAAGACCAAGCAGGCATGGACATCTGGAAGGAAGGTGGTGTATCTCGCGTGGCTTTGCATGCGCTGGTAGGCGGTTTGGGTGGTGGCGTTGGAGGTGCTGCAGGGGCAGCGACGAGCCAAGCCACTATTCCCATGCTTGGGGAGGAGATTGCTAAGCTGGATATACCGGTAGAACTCAAGAGTGCATTGGTTCAAGCCGCGAGTATTGCCATAGGTGCGGCAACAGGAGGCACGGCTGGCGCAGTGGCAAGCCAGAACGCAACCGCTAACAACTACTTGACCGCAGCAGACCTACGAAACAAAGGGCAGAAACTCAAGGACTGTCGATCTAATGGTACTCCTCAGTGCGAGATCAATGTTCTCAAGGAATATGACCTCAAGAATGCAAAGAACACGGCCAATATCAATTACAAGAGCGTGCTTACGGAGGGCTCGTTACAGGCAGAAAAAACGGCATTAGAGAGACTTCTCAGTGACCCGGATATCAGTCTTGCGGGTAAGGCGGAGGCAAGGCGAAGCATTCGAGAGCTGGAGGTGGCGATCAATGTGTTTCAGAAGGCTCCTCTGCTTCAAGACGCCGCTGTTGTAACGGGCATTGCACTGGATGTCGCAACATTGGGTGAGTTTGCTGCGGCCAAAGTATTGACCTCCAAGCTGGTCACGGAAATCATTGCAAGGCGCACTGGGCAAACTATTGCGCCAGAGGCGGCCGACGTTATTGCAAGTAGCTTCTATAAGGCAGAGGTGGGGGGAAATGGTGCAGCCGCCGTGCCGACAGGAACCTCGATTCCAGCCAACTCCGCAAACGCAGGAGTGGGATTGCGGAATGATCTGTCAATCCAAGCCGGGGTTCCTACATCGACAAGCAATGTTTGGGGTGCGTCTCTAGATGATTTGAAGCAAGCGTTTAACACCGGTGGTGCAACAATTACGCCAGGTTCTGCTAGGGCGTCTAGCTCAGGAAATGCGCAAATACTCAATGTGGAAGGTAGCAGTACTGGTGTCGTGCAGGTGCAATACAGCCCCGCATCTACTGCCACCACGAAAACTAGTCACGGGGGGCAATACTACAAATTTACTTACGCAGACGGTGCCGAGCTGAAGGTAATTGATCCGGCCACCTATCGCGTTTTGGGTTGGCCGGAAAACGGTGGCAAAACCACATTTCTAAATCCTAGTGGCAAAGTGATCACTTTTGATCCCATTACAAAAACTTGGAGATAGCGCGATGAAGCTCGATTGGAAAGCACAAACCGTTCCTGGGAAATCCATGTTCAACCTTGAACTTGGGAGTAGTTATGCAGACGTGGTGAATCTGCTCAAAGGACACGAGATTTCTGAAGGCGTTGTTCAAATTGCCAACTCAAATCCCATGCGCGTGATCGTTTCCTTGGAAGAGGAAGCTATCCTTGTCAAGAAAATGGATGATGGAAACTACGATTGGCAAAGTGATCTTGCACTATTGCACTTTCAGAATGGTATTCTGAAATCAATAACAGCATATCTGAATGAGCCCTTCAGCTATCGCGGTTTGGTTTGTGGAGAAATTGGCCTAGGGCAAGAAATTCGGGCACTAGAGAAGTATTTCACCCTTGAATATGATGGCATTGATGAAGCTATGTATGCCTTCAATGATGGCAAGTTGAGCGGTTTGGAGCTACAGGGAGCATCGTGTGACTTATCCGTTGATCCAACTCAAAAAATTGGGGGGATGAAAGTCTTTATTACAGAGTAGTTGGATTAAATGCAGCAGCAACTGGCGGCCGTCCGTTGTGCACAACAAGCATTGATGGTCAACCGAGGCGCTTGGAGTGATCCCGTAAAAAACGGAACAATTGAGGCCAGGGGGCAAGAAATGAACGCCGAAGAGCTAAAGCGACATGCTATCAGTTTAGAGCAGGAGTTGTTCAATGCAACCGCCCAATCATTGGATGTAGCTGCATTTGCAAAATATGAGCCGTTATTAAGTGCAATAAGAAGAGCTAAAGCTGGTGAAATCACCAAAACTGAGGAAATACCGGGGATGCGTTATTGGATGTATGAAACAGACATCCCGGCATTTACTTCTCTTGAAACCGCATTTTCTCGATTCAGTTTGCTACTGAATGGTTGGGAACCGTGACAACAAAACCATAGTTCCCACCCGGATGCGCCATTCAAGATGGCGCAAGGCTGGGAAAGGAGGGCGCGTATCAGGCCAATCCCTCTCCATCCTCCAGCAGCCCGAACATCGACAACACGCTTTTTCTCTGAGCATTGAAGATCGCAGTCATGCTCTTGAGCATAGTCTTCTCATCTGGTGGAAGGTGGTTCTCAGCGTTGATGCGCGCTGTGACCTTGTGCCATGCATCTGGAAGCTTTTCGGCCAGCAGGATCAGCTGCGGCAGCATCTTGTCAGGCACAAACCCACAATCCACGCAAAATGCCTCCCACGAGTGTCTGCCAACGCTGGCAAACCGCTCCTCATCACCGATCCAGAGGGCCAGAGTCTCCTCGCCGTAGACCTTGGTACACAGCATGTCATAGAAGGGTGCAAGCCGGTAGGAGTTGTCCAGCACCAGGACAGAAATATTCTTGGCGTGGGCATCCCCGTTGCCGATCAGGTAGTTGAACATGACCCATCTGGCAAACTGCAGGCGGCCAGCGGCATCAACACGGCAGGCGCGAAAGGCCTGTGCAAGTTGCCTCAGACTAACCAGCTGCGCATCGGACTGGTACTTCCATTCCTGGGAGACATTCAGCAACTGGCACCCGTCGATCTGGTGCAGCTGCACGATATTGCCGGCAAACACCCTCCGGTCGTAGCGCTCCACCACATAGACCGGTTCAGGCACGCGTAGCATCCACACGTCGGGCACTGGCAGTTTCAACTCCCTGGCCAGCTTCATGCAGGCGTATTCGTTGATCACGGTAGGGCGATAGCGCTCCTGGCGGTTGTCTGGCTTGAGGATGTGCGTGGACGGAGAGGACTGCTTGCAATCACTCATCTGAAGGGTTTTACGGTTGAAACGAATGCCCAGCTTGTCCTGGGCGCCGGCGATCGACATGCGCTGCTGGCCACCGGCCAGAAGCAAGGGCTCCTCAGCTCGCTTGGAAATGCGCTGGCTCATCGCCTCGTAGGTGATGGGTTCATAGTCCTGGATGCCTTGCGGCCTCTCGTCCTCGGGCAGCAGCGACAGCACGCCGGCCAGTTCGCGACCGATCTTCTCCAGGATGGGCATCTGTGCGCCACGACGCAAGCCAAGGGCATTGAGAACGTCGTCCAGCACCATGCCCTCAGGCAGCAAGTTGGAAAAAAACTTCAACACCTCATCGCCATTGAACTCGGCGGCCGTCAGCGGAAGCCATGGAGACAGTTCGTAAGCGCCATCCTGGCTCAGCCATTGCTCGTCATATGCGAATGTCACCTTGCCGTCGATTTGTCCAAGCCAGCCCAAAGGCCGTAGGTTGGCCCACACGCGAAGTCTGTTCATTTCGACGTGCCCGGTGGCATGCGGGGAAGCCCTTTTTTTGCAATATCAGAGGCTTTAATGGTGTGCCCAAGACTGCTGGGCTCGGTGAGTACCCGCGTAGCGATGTCCATGGCCGTAGCGGAGTCGGGTGATGAAAGACCCTGGATCTGGACCTGCAGGCCCATGCTGCTGATCAGCTGCACGATGTTCACCAGCGTGCATCTGCCCGCGTTGCCCTCGGCGTCCCGAATGAAAGACACGCTCAGACCGCTGACAGCACTCAGCGCCTCGCGAGAGAGCTTTTGCTCCTTGCGTGCTGCCATGAGACTCGGGCCAAGTTGATCGATTGAGCGGGGATCTATGAGAAACATGATTGCTCCTAAGAGAGCATTTTAGGAGAATCAATCAGGAAAAGTGTAGAAAAGTGCTTTCAAGAGGACAAAAGTGTCTCGAAAGGCCGAAAAGTGCTGAAAATATGACTCTATGGGAGCGTTTTTTAATAGGTTATAGGTGGTTTCGAGAAAAATGGCTGCTACAGGGACAGTTATATCGAGTGAGGAAACGCTAGGAACGTACAGACAAAACAGCCTCATGGGCTGTAGTTGGAACATTGCGCCAGTCGCCAGCGCACACCCTGTTCCACGCAAACCAGCTAGAAGCCGATCGGGACATCCCAAAGCTGCAGCACACGCCAGCGGCGGTGCGCTTTCTGAGCATGGAGCTACTACTGAGCGCAGTTCTCCTGCCAGCCATGGAAAGGCGTCCACTGGGTCATTGCAGGCGGTGAAAGCAGTGAGCGTTTAGCCCCAAATGAGAAAAGTCAGTAGTTACTGAAACGGAGGATTTAAATGGAACCAGTTGTACAGACGAGAAGGCCCGATGTTGGCCAAGTCCGATCGGACGATGCTGCGAAACTGCTTTACCTCTTCCAGCAGTCGCTGAGGTGTCAGTCGTGAACGCCCCAGAAGGCACAGTGCCTGACTGCTAGCGGCAAGGCATAAGCCAGCCCGATGAGGGCATCACGGACATCACTCGCATTGCTGCTGCGCTTGATTTCAACCAGCACATCTCCCACGGGCCCTGACCAGCGGGCATCGGGGTTGTCAGTGGGGATAGATTCGATATCCATGAAGTAGCTACTAGATGTTTAGTAGCTACTTTAGCAAGTGGATCGGATTGTCATACCCCTGCGCCATAGTTGAATAGCACCGAGTTCTGATGCATCTTTGGAGGGAGTCAATCGGAATACGCACTCAGAAAGCGACTCTTTATTTTTTGAGCCATCTTTTGTCCATCATTCACCTTCTTGTGATGGCCCCGCAGCCCTGCAACTCTGGTCTCTTGGTTGAGTTTGAAGACTTTCTTGCGAACATCAAAAACCGGCCAACCTTTGCGCTGCACAACCGCTGTTGCAAGGTCACCCAAGAAGTTTTCTATGTCTGCATCGGGGCTCAGATAGAAGGCGGCGAGTCCAAACGGCTGCGTGCTCTTCTTGCCCATTTTTCGTTCAATGTCAGCCACGATGCAGTGGACGCCTGGGAGCTCGATGTGAATGGCCACCATGAGTCGGCTCCGGAAGGCAGGCTTTCCGTCGGCGGAGTCACCAGTACTGATGTTGACCCATGCACGTTCCGTTCTCGGTTCTGTGTCATAAGCGGCCAAGCCGATGACGGGTAGTGGCATTGCTGTAAACCCAAGCTCCGGCAGGAATGGCACTGCTGCCAGGAGCAGCTTGATGGTGGGGTCCGAGCTCTTCTCTACTGCGTCAGTGTCAATGTTGGCGGAGATGATAGGCCTGGAGCCTTTGGGCGTGCCCGTAGACATGCCGTTGGCTTTGATAAGGATGACTTTTTTCTTCTCCCCGCTGTTTTTGTACTCTTGCCGGGCTTTGGGGGCCAGCGTTGCTGTGATTTGAGACAGACCGTCAAACCGATCTTCTTCTGACGCGATAACCACTTCTTGAATCCACTTGGCTGGCGCCCCTTGTCCGTCACTGAGCTTGCCCTCATTTTTGAGGTCCTTCGAGTTTGATGCGACGATTTGTGTTTTGGGGTCGCCTTTTTGTTCAGTGCTCGTTTGAGGCTTGCCTCCAACGGACATAGGCTTTAAGTCTTTATCGTCTTTATTCTCTCCCTGTCCTGGGTGCATCATGGGATATGCATAACAGATGTCAAACGGTAGGGGACGGCGGCATTTCAGTAGCCGTGTCACAAAGTACCGCTCTTTCAAGGACGTACCAGTTGGGATAGCAACTACTTCGGCCTGAATTTCGGTGTCGTCATCGAAGGGGAAGACGCACGTCAGGGGCTCCTTGGATCGACGGTTCTGGGAGGTTGACTGAACCGAGCGCTGAATAGCGTTGAGTGCATCCTGCGTCCGGTCACTGATCAATTTGTAAGCAAGGTGTCGTGCGTCGGTAACTTTGAGCCCAAGCACAGTTTGCGTTCCCACCGTTATTTCATGGGGTAATTTTGTTGTGTCGCACTTGGGTTCCCAGATGAGGTCGTCCCATCCATGTGAGAAAGCACTTCGTGCCAGCACGCTTGAAGGGCAGAAGAAGAAACGGGCGATTTCGACGCAGGGAATCATCACGTAGTACGGATCCACCTGGTTGATATCCGAAATCGCTAGAATTTTTGATGGATTCCTTTGAGACCATGCCAGCCGTCCCAGTGTGTATTCAGAGCGGAGGATCGGCCATTGATCTTGCTGGTTCCCAAAAAAGCGGGGGATGTTGTCTTGAAGCCCCAGCAATGTGCTGTGGGCTGGCGCGATCTTGAGTCGCCGCAGATCCACCCGATTTGGGCGCAATGGGACGCGCTTGCCGCCATGGAAAATGGCGCCCTTGTACAGGAGGGGTAAGTACCCAACCCCTAGAGGTACCCTGATTTGCCGCGCGACATCGGCTGCATTCGGCGCAACCAAGATGCCCTCAACATTGGGGTAGAGAGGGCTCAAAAACACATCGATCATGTGTTGAGCGTTATGTGGCCCTTGCGGGAACACGTCGCCCAACCAGTCAATCCGCCACCTTTCCCTAGTATTTAGTAGGTTGGCTAATTCATCAATTACTACTCGTCCCTGATTCTTTGTCATAGCGCTAAGTTCTTATTTACCGCGCTACTTTCTCATAAAGCGTGAAAGTTCTCAAACAATCTGGCCATTGCCACCCCTCCTACCAGAGCCACGGCACTTGCCGTGTGGTGAGGGCTGCACGTGGGGCGCAAGCCCCAGCGCTGCAAATCAAAGCGGCCGCACAGGCTGCCAATGGCGGCGCTTTGCAGCGCTTCGTCGGTGCTCATGTCCGGTAGCAGGCCCGCAAAGCGTTGTGCCAGCATGGACTTGCCGGACCCTGGTGGTCCCACTAATAGAAGTGAGTGTCCGCCTGCCGCCGCAATTTCCAGTGCGCGCTTCGCAGCGGCCTGGCCCTTCACATCCGCCATATCAGCGTCGCGCAGGCGCAAGCCCGGCGGGGTGCCAAGCACGCGGACCCATCCGTCCGGGTCCTCCGGTTCGGGGGTTAGCTCCGCAGAGCCCGCGGGGGCAGGCAACGCAAAGTGACGCACCACATTCAGCAGGTGACGCGCCCGCACCACATGGGAGTCTGGTACCAGCGCCGCCTCTTCGGCGCTGTCGGGCGGAAGCACCAAACGGGTGCTGACCTGGGCGGTGCGCAGCGCCAGCGCCATGGCCAAGGCGCCGCGTACCGGGCGCAAGGCGCCGGACAACGACAGTTCCCCGGCAAACTCGTACTGCGCCAACGCGGTCCCGTCGATTTGCCCACTGGCCGCCAAAATTCCTAGCGCAATGGGCAAATCCAGCCGTCCAGAGTCCTTGGGCAGGTCGGCCGGGGCCAAATTGACGGTGATTCTCTTGTTATGGGGAAATTCCAGGCCGCTGTTCTGGATGGCGCAGCGCACCCGTTCGCGGGCCTCTTTCACCTCCACATCGGCCAGACCGACCAGGCTGAAGCTGGGCAGACCGTTGGCCAGATGCACTTCGACGGTGACCTTGGCTGCTTCCAGCCCCAGCAGAGCGCGACTCTGCACCAAAGACAAGCTCATGGCCCTATGCTCCCAAAACGGTGCGCTGCAAGGCAGTGCATGCGCACAGATTGCACCAGTTAAGTGCATGCTGTATTTATGTACAGGTATGTTACTCCAGTCCGCGCTGCTTGGGGCGTGGCCTTGTGAAATAGAGGGGCTTTTAACTTGGCATGGCTTCTGCTTTAGGGGTCTTATCTCCAGACCCGTGGAGAAGCAGACCAGCCAGACCCGGTGTCTGTATTCAACTGTTATCAAGCTGAGGTGAACACATGAAACTCGTAACGGCCATCATTAAACCGTTCAAGCTCGATGAGGTGCGAGAAGCCTTGTCTGGCATTGGTGTGCAAGGTATTACCGTCACCGAAGTCAAAGGCTTCGGACGTCAAAAAGGCCACACAGAGCTGTACCGCGGTGCGGAATACGTGGTGGACTTTCTGCCCAAGGTGAAGATCGAAGCGGCGATTGACGACGCTTTGGTGGACCGCGTGATCGAAGCCATCGAAGGTGCTGCCCGCACCGGCAAGATCGGCGACGGCAAGATTTTTGTCTACAACCTGGAACAGGTCGTGCGCATTCGTACCGGCGAAACCGGCAAAGAAGCGCTGTAACCCGAAAGAGAGCCAATAACATGAAAAAACTGCTTGCTTCCCTGGCCTTGGGCCTGAGCCTGCTGACAGCCGGGTCGTTCGCCCTGGCCGAAGACGCCAAACCCGCCGACGCACCCGTTGCTGCTGCACCTGCTGCAGAAGCCAAACCTGCTGACGCTGCTGCAGCTCCTGCTGCGGCACCCGCCGCCGCTCCTGCTGCTGCAGAGGCTGCACCTGCACCCGTGCCCAACAAGGGCGACACCTCCTGGATGATGGTCTCCACACTGCTGGTGATCTTGATGACAGTTCCTGGTCTGGCCCTGTTCTACGGCGGCCTGGTGCGCAGCAAGAACATGCTGTCCGTGCTGATGCAGGTCATGGTCACGTTCTCGCTGATCGTGGTGCTGTGGTTCATCTACGGCTACAGCCTGGCCTTCACCGAAGGTACCGCCTACTTTGGTGGACTGGATCGCCTGTTCATGAAGGGCATCTGGGACAACGCGGCCGGCACCTTTGCCAACGCTGCTACCTTCAGCAAGGGCGTCGTGATTCCTGAAATCGTGTTTGCCGCCTTCCAGGCCACGTTCGCCGGTATCACCTGCTGCCTGATCGTCGGCGCATTCGCAGAACGCATCAAGTTCTCCGCCGTGCTGTTGTTCATGGTGCTGTGGTTCACCTTCTCCTACGCTCCCATTGCCCACATGGTGTGGTTCTGGGCCGGCCCTGATGCCTACACCAGCAAAGACGTGGTGGACAAGGTCAACGCCACTGCAGGCTACATCTGGCAATCCGGCGCGCTGGACTTTGCCGGCGGTACCGTGGTGCACATCAACGCTGCTGTGGCTGGTCTGGTGGGCGCATTCATGGTGGGCAAGCGCATTGGCTACGGCAAGGAAGCCATGGCCCCTCACAGCCTGACATTGACCATGGTTGGCGCATCCCTGCTGTGGGTGGGCTGGTTCGGCTTCAACGCCGGCTCCGCTCTGGAAGCCAACGGCTTCGCTGCCCTGGCCTTCATCAACACCTTTGTCGCTACCGCTGCTGCCGTGTTGTCTTGGTCCTTGGGTGAAGCCCTGCACAAAGGCAAGGCCTCCATGCTCGGTGCCGCTTCCGGTGCCGTGGCTGGTTTGGTTGCCATCACACCTGCTGCCGGTAACGTCGGTATCGGTGGCGCGTTGATCATCGGTCTGCTGGCTGGCTTCGTCTGCCTGTGGGGTGTGACGGGTCTGAAGAAACTGCTGGGCGCTGACGACACACTGGACGTGTTCGGCGTGCACGGCGTGGGCGGTATTCTGGGTGCGTTGTTGACTGGCGTGTTCAACTCGCCTTCCCTGGGTGGCCCCGGTTTCGTGGCTGACTGGGTGACAGCGACTGGCATCACTGCCGCTGACTACTCCATCGCTTCGCAAGTGTGGATCCAAGCCAAGGCTGTGCTGATCACCATCGTGTGGTCCGGTATCGTGTCTGTGATCGCCTTCAAGCTGGTGGACCTGACCATCGGTCTGCGTGTCAGCGAAGAAGACGAACGCGAAGGCCTGGACATCACGTCCCACGGCGAGACCGCTTACAGCCGCTAATCCTCAGGATTCGGTTACGAGCCAGTTTCAATTCTTCTTGAGACTTCGGCCCAGCAGGATTTCGGTCCCGCTGGGCCATTTTTTTGGGATCTGCCGGTGCACAATGCCGCCATGAATTCCACACTCACCTTGCGCAACGGCGACCTGCTGTGCGACATCAAACCTGAATTGGGCGGCAGCATTGCCGGTCTGTGGCTGGGCACGGAACCTGTGCTGAGCTCGTTGCCCGGCGACCAGATGCAGACCGTGCGCCAGTCGGCCAGCTACCCGTTGGTCCCGTTTTCCAACCGCATTGGCCACGGCCAGCTGCAATGGGCCGGCACCAGTCACCCCTTGGTCAAGAACTTCGAGCCCGAGCCCCACGCCATCCACGGGGTGGCCTGGCAGCGGCCCTGGGCGGTTCTCGAGTCCACAGAGCAGTTCGCCTTGCTGTCGTTTGAGCACAAGGCCGACGCGTCCTGGCCGTTTGACTTTGACTGTTCCCAAGCTTTCAAGCTGGAGGCGGGCGCGCTGGAGATGACGTTGTCCATCACCAACCAGTCGCCCGTGGCAGCACCAGTGGGCCTGGGCTGGCACCCCTACTTCCCCAAGCGCCCAGGTACCGAGGTGCAGTTCTCGGCCACAGGCCGCTGGGAAATGGGCTCCGACAAATTGCCTACCCACCGTGTGGCCCACCCCGGCCTGCACCAAACGCTGGAGTCGCTCACGGTGGACCATTGCTTTGACGGCTGGGGCGGCGTGCTGACCCTGCGCGACAGCGTGCTGCGTGTGCAGGTGTCGTCGGCACTGAGGCATCTGGTGGTCTATACCAACCCGCAGCGCGACAACATTGCCGTGGAGCCGGTCAGCCATGTGAACAACGCGCTGAACCTGATGGCCCAGACTGGCACTGCTGGGGGCGACCTGGGCGTGGTGGTGCTGCAGCCGGGCCAGACCTATTCCTGCGAAATGCGCATCGACGTGGAGCGCGCGCTATGAGCTGGCAACCCCTGAGCCAAGACACTTTCGAACTCGGCGAATCGCCGTTCTGGCACCCCACTGAGCAGCAGCTCTACTGGGTGGACATTCCCGGCAAAAAGCTTCTGCGGGCCAACGTTTACATGGGCAGTGTGCAGGCGTGGGACATGCCCACTGAGCCCGGTTGCATTGCGCCCGCCGCCCGCGGCGGGCTCGTCATCGCGCTGCGCCACGGCGTGTTCCGTGCGCGGGAGTGGGGTGGGGCGCTCGAACCCATTGTGACCCTGCCCTATGACACGGCCGTGGTACGGGCCAACGATGGCAAGTGCGACGCGCTGGGTCGTTTTTGGGTTGGCACGATTGACGAACCCAAGGCTCGCCGTGCGGCGGCGCTGTTCTCCATTGACTGCCGCCGTGGCGTGCCCGAGGTGGTGCAGCACGCAGCCGGGGCCCTCACGGGCAACGGCTTGGCCTGGAGCCCGGACAACCAGACCATTTACTGGTCCGATACGCCCAACCATGTGGTGCACGCTTGGGACTATGACCTGGAGACCAACACCCTGGACGAACAGCGTAACTTTCAGCAGTGCGCTCCCAAGCCTGCCGGGTGGACCTTTGAGACCACCGCATACGCAGGCCGTCCCGATGGCGCGGCGGTGGACGTGCAGGGCAACTACTACGCGGCTATGTTCGAAGGCCGACGCATCTGCAAGTTCGCGCCCAATGGCACGTTGCTGGCCGAGATCCCTGTGCCCGCCCAGTGTCCCACCATGCCCTGCTTTGGGGGTGAAGACCTCAAGACCCTGTACGTGACGACTGCGCGCCATGGCCGCAGTGCGGCCGAGTTGGCAGCCATGCCGCTGTCTGGCGCGGTGTTCTCGATGCGGGTGGAAGTGCCGGGCCTGCCGGTCAACTTCTTCGTCGACTGAGTCCCGTGTCCTGCACCACCAATTTTTTGGTGGTGCAGGCACCAAAAAATTCACACCGGGGCAGAAGGCAGCGCTTTACCATCGGCGCCATGCCCGATACCCCCGCTCTTGCCCATTTGCTGGACCAGGTCCGCACGGCCGTGGCCGAGCGCACGCCGCTGCAGATCCGTGGAGGTGGCAGCAAAGACTTTGTGGGCACCATCCAGCCCGCGCAACTGCTGGACACACGGGGCCACAGGGGCATCGTGGACTACGCGCCCAGCGAACTGGTGGTCACCGTGGCCGCGGGCACCCCGCTGGCCGAGCTGGAAGCCGCGTTGGCCGAAAAGGGCCAATGCCTGCCGTTCGAGCCTCCGCATTTCGTGTGGTCCAGCGGTGCCGGCACGCCGTCGCCCGCCACCGTCGGCGGTTTGGTGGCCAGCGGCCTGGCTGGCCCAGCGCGTGCCAGTGTGGGTAGCGTGCGCGACTTTGTGCTGGGCCTGGAATGCATCAACGGCCGTGGCGAGCACCTCACCTTTGGCGGCCAGGTCATGAAGAATGTGGCGGGCTACGACGTTTCTCGCCTCATGGTGGGCGCCATGGGCACACTGGGCGTGCTCACGCAGGTGTCGCTCAAGGTGCTGCCGATGGCCCCGGCCGAGGCCACGCTGGTGTTTGGCCTGGATCAGGCCACGGCGCTGGAGCAACTGCACCGCTGGGGCGGCCAGCCCCTGCCGCTGAATGCCAGCTGCTGGGTGCATGACGACACGGCGCCCGGCGGTAGGCAAGACCTGCTGTTTGTGCGTCTGCGCGGCGCCATGGCGGCGGTGGAAGCGGCCTGCCGGAAGATGCTGGACGAAGCGCCTGGGCAGCGCATGGACGCGGCCCAGGCTGCCGCCGACTGGCTGCTGTGCCGTGACCAGCGCCTGCCGTTCTTTACGCCCCCTGCGCCGGACCTGGTGTTGTGGCGTCTGTCGGTGGCGCCCACGGCTCCGGTGCTGGACTTGCCTTGGGCGCAACTGGTGGAGTGGCACGGTGGCTTGCGCTGGCTTTGGGCGCCGCTGCAGGCGGGAGCCCAGCTGCAGGTCGCGGCCCGCCAAGCTTCGGGAAATGCTACTGTTTTTGTAGCTTCCCAAGCAGACTCCACGGGGGCTGGCTGTCAGTTTGCTACCAAGGATGCTGCCAAGGACGCCATCACCCGCCGACTCAAGGCTGCGTTTGATCCGTTGGGCTTGTTCAACCCGGGGCGCCTTTGCGCCGATCTCTAGGCACCACGTCGCGCCATGCAAACCCACCTCGCCCCCGAATACCAACACACCGCCGACGGCCAGGCCGCCGAGGCCATCCTGCGCAAGTGCGTGCACTGCGGTTTCTGCACCGCCACCTGCCCCACCTACCAGCTGCTCGGCGATGAACTGGACGGCCCGCGCGGACGCATTTACCTGATGAAGCAGGTGCTGGAGGGGCAAACACCGACCCGCGCGACCCAGTTGCACCTGGACCGCTGCCTGACCTGCCGCAACTGTGAGACCACCTGCCCCAGCGGAGTGGACTACGGCCACCTGGTCGACATAGGCCGCAAGCTGGTGGACGCCAAGGTGCCGCGGCCCCTGGGTGAAAAAGCGGTGCGCTGGGCGCTCAAAGAGGGCCTGCCTTCGCCCCTTTTCGCGCCCGCCATGAAGCTGGGGCAGTGGGTGCGCCCGCTGCTGCCGCAGGCGCTCAAGAACAAGGTGCCCGCATCGCAGCCGGCTGGCGCCTGGCCCACACGCGGCCATGCGCGCCAGATGCTCATGCTGGCCGGCTGCGTGCAGCCTGCGATGGCGCCCAACATCAACACGGCCACGGCGCGCGTGCTCGACGCTGCCGGTGTGCAGGTGCTTTTGGCGCCTGAGGCCGGCTGCTGCGGCGCCGTGAAGTTTCACCTGAATGACCAGGACGGCGGCATGGCCCAGATGCGTGCCAACATCGATGCCTGGTGGCCTTACGTGGAGCAGGGTGTGGAGGCGCTGGTCATGAATGCCTCGGGCTGCGGCGTCACCGTTAAGGAGTACGGCCACATCCTGCGCGATGACCCGCTGTACGCGGCCAAGGCCGCGCGCATCAGCGCACTCACGCAAGACCTCAGCGAGCTGCTGCCCAGCCTGCTGCCCGTCTTGCGCAAACGGTTGGATGCCAGGAGCCCTGCAGGCCAGCCTGCCCTGGTGTTCCACGCACCCTGCACGCTGCAGCACGGCCAAAAGCTTAAGGGTGATGTGGAGACGCACCTGACCGCACTGGGCTTTTCCATACGCGTGGCCGCCAACGAGGCGCACCTGTGTTGTGGCTCCGCCGGCACCTACTCGGTGCTGCAGCCGGAGCTGGCTTACGCGCTGCGTGACCGCAAGCTGCACAACCTGCAGCCGCAGGCCGACGAGGTCATCATCAGTGCCAACATCGGCTGCATCACCCACTTGCAGAGCGGCACTGACACTCCGGTGCGGCACTGGGTGGAGGTACTGGACGCTGCATTGGTGGCCCGATTGGGGGCATTCGCCGCATAATCTCGGGGTTGTCACACCGAGTTGAGGGGAGCCCATGTATTCATCCGACGAAATTGACGATCCACGCCGCCAATGGCTGATCCAGGCGCTGGCCGCTGGCGTGTTTGGTGGCGCTTTCACCCAGGCCCAAGCCCAGGGTTTCAGCATTTTCGGAACCAAGCCCAGCAAGCTGCCACCGGGCCAGTCCATCTACGGCATCTCGGGGGACGTGAAGGTCAATGACAAACCCGCCACGCTGAGCACGCCCATCAAACCGGGCGACACCTTGCAAACTGGCAAGAACAGCGAAGCCATCTTTGTCGTGAACACCCACTCGATGATTTTGCGTGGCGACAGCAAGCTGGTGATTGAGGCGCCCCCCGAAGCGCCCGCAGACATGTCGGTCACGGGCTACATCATTGGGGGCCTGCGCATGGTCACCGGCAAGCTGCTCTCCGTGTCACGCAACTCGCCCATGCGCGTGACCACGTCCACCTCCACCATCGGCATCCGCGGTACCGGTTTTTATGTCGAAGCCGACCCCGAGCAAACCTACTTCTGCACTTGCTACGGCTCCACCGAAGTGCAGGCCAATGACGACCCCGAGAGCCGTGAACAGGTGGTGGCCTCCCACCACGACCGCCCGCTCTACATCGTCAAGGACGGTGGCACCGGCAAAAACATCCGCAATGCCCCGTTTGTGAACCACACGGACCAGGAACTCGCCCTGATCGAAACCCTGGTGGGGCGCAGAACTCCCTTTGTGTTCTCCAAGGATTCGTACAGCGGTCCCCGCCGCAGCTACTGATCACTCGGGCGCGCCATTCAGAATCCAGTTGAGGATGGTGTCGTATTGGCTGCGGCCCGCGGCACCAGGCGTGAGACTGGTGTCGAAGCCACCGCCGGCCCCGCCGACAAGACCACCGTTGTGGTGATTGCCCGAGGGTTTGCGTAGCAGGGGGCTGGCTGCGATATCCGTGAAGTTGATGCGTCCGCGCAGCTCTTTGTAGAACCAGTGGTTGTCGTCCGTCGACTTGTCGTTGGTGGCCTCCACGCCGTTCACGCCGTTTCGGTCGATATCGGTGTACCAAATGGGTGGCGTCACGGTGCCATTACCGCCAGACTTGTGGCATTGGGTGCATTGACCCGCCACTTGGCCGCCGGTTTGCAGAATGGCTTTGATGTCAGTGAAACGCAGCAAGGTGGGGTCTGCCAACGCGGTATTGACCACCACCGTCAATGTTTTTGCGGTGCTGCTGGTGCTGCCGTTGCCTGTGATCAATTGCACAACGTAGGTGCCGTTGGCGGTGGTGTTGAGTGTGGCACTGGCCGAGGTGGCGTTGCTCAGGGTGGCGGTTCCTACCGGGTCGGTCACGATGGACCACTGGTAGGTGCTGGAATACAGGCTCATGGCCGCGGACAAGGTCGGCGTGAGTGTTTTCACCACACGGTCCGGTCCAGGGTCTGCCACAGGTCGGCCCGGCTGCTTGCTGGCATCGGCGCTGTACGTCGTGCCCGACAGATAGGTTGCCATCTCTGCGTTCATGGCGCTGGTAGTCCAGAACTTGTCGTAGACCAGTTTGGCCAGGGGCATATTGCCGCGGTCAATGACATGGGCCTTGATGCGGTCGGCAAAACTGTCAAATTTGGTGAACGACTCAAAGTCGATGTCCGACTGGTTGCCCGTACCCCGCAGGCTGTGGCACACACGGCACGATTCGGTGACGGTGGTGGAGTACAGCGTGCCACGCCCCAGGCTCTGCCAGTCGCCAGGCATGTACGTGTTGGTGGTCTCACTCGTGGCATTGGGCAGATTGTTGCCGCCATACATGTGTTTGATGTGTGCAGCTGCGGTGCCCTGGTACTCATTTTGGGTCGCTGCGCGCCTGCATCCGTCGAAGGTTCCGGACGTTTCACTGGCGGGTATGGGGTAGGTGCACAACACCATTTTGTTCAGCTCTTTGATATTCGCTTCCAGAACGGAGCGCGTGTAGCCGCCGATGGTGGAGAAATCAAAAGACGCCGGTTCAAACGGATGGGTTTGTGCGCCAATGTCCCCGCGCACACCGGACACCGAGTTCATTAGTTTCGGGAACAAGCCTGTGGGTGTCAGCGGATCACCGCGACCTCCATGGCAACTGATGCAGACCGTGGGCATGGCCTTGGTTCCTCGGCCGTCCAGATTGGCCACGTTCAGCCGTTGCCCGGAAACGGGGTCGAAGGTATAGAACTTGACGAATCGGGTGCCTCCCGATGGACCTGGGCTGAACTCGATGCCATTCGTACCGATGTGCCAGCGTGCCTCACTCCGGACAGCGGCCTCCACGTTGAGCGAGGTGTAGGCGCCGTACCCGCCCACCAGATAGTTTTCGACGACGAAGGCAATGCTGCCATCCGCATTTGTGCGGCCGGTCATCTTGCGGCCGTACCCCAGATCGCGTTGGTCGCCGATGACGATGCTCACCTCATTGCCACCCGTGCCGAACTGGTTTTTGCTTTTGAAGTCCGTCAGCGTGGTCCGTTCGTTGGAAGGGTCGATCGCCTGGTAATACCCCGTGGCGTAGGCTGTAGAGTTGACTTCCAGGCTGCCGTCGTCCAGCTTCTGCGGGTTCGGAAAAAGCAAGAAACTGTTGGGCCCCGCGGGCCCTTCGGTGGACGTGGTGCTGGAGCTGCTGCTTCCGCCTCCGCCACCACCGCCGCAAGCGGACAACAAGGCCAGCATGGCCGCAAGAACAACCGTTGTTGCAAAGGAAGAGAGTTTCATGGCGGGCGCTTCCTCAGAACCGCATCAGGTAGCTGGCCGACAGCTGGTTGGTGATGTAGCTGCTCGGCGAGGTGGCCCATGCGGGCCGCATGCCAGGGGTGGATTCAACACGGCGCCAGGCAATATCAATGGAATCGCGTGCCCCCAGACCCAGGTTGTAGCCCAGCGTGGTCAGCACCGTGGTGCCACCAAAGCGGTAGCTGAAGAACTGTCCTCCTGCATAGGCATCGTCCTGGACCAGAACCTTGGCCACGGTAACGTTTTCCAGCGACGAGCGGCCAGTGGACACGATGTCACCATCGCGGTATTCGGCGCCCAGATACAGCGTCGCGTTGCCGCGCAGCGCATAGTCGAGGTTCATGCGCAGGGAGGTGTCTGCCGTTTGGAACACCGTGCTGTTGGCGCTGCGGCCGTTGTAGCCCAGCGCGCTGAACAGGTTGATGCGGTCGGTGAGCGGTTTCATCACCGATGCACCCACCGAGTAGCGGTAGCCATCGCGCAGGGTGGATTGGTGTTTGAGCGCCGTGACGCGGCCAAACAGCCCGAAGGTGGGCTCATCAAACTCGGAAGACGCCCGGTACTGGTACACGGCCTCGCCAGTCAGGTTGATATTGCTCAGCCCGTTGTAGGTCTGGAAACGTTCGCCGCCCACGCTGCCGGTGAGTAGCAGCCGGCTGGTGCCGCTGAGGGAAATTGCCCGGGTCTGCCCTGCATTGAAGGTGTAGATGCTGTCCCCGCGGATATCGGAAGACACTTTGGAGCGGGTAATGTTGTCATCCCATGTGTAACCCGCATCCACCTGGATTTCGTTGTCGTCGTTGAAGTCCAGTTCGACACCCTGCAGCAGGTTGGGCAGACCCTTGGCACCCAGCTCCTTGATCAGCTTGAGCCGCAGCGCGTAGCTCGACTCCTGGGCCGACACCTGGGTCAGCTGGTAGTCCACGCCAAAGGCCCAGCCATCGCGGAACAGGAACTCGCTTCCAATGCCGAACACCAGTGCACTTTGCAGGCTGCCGGAGGGGGAGATGGAGTAGCGTGTGCCACCAATCTGGTCGGCATAGGAAATGGCGGCTTCGCTCTTGTTCTGCAGATCTTGGCGTACCTCCACGCGGGCCCGAGGAATCGCCCAACCAAACGGAGTGGAGTGGATGCTTTCACCACGCAGGCCCAGCACGCCCTGCAGCGCGGTATTGGTCTGGGTGTAGTAGTTCAGAGCAAAGGCGCCTGCACCGCTTTCGGTCGCCTCGTTGAGCTGGTCCATCGAGAAATCCAACCGGCCGTAGGGTGAGACCATGTTGGCTTTGTCGCGGAACTCCAGTCCACCACCCACCGAACCAAACAGCTGGTAACCCTTGCGGTTGGCATTGGCAAAAGCGCTGGCCGCTGTCACATAGCGTTTCGAATCAAAGTCCACCGAGCCCACGCCCAGCATGCCTTCCAGGAAACCCTTGGTACCAACCTGGCGGCTGGCGTAGACTGCCAGCGAATAGCCGCGGGAATCGTTGCGCGTGCCATCGGTGCCAATGTTGGTCGTGTCCTGGGCGTAGCCCACACCCATGCCCACGGTGAGCTTGTCGTCCCAGGCCAGGTCCACACCCATGCTGACGCCACTGGAGCTGAAGTCCGAGCCACTCATGCCGCCGCTGGCGTCACGTGCGCCAAAGCTCACCACGCCCTCTACCCAGACCTTGGGGCCAGGCAAGGCGGTGGCGCCGGTATTGCTATTGCCGCCCAGGCTTGCAGACATGCGCCCCAGATCGACAGACTGGTTCTGCACCAGCCCCGTAACCAGCCCGTAGAGCGGGTTCTGGCTCAGGCCGGTGTCATTGGCCACTTGGCTAACGGCGGACGACACAGGCAGGGAGGCCGGCGCAGTGCCCACCGGTAACTGGGTGGCGCTGTTGGTGCCCAGGCTGTTGAGCTGGGCGCTGGCTCGAGCGGCTGAGGGAGTGGCCACTGTGGCTTCACCAAACCGTGCTGCGGGCGGGGCGCTTCCAAAGCCGATGCCGCGGCCACGCAAGCCTTCCAGGTGACGGCCATAGTTGGCAATCTGGGTGCGTGAGAAGCGCAGGGCTGCCTCGGTCTGTGCTGTGACCGTGCCGACGACTGCCGCGTCCTTGGTGGGGTCGGGGCGACCAGTTACGGTCACGGTCACGATACCGGCGGTGGACGTGGCACCCCCGCTGAAGTGTGCAATAGCAGAGAACGAGTCGGTGCCGAAGAAGTTGGCCGCCGGGGTATACGTCGCGGTGACGCCGCTGATGGACAGCGTGCCATGGGCCGGCTGCATGGAGGCCGACATACCGGTCGGGCTCAGTGCCGGGAACATGCAATTTTTGAGGTTCAGCGTTGCGGCGGTGTTGGCCGTCGTCGTCAGGGTACAGGCTGCGGGGGAGGGTACACCCACTGAAAAATTGACGGTAATGGCGGCGCTGGTTCCCGCCGCATTGGTGGCAGTGAGCGTGACAGCGCTGCTGGCTGAAGGTGTGGTGGGCGTGCCAGAGATTACGCCGGTAGTGGTGTTTAGGGACACGCCAGCAGGCAGAGTCCCGCTGGCCAACGCAAATGCGGTCAGTGGCGGGTTGCTAGCCGTGATGGTGATGGGGCTCATGGCTGCGCCCAACGCCAACGCCGTGGTCGTTCCATTGCTGGGGCTACTGATCACCGGTACTGCATTGGGTGTGATGGTGAAGGTCACCGCCAGGGAGCCTGTCATTCCGCCTGAGTTGACTGCCCCCAGCGTCACCGTGGATACGCCACTGGCCGTGGGCGTGCCCGACACCACGCCCGTGCTGGTGTTCAACGTCAGGCCTGCGGGCAGGCTGCCCGATACAACCGAATAGCTGGTGATGGGACCATTCGTACCCGTTGTGGTGATGGTGTAAGCCGTGCCAGCGGACCCCACGGTGCCGGAGCCTGCCGCCCCGCTGCTGATCACGGGTGCCGCGGTGGCATGGATGCGCATGACGACGACCAGGGATCCCGCTCCACTGGCATTACTGACACCCAGAGTCACGCTGTAGTCGCCGCTGACGGTGGGTGTACCGGAGATCACCCCCGTACTCGCATTGATGGCCAAACCGGTGGGTAGGCCGGAAGCCGTAAAGCTACCCGCTGTGAGGGGGGGATTGGTACCCGCAACCGTAATGCTGCTGATCGCGGTGCCCACTGTTCCGACTACGTTGGGAGTGGGGGATGCAGAAAGCGAAGGTGTTGTAGAGACCACAGGTACGCCAGCAGACGCCACCGTGAGTGTCAACCCGCGCTGTTGCGTCCCAGAGACCGTGGTTGCTGACACGGTCAGGTTGAACGTTCCACTGTTGGTGGGAGTGCCGGTCAACTGCCCGTTGCCAGTGTTGAAGCTCAATCCAGGCGGGGTGACATCCAGGCCAAATGCACTGGCGCTAAGAAAGGACGTGATTTGGTACGTGGTCATCGCCAAACCCTGCGTGGCACTGGCCGTGCTCGCGCTGGTGATGCCATCGATAGAAATGGTCACGCTCTTGGTGACAAGCCCCACATTGAGATCGTTGAACCGTACGGTAACTGGGTATGTTCCTGCGGCCGTTGATGCTGGTGTGCCTGAAATTACGCCGCTGGATGTGTCCACACTCACGCCAGACGGCAGGGTACCCACTACGCTGTAGGGATTGGCGCCGTTGGCAGTACCTACTTTGGTGATCGAGTAGCCGAACGCTTGGCCGGTGGCTCCGCTTGCAGTTCCCGCACTGGTAATCCCGACTACGGTGACACTGATGGTGTGATTGTTGGAAGAGGCGCCGCTGGCATTGGTTGCAGTCACCACGACCGCGTCTGTTCCGATATACCCGGCTGTGGGCGTGTACTGCACGTTGTATTTCATGGCCATGTTGGCCACATCGGCGACTTGGCTGGGGGTCGCGGTTCCGTGGGAGGCGCTTGCCGCCAAACCCGCAGAATCTTGCGCTGCGCCTCCCGATGAACCTGTGTGCAAGTAGCTCCAAACATCCACTGTCGCAGAACTTCCAGCCGCGACGCTCAATGAACTGGTGGTTGTGGCAAAAGACGGTCTGAAAAACTGACCGATATACAAAGACAGGGAAATGATGTCGCTGTCAGTAGGAACATTGCCCGCAGTCGCACCAGCTTGTGCGGCCATCAGACCACCGGGAGACAAGGCCGATTTCAGGAATGCAGGATTGCGCGAAGCGGATGGGTGTCCTGGAGCAGTAACACCTTGTGTTGCGCTGTACTCCGTACCAAAGTGGCAACTGGCACAAACCCGATACGCCGCCGGGTAGGATGCCACGCCGCTCCGGTACAGAGTTTGACCTGCAGCCACGGACTGGGCGTAGACGGTTTGAAAAACACCCAACCCCAAGCTGGCAAGCAGCGCATATTTCGCAATTGACCGCGCAAGCCGCAGCAGCCTGTGACAAAACATTTCCAGACCCCAATGAACGCGGGGCCGGAACGGCCCGAGTTCCCGGACTGTAACTAAATGTGCTGAGTTTCGGGAGTTTCGACCGACGCGCGGTCCATTAGGACTAATGCCACTGTTGCATTCTCTCCACAGACCCCGGGTTTTCCTGGGGTGGCTGCTATCAATCCGCTAGCGCAGCTTCAATGTCCGATGCCAGACTCGCTGGCGTGTCCGTAGGCGCGTAGCGCTTGAGAACCTGGCCGTCCTTGCCAATCAGGAACTTGGTGAAATTCCATTTGATGGCCTTGGTGCCCAGAAAGCCCGGGGCCTCCTTCACCAGCCACTGGTAGAGCGGGTGGGCGTCGCCACCGTTCACGTCGATCTTGGCCATCATGGGAAAGCTCACGCCGTAGTTGAGCTGGCAGAACTCGGCGATCTCATCATTGCTGCCCTTGTCCTGGGCACCAAACTGGTTGCAGGGAAAGCCAAGCACCACCAGGCCCCTGTCGCCATAGGTCTTGTGCAACTCCTCCAGCCCCGCAAACTGCGGCGTGAAGCCGCAGGCGCTGGCGGTGTTCACGATCAGCAGGGGCTTACCCTCAAACTGCCGCAGAGCGACCGGTTTGCCGGAGATTTGTAGGGCTTCAAAGTCATACACGCTGGCCATAAAAAGGGTCCTTCGCAGAAGTCGGGAGCACCACCTTAACAGGTGTGAGAAAGCGCTTGTAAGAGTCGGATTTTGCTGGGAAGATTCTTTGCAAAGAGGAGCCTTGGTGAAACTCACAGCCTGGTACCGCAGAAGCGTGCAGTGGATGCAGTCCACCCAAAAAGAGTACGACCTGGTCCAGGGGGAGGGTACGCTGGAGTCGTTGCGGCGTTACCGCTGGGTCGCCGCGTTGACAGCCCCGCTGCATGCCGGGCTGGCGCTGTTCCTGCTGAACTATGCAGCGCCGCCGGACCACCCCGAGATGGCCGTATGGGCCCGCAGCGTCATGTGGGCCCACGTGGTGGTCTGCCTATTCGTGCTGGTCACTGGCCTGCTGGCGCACATGACCCTTCTGCGCAGCCGTCGCGCCAGTGCATGGGCCATCTGCCTGCAGATCGTGATTGCTGCCGGTTACTTCTACTTCGGCGCCGCCATCACCATTGCAGACTTGGTGGCCAATGCGGGGGCTGGTCCGTCCAGTTTCATGATGATTTGCATCATGTTCGGCGTAATCGGCTTGATGCGTCCGGGTATCTCGGTACCCCTGTATTTGGGAGCCTACCTGGTGTTTTCCTTCCTGCTCAGCCGGGCGCCCATTGACCCCTTGCACGCACCCAGCCTGAACATCATCGCCTTCATTGCTCCGGGGTTGGCGTTGCTGGCCTCTGTCATGGTCTGGAACCAGTATTCGCGTGCGGTGATGCTGCGTCGCGAGCTGAGCCGCAGCAACACTGCACTCATGGCGCAACAGCAAGAGCTGGCCTTTCTGGCTGACCACGATACGCTGACCGGGCTGTACAACCGTCGCGAGTTCATGCGCATGGCCAATATGGAGCTGGCGCGTGTGGCACGCGCGCCCTGTGACACCCAGCTCATCATGGTGGACCTGGATTTCTTCAAGAAAATCAATGACCAGCATGGCCACCCGGTTGGCGACGCTGTGCTCAAGCAGGTGGCAACGCTGCTGCGCGGAGGCATTCGCGCTACCGACACCGTGGCACGCCTGGGCGGCGAAGAGTTCATCGTGTTGTTGCCCGACACGTCGCGCGAGGGCGCAATGGAAGTGGCCGAGAAGCTGCGCCAGTTGCTGCGCGCACAGCCGTTGGTGATTGACGATGTGGCGGTGCCGGTGACTGCCAGCTTTGGTGTCAGCGGACTGGCCAGTGGCCAGCGCGGCACGGTAGACAGTATTTATGCGGCTGCCGATCGTGCGCTGTATGTCGCCAAGCAGTTGGGGCGCGACCGGGTGGAGTACGCCGCGCCCGAGTCGTCCGAGCTCGGTGGCCCTGCGTCGGACCTGCGCGCCTAACCGTGCAGGTTGTCGTTGCGGGCAATGGCCAGCAGGTGCTCCAGCACCGCCGCATGGTCGCGACAGTTGCGCGCATGCCAGCGCTTGATCCACCACATGAAGCCCGCGACCACCACGCCAAACACGGTGATAGCCCCGAAGGCCGAGAGGCCCATGCCCGTAGACAGGCTATAAAAAGCGCCCAGACCCAGGATGCAGGCTTGCTCGTTGAAGTTCTGCACGGCAATGGAGCGGCCAGCCCCCATCAGGTTGTGGCCGCGGTGCTGCAGCAGCGCATTCATGGGTACGACGAGAAAGCCACCCAGTCCGCCCAGCAAAATCAGGAAGGGGGCCGCCACCCAGACATTGGTGATGAAGTTCAGAAACAAAATCAGCAAGCCCATGGCAATGCCCAGCGGCATCACGTTGGTGGCGTGCTCCAGCCGCATGCGCAGGGAGGCGGCTACCGCTCCCGCCGCCGTGCCAATGGCGACCACCCCTACCAGGGCCGAGGCCTGGGTCACGCTGTAGCCCAGCGCCGCCGATGCCCAAGCCAGCACGATGTAGCGCAGGTTGCCGCTCACGCCCCAAAACAGCGTGGTGGTGCTGAGCGAGATCTGGCCTAGCCGGTCTTTCCACAGCTTGGCATTGCATTTCCAGAAGTCGGGCAACAGCGTGAGCAGGTTCTTCGGTAAGGCGCGCATGCTGGCGCCGGTCAGCGGTATGCGGGTATTGAACCAGGCCGCCGCCAGGTAAACAAAGATCAGCACGCTGATCGCGGCTTCGGGTGGGGTGTCAATGCTGGTGTCGATCAGAGGAAAGTCGAACGACAGCAGCGCGCTGGAAATGCTGGGGCTGACCAGTTGGCCACCCAGCAGCACGCCCAGGATGATCGAGGAAATCGTCAGCCCTTCGATCCAACCGTTGGCTTTGACGAGTTGGCTTGCGGGCAGCAGCTCGGTGAGGATGCCGTACTTGGCCGGGGAATAGGCCGCCGCCCCCAGGCCCACGATGGCGTAGGACATGAGCGGGTGGGTGCCAAACAGCATCATCAGGCAGCCCACAATCTTGATGCCGTTGCTGATCAGCATCACCTTGCCTTTGGGCATGGAATCCGCAAACGCCCCGACAAAAGGCGCCAACACCACGTAAAACAACGCAAACATGGGGACCAAGGCGGCTTGCTGCCATTCCGGTGCGCCTGCACTGCGTAGCAACTGCACCGCACCCACAAACAAAGCATTGTCGGCCAGCGAGCTGAAAAACTGCGCTGACATGATGGTGTAAAAACCGCGTTTCATGGGTGGGGGATAGGGCACATTAGCGTGGCTAATGCATCAGGTATTGTTGTAGGTCTCCAAACGTGCTGCGGTTATAGCACGGCGGCCAATGTCAAAATCTTCGCACCCCCTCTCTCTGCCCCTGCCATGCCACGCCCCATACACGCCACCATCCATACCCAAGCGCTGCGCCACAACCTGGAAACCGCCCGCCGTGCCGCGCCCGACGCGCGCGTCTGGGCGGTGGTCAAGGCCAATGCCTATGGCCATGGCATCGAGCGCGCGTTTGACGGCCTGCGCGGCGCCGACGGCATTGCGCTACTGGACCTGGACGAAGCCCAACGCGTGCGCAACCTGGGCTGGCGTGGCCCCATCCTTTTGTTGGAGGGCGTGTTCGAACAGCGCGACCTGGAGCTGTGCTCGCGCCTGGGCCTGTGGCATACCGTGCACTGCCAAGAGCAGATCGACATGCTGGCCATTCACAAGACCAACGAACCGCACCGCGTTTTCCTGAAGGTCAACTCGGGCATGAACCGCCTGGGTTTCCAGCCTGAGCAGGTGCGCTCGGCCTGGACGCGGCTGAACGCGCTGCCCCAGGTGGATGAGATTTCGCTGATGACCCATTTCAGCGATGCCGATGGCCCCAAGGGCATTGACGCGCAGATGGCCGTCTTCAAGGCCGCGACTGACGACCTGCCCGGCGAGCGCACGGTGAGCAACAGCGCAGCCACGTTGCGCCATTCCGGCCCCAACCTGGTGTCTGACTGGGTGCGCCCCGGTATTGCGGTGTATGGCAGCGCACCCGATTACCCGGAGCACACCGCGGCCCACTGGGGCTTACAGCCCACCATGACGCTTGCTGCAAAATTGATAGCTATTCGTTCAATAGATACGGGGGCTAGCGTCGGATATGGCTCTACCTTTGTGGCCGACAAGCCGATGCGCATTGGCGTGGTGGCCTGCGGCTATGCCGACGGTTACCCGCGCCTGTGCCCCACCGATACACCGGTGCTGGTAGACGGCGTGCGCACGCGGACCGTGGGCCGTGTCAGCATGGACATGATCACCGTGGACCTTGGCCCCGTGTCCGACGCGCGTGTGGGCAGTGAGGTCACGCTGTGGGGGCGGGCGGCCAACGGCGCCGTCCTGCCGATTGACGAGGTCGCTGCTTGCGCCGGTACCGTGGGCTATGAGCTCATGTGCGGGCTGGCGTTGCGCGTGCCGGTGGTGGTGGCCGATTGAACAAAAATACCATTCCCATTCCGGTCTCCATGCTGGAGGTGGGCAAGCCGCTTCCCGTGGATGTGTGGAGTGGTACCACGGGGCAGTTGCTGCTGCGCAAGGGCCAACCCATTCTGTCCGTCCAGCACCGTGACAAGCTGCACGACCACGAAGCCTGTTCGAGCCAGGTCGAGGGCATGGCTTGGCAGCAGGCCTATGAGCGCATGGTGCACCAGATGCTGCGCGACGGGGTGGACATCCTCACCATTGCCACCGCACCCATGCCTAGTGCCATTCTGGAGCGGGACTATGTGGTGGGGCAGCAACTCAGTGGTGGCTGGCTGGACATTCAGGAAGTGCTGCGCGGCGTGCTCTACCAGGGCGGGCTGGCCATCAACCCCTTGCCGCGTCTGGCCGGGCTGGAGCGCAAGTGCCAGTCCCTCTTGGCGGCCGATGCCGACGAGAGCCTGTTTTGCCTGTTCCAGGCGCTGGCCGACAGCAGCCTGGGCTACTGCGCCACCAATGCGCTGCTATGTGCGGTGATTGGTGAACTGGCGGGGCAGAAACTGGGGCTGGACCCCATGCAGCGCCAGACACTGCGCCGCGCTGCGCTGACCATGAACATTGGCATGGCGCGCGAGCAGGATGCCCTTTCGCGCCAGAGCGAGCCCTTGACCCCGGAACAACGTGCGTTGATTGCAGACCATCCCTTGCGCAGCGTGGATATCCTGGTGGGCTTGGGGCTGGACGACGAGGACGTGCTGGACATTGTGCGTTGGCACCATGTTCCGGAGTCACCCAAGGGCATGGCGCGCAATTTCTCCAGCCGCCGTTTGCTGCACCTGGCCGACGGCTTTGTGGCACGCATGGCGGCGCGCAAGACGCGCATGTCGTTCGCGCCGGTCAAGGCGGTCAAGTCCATGGTCATGGGCGCAGAGGGGGAAATCGTGGGCGTGGGCTCCGCCATCGCGCAGGCCGTGGGCTTTTACCCGCCGGGCAGCTACATGCAGTTGGCCAATGGCGAAACGGCTGTGTCGGTGCAGCGCGGCGAGCGCGCCAATACGCCCTGGGTGATCCCCATTCTCGACAAGGACGGCATGCCGATTGGCAAGTACGTGGGCCACAACACTGCCACCGAGCCGGCCTATGCCATTGCCGCGGCGGTGAATTTCGAGAAGGTGCGGGTCACCATCAACCGCGACAAAGTGCGCCAGGCGCGTGAGCGCATTCCGCGCGCCTAGCGCTTCAGGTCTCTGCAGGCTGTCGTAGCCACACCTGCGGCGCTTCCAATCAAACCCTGCCCCCTCTTGGGGCCTGTCACGGCTGAATCAGGCGCAACTTTTGCGTCGCTCGGTTCAGCGTCCGTGGCCGCCGTGCTACCGGATCCGTATCCATATGTAATGTTTATATGTAAATAATTTTATTTATGCGTGAATATCAGTCTTTTGATTTTTCATTCGTGTCGGAGAAAAACAAACATGCGCGTTGGCATTTTCTTGTTGGGAATTGTCCTGGCGGGTTGCGGAGGGGGCGGAGGAGGCGGTTCGTCGGGAGGCAGTACCGCCTCCATGGACTTTAGCGTGAGCACCACGCCTACCAACTCTGCGCTGAGTGTCCCTTTCATGGGGCACACCAAGGTGATGATCGGATTCTCGGGAAGTGTTGGCAATGCAGCCCCTTTCGACATGCAATACCAATACTTCAACTCCGGTGTCTGGGGTGCTGCCTACAACCACGCCAATTGTTTGAACGGCACGTCCCCTTTCAGCGATTGCAAAGGATGGGTTGCCTGGCAGGAAAGCAGCACAACGCGAGGCTTGTACGCCGGGCGGTTCGTTGGCAGTGCCAAGGCGCGTACTTGGAACGGCGTGACCCGACCGCAGATTCCGTTCCTGACCTACTACATGGTGCTGCCTGCGTCGGGTCTTACCGAGGGCATTGCCGAAACGGCCGCGCTGGACGACCAGACGTTTTTGACCAATTACTTTGATGACTGGCGATTCTTGCTGCAGAAGATCGGGAACGATCAAGCCATGCTGCACATTGAACCCGATCTGTTTGGGTACCTGAAGGCCAAAGCTGCGCAAACCACAAGCCTGCCCAGTGCGGTACCTGCCAAGGTGGCGCTCAGCAATCCCGCGGACTGCGGTGCTGGGTATACCAATGACGCCGCCGGGTATGTCAAATGCCTGATTCACATGGTGCGCGTCTATGCGCCCAATGCCACAGTGGGTTTGCATGTATCTCCCTGGAACTACACCAGTGCGGGCGACGCTACCTCCTGGGCGAACTTCATGAATGCCCTGGGTGCGGGGCAGGGCGATTTTCTGGTGGCAGACCCCAGTGACCGCGATGCGGACTGGTATCGCCTAGTGCAAGGGCAGCCGGGTCATGACTGGGATGTGGCCAAGATGACCACCTTTTTGGCGTGGGTGAAGGCCGTCTCGCTGGCGGTAGGCAAGCCTTTCTTTCTCTGGCAACTGCCGTTGGGTAACTCGTACCAGAACAACACGTACCAGCACTACAAAGACCAGCGCGTGGAATTGCTTTTCTCCCACATTGCCGAAGTGCGTGACGCCAATATTCTGGGCTTGCTATTCGGGAGCGGGGAGACTGCGCAAACCAATGTGGATACCGATGGAGGGCTGCTGGTTGGCAAGATGAAACAGCACTATGCCAACCGTGGTGGCGACTAATGTCCCGGACTACGGTGAGGGGGCAACTGGCGTCGCCAAGTCTTCAGCGCTTCAAACCAGGCCATGCACAGCAGGCCCAGGCCGGTCGCGGTGGCCAAGCCCACCGCGGGCACTGGTGCAAATGCAAACAGCCGCTGCAGCCAGGGCAGGTACACGGCCAGCAGCGTCAACACCAGTGCCACGCCGCAGACAATCCATAGCGTGCGGTTGGGTGCGCCTACCGACCGCCACAGGGGTAAGTGGCTGCGGTTGGAAAAAATCAGTCCCAGGTTGCCCAGCACCAGTGCGATGAAGGCAAAGGCCCGCCCGCCGGCCTCGCCCCAGTGCGCCATGCCCCACCACTGCGCCACCAGGACTACGGCCAGCGCACCCGTGCCTTGCAGCAAGGCCATGCCTAGCGTGCGCCGGTCCAGCAGAGGGGCTTGCACATCGCGTGGGGGCTTGCGCATGCCATCAGCCTCTGCCGGTTCGTTCTCAAACACCATGGAGCAGGCCGGGTCGATCACCAGCTCCAGAAACGCGATGTGCAGTGGGAACAACACCGTGGGCCAGCCCAGCAGCACCGGCAGCAGGGCCATGCCGGCAATCGGCACATGCACCGCCAGAATGTAGGACATGGACTTGCGCACGTTGTCAAAAATGCGCCTCCCCAGCCGGATGGCCCCCACGATGGAGGCAAAGTTGTCGTCCAGCAGGACCAGGGCTGAGGACTCGCGCGCCACATCCGTGCCGCGCCCGCCCATGGCAATGCCCACGTGCGCTGCCTTCAGTGCCGGGGCGTCGTTCACGCCATCACCGGTCATGGCCACCACCTGGCCATCGGCCTGTAGCGCTTGCACAATGCGCAGCTTTTGTGCCGGGGCCACGCGGGCACACACGGCCACCCCGCGCATGCGGGTGCGCAGGGCGGCATCGTCCAGCGTGGCAATCTCGTCACCGCTTAGCACCTCACCCGCATCGCGCTGGGGCAGCCCGGCGGTCTGTGCAATGGCCTGCGCGGTGGCCGGGTAGTCCCCGGTGATCATCACCACGCGGATGCCAGCCGCATGGCACTGGGCCACCGCCTCGGGAATCTCGGGCCGCAGCGGGTCTTGCAAGCCCAGTAGGCCGACAAAGCGGAAGCTGAAGTCGTGCTCCTGCGCAGGCCAGTCCGTGCCCTCAAACTGGCCTTGCGCCACCCCCAGCACCCGCAGGCCTTGGCCCGCCATGGCATCCACGGCGGTGGCAATGCGCAGGCGCTCGGCCTCGGGCAGGTGGCAGAGGTCCACCACAGCTTCGGGCGCGCCCTTGGCCGCCACGATGCGGGCGTGGTCCTGGGTGACCGTCGTCCACACATGCGACATGGCGCGCAGCTGGTGCGTCAGGCCGTACTCGCGCACCAGCGTCCAGTCGCGGTGCAGGTGCTCGGTGCCTTGCAGAAAGTGCGCACCCAGGCGGTGAAAGGCCAGCTCCATCGGGTCGTACGGGTCTTGCACGCTGGCGAGGATGGCGAATTCGGCCACAGTGTGGAAGGCCTCCGGCAGTGCGGATTGCGCGCTGTAGTCCACCGCCAACGTGGCGTCGGCCTCTGTGCCGCCATAGGCGTAGAGCTGGGCCACGGTCATGCGGTTTTCGGTCAGCGTGCCGGTCTTGTCCACACACAGCACCGAGGTCGCGCCCAGCGTTTCGATGGCGGCAATGCGCCGGGTGAGCACCTGCAGTTGGGACAGGCGCCATGCGCCCAGTGCTGGCAGCACGGTCAGCACCACGGTGAACTCCTGCGGCAGCAGTGCCATGGCCAGCGCAATGCCGGCCAGCACCGCCGCCACCCAGTCACCCCGCAGCAGTCCATGGGCCAGTACCAGCGACAGGCTGGCGACCAGCGCCACCACCGCCAGCGTGCGCACCAGCCGCGCGGTCTGCGCACGCAACGGCGAGGCCTCGGCCTGCAGGCTCTGCAAGGCGCTGCCAATGCGGCCCATGGCCGTGCGTTCGCCAGTAGCCAGCACACGGGCCGTGCCATGCCCCTTGACCACCAGCGTGCCGCAGTACAAAAACGGCGTCTGGTTGCCCCCGGCTTGGGGCGGCAGAGTGGTCGGAATGTCGTCACTCGCAGGTACCACCAGCTTGTCCACCGGGGTGGATTCCCCGGTCAGCAGGGATTCGTCCGCCATCACCTCGCTGCCGTCCAGCAATACGGCGTCGGCGGCAATGCGGTCGCCCTCGGCCACCAGCAGCAGGTCGCCCACCACCACATCGCGGCCGGCGATGCGCAGGGGCTGGCCGTCGCGCAGCACCAGTGCGCGGGGGCTGGAGAGCTGGCGCAGCGCCTGCATGGCGCGCTCGGTCTTGCCCTCCTGGTACAACGTGAGCCCCAGCACCACGACCACCAGGCCCATCAAAATGCCGCCCTCCTGCCAGTCGCCCAGCACGCCGTAGAGCACGGCGGCGGCCAGCAGCAGCATGAACATCGGCTCCTTCAGCGTGTCCCGCACGATGGCGGCCAGCCGGCGCGGTTGCTCGCCGGGCAGCACGTTGGGGCCATCGGTCAGCAGGCGCTTGGCCGCCTCTTGCGTGCTCAGGCCGCTGCGTTTTGGCGGCGGTAGAACCATTGTTTCCCCATTTCAACCATGCCCATGTAGGCCACCAACAAGACCGCCAGCACGCCAAAGAAGGCCGGCGGCAACGGCACAAAACCCAGTGTGGCGGCCAGCGGTGAAAAGGGCAGTGCGACGGCCACCAGCACCACGGCCAGCGAGGTGAGGGTGAGCCAGCGGTTGGGGTGGCTGCGCAGCGGGTTGCGCCGGGTGCGGATCACGAAGATCACCAGCACCTGGGTGGCCAGAGACTCCACAAACCAGCCGGTGCGAAACAGGGCCTCGTTGGCATCAAAGAGGCGGATCAAGAGGTAAAACGTCAGGAAGTCAAACAGCGAACTGATGGGGCCGATGGTGAGCATGAAGTTGCGGATAAAGCCCATGTCCCAGCGCTTGGGCTTGGCAAGGTCTTCGGCGTCCACATCGTCCAGCGGCAGCGCAATCTCCGACACGTCGTAGAGCAGGTTGTTGAGCAGGATCTGCAGCGGCAGCATCGGCAAAAACGGCAAGAACAACGTGGCAGCCGCCATGCTGAACATGTTGCCGAAGTTGGAGCTGGTGGCCATCATGATGTACTTCATCACATTGCCAAAGGTGCGCCGGCCTTCGAGCATGCCGGCGTGTAGCACCATCAGGTCTTTCTCCAGCAGGATCATGGCGGCGGCCTGTTTGGCCACGTCCACGGCGTCGTCCACCGAAATGCCGACATCGGCGGTGTGCAGCGAAGGCGCGTCGTTGATGCCGTCGCCGATATAGCCCACCACATGGCCGCGCGCCTTGAGCGCCAGGATGATGCGGTTCTTCTGCGCAGGGTTGACGCGGCAGAACAGATTGACAGCTTCGACGCGGGCGCGCAGGGCATCGTCATTCATGCTGGCCAGCTCGGTGCCGGTGAGCACCCCGGTGATGGTGATGCCCAGTTGTGTGCAGACGTGGCGTGTGACGCGTTCGTTGTCGCCGGTAACGATTTTCACCGCCACACCGCTGGCGGCCATGGCCTGCAAGGCCTGCCCCGCGCTGGCCTTGGGCGGGTCCAAAAACGCTGCAAACCCGGCAAACACCAGCGCGCTCTCGTCAGAGATGACCGCATGGCCATGGTCCGGTGCCACGGGCTTCCAGGCAATCCCCAGTACCCGGAAACCCTCTTCCCCCAGGCTGTCAAACAGCGTGTTGATGCGGGCCCGTGCAGGCGCGTCCAGTGGCAGGGGCTGGCCGGTACGGTCCTGGAAGTGCGTACAGAGCTGGAGGATGTCCTCGGGCGCGCCCTTGACGACCAGCTGGCGCTGCGCTGCTTGTTCCAGCAGCACGGAGACGCGGCGGCGCTCAAAGTCAAACGGCACCTCGTCGATCTTGGTCCAGCCGCTGGCATCCACCTCGCCGTGCGCCAGGATGGCGTCGTCCAGCGGGCTCTTCAGCCCGCTCTCAAAGAAGCTGTTGAGGTAGGCCAGGCGCAGCACCTCGGCGTTGTCCAGGCCGTCGGCATCGACATGCCGCTCCAGGCGGATGTGTGCTTCGGTCAGCGTGCCGGTCTTGTCGGTGCACAGCACATCCATGGCCCCCATGTCCTGGATGGCGGAGGGCCGCTTGACGATGACCTTGAGCGCGGCCATGCGCATGGCGCCCTTGGTGAGCGTGACGGACACCACCATGGGCAGCAACTCGGGGGTCAGGCCCACGGCCAGCGCCACGGCGAACAGAAAGGATTCGAGCAGCGTACGATGCAGTGCCACATTCACCAGCAGCGTGAATAGCACCAGCAGCAGCGTCAGGCGCATGATGAGCGCGCCGAAGTGGCGTGTGCCCATCTCAAACGCGGTGGGCGGCGCCTTGTCGGCCAGACTCACGGCAATCTGTCCCAGGGCGCTGCGGCTGCCTGTGCGCCCCAGCAGCACCGTGGCAGAACCGCTCACCACCGAGCTGCCCAGGAAGACGGTGTCCACGGCGTCGTTGTCCCAGTGCGCACTGGCGGAACTGGCGGCTGCGTCTGCCACGGTGTCGGGGCTGGCCAGACGCGCCTTTTTCTCCACGGGATACGGCTCCCCCGTGAGTTGCGCCTGGTTGACGAAGAAGTCATTGGCTTCCAGCACGCGCGCGTCTGCGGGAATGAGGTCGCCCGCCGACAGCCGCACGACATCGCCGGGCACCAGCTGTGCCACTGGCAGTTCCCGCAGCGTGCCGTCGCGCAGCACCGTGGCCGTGACTGCGACCTGCAGCGCCAGTTGGGCTGCGGCCTGGCCGGCGCGCCAGGACTGTACAAAGTCCAGCGCCACGCTCATGAGCACGATGGCGGCGATCACCAGCGCGCCGCTCCGATCACCCGTCAAGGCGGAGACGCTGGCCGCAGCCAGGAGGATCAACACCAGCGGGTTGCGAAACTGGGCCAGAAACTGCCGCCACGCCACTTGCTGTAGCGCTGGGCGCAACTGGTTGGCACCCACTTGCGCGAGCCGCTGCTCTGCCTCGGCCTGGCTCAGGCCCGCGTGCGCGACTGGCGGCATAGGAATAGGGGGCATAGTGGTGGTTGGGGTGTCAAATGGCAGTGTAGCCCCGATCCCGTATGCTTGGGTAGCTATAAAAAGCAGAGCATTGCGCAAGATCAAAGTCGACTGCATATCTGTGATTTCATACAGTATCATGCGCTCCATGGCCAAAGACAAAACAGTTTTCACCTGCAACGAGTGCGGCGGTACCAGCCCCAAGTGGCTGGGCAAATGTCCGCACTGCAACGCCTGGAATACGCTGATCGAATCGGTGGCCAGTGGCGATGGCCCGGCCAAAAACCGCTTTGCCTCGCTGGCCAAGACCGCCGAGGTGGCTGTGCTGTCTGACATCGAAGCCAGCGACGTGGAACGCACCCCCACCGGCCACGAAGAGCTGGACCGCGTGCTGGGCGGCGGCATGGTGGAGGGCGGCGTGGTGCTCATCGGCGGTGACCCTGGTATTGGCAAGTCCACGCTCTTGCTGCAGGCACTGGATTCGCTGCAGCGGTCCGGCAAAAACACTTTGTATGTGACCGGGGAAGAGAGCGGGGCGCAAGTGGCCCTGCGTTCGCGCCGCCTGGGGCTGGACCACTCGCAAGTCAAAGTGCTGGCCGAGATCCAGTTGGAAAAAATCCTCGCGACTCTTGAGGCGAATCGCCCGGACGTGGCGGTCATCGACTCCATTCAGACCGTGTATTCCGAACAACTCACCAGCGCGCCGGGTTCGGTGGCCCAGGTGCGCGAGTGCGCGGCCCACCTGACCCGCGCTGCCAAGGCCAGCGGCACGGCCATCGTGCTGGTGGGCCACGTGACCAAAGAGGGTGCGCTGGCGGGGCCGCGTGTGCTGGAGCACATGGTGGATACGGTGCTGTACTTCGAGGGCGACACGCACAGCCAGTTCCGCCTGGTGCGCGCCATCAAGAACCGCTTTGGCGCCGTGAACGAGATTGGCGTCTTCGCCATGACCGAAAAAGGCCTCAAAGGCGTGAGCAACCCCAGTGCCATCTTCCTGAGCCAGCACACCGAGCCCGTGCCCGGCAGCTGCGTGATGGTGACGCTGGAGGGCACCCGCCCCATGCTGGTCGAGATCCAGGCTTTGGTGGATAGCGGTGGCCCTTCCCCACGGCGGCTGTCTGTGGGTCTGGACAAAGACCGCCTGGCCATGCTGCTGGCGGTGCTGCACCGCCATGCCGGCGTGGCCTGCATGGACCAGGACGTCTTTGTGAACGCCGTGGGCGGTGTGCGCATCAGCGAGCCGGCGGCCGATCTGGCGGTCATGCTGTCCATCACCTCCAGCCTGCGCGGCAAGCCCCTGCCCAAAGGCTTCATCGCCTTTGGCGAAGTGGGGCTGGCCGGCGAGGTGCGCCCCGCGCCACGCGGGCAGGAGCGCCTGAAGGAGGCCGCCAAGCTGGGCTTCAGCGTGGCCGTGGTGCCCAAGGCCAATGCACCCAAAAAGCCCATCGAGGGCATGACCATCCACGCCGTGGACCGGGTGGAAGAGGCCATGAACGTGGTGCGCGGACTGGGCTGACCTGGCGCACTTGGCGTGTCGCGGATTTAGCCGCACGCGCACCAGCAGGGTGGATAAGATGCAAGGCTGCAATCACGAGGGACCTCTGCATGAAAACCACCCACCTGACCTTGGGCGCAAAGCTCTGGGTCTTCGTCGCACTCGTGATGGCTTTGCTGGTGTTCACCCTGGTGTTTGCCACCAACCGCACCACCGCCTTGCAGGCACGCGCAGATGCCGCGTTTGCGGCGCAGAGTGAAAAAATCAATCTGGCCCTGCAGTGGTCGGGCCAGGTAGAAACCCAGCTCACCCGCATTGTCGCCACCGCCTCCACCGCCGACCCTGCGGTGGACGAGCTCTTCAAAGCCCAGATTCCTGCGGCCAGTGCGCGCATCACCGACATCCAGAAGCAGGTGGAAGCCAGCGGGCTGAATGAGGCAGAGAAAACCCTGTTTGACCGCATTGGCGAAGAGCGCAAGGTGGCGCTGGTGTCCCTGGCCAAGGTGCGGGACCTCAAGGCCGCCAGTGACCAGCCCGGCGCGGCGGCTGAGGTCAAGTCCAATCTGCAGCCCGCGGTCGACAAATATGTGAAGTCCTTGCAGGAATTCAGCGAGCTGCAAAAGGGCAAAAATGCCGCCTTGAACGAAGGCTTTCAGGCGGAGCGGGCGGTCAACGCCTGGATCTCGCGCGGCCTCGTGGCGGGCTTGTTGGTGCTGCTGGTGGTGGGCACGCTGGTGCTGATTCGCCAGATTCGCCAACCCCTGAAAGATGCGATTGCGGTGGCCGAAAAAATTGCCTCCGGCGATTTGAGTGTGAAGGTGCAGGTGGACCGCGGTGACGAGTTTGGCGAAATGATGCGCGCCATTGCCCACATGCAGGACCAGCTGGTGCACCTGGTGGCCGACGTGCGCCGCGGCACCGACAACATTGCCACGGCCAGCGAGGAGATTGCGACCGGCAACCAGGACCTGGCCAACCGCACCGAGCAAACCGCCTCCAACCTGGAGAAGACCGCCTCCAGCATGCAGCAGCTCACCTCGACCGTGAAACAGTCCGCCGAGTCGGCACGCCAGGCGAACCAGCTCGCCGCGTCGGCAGCCCAGGTGGCGCAGCGCGGGGGGGCGGTGGTCAGCCAGGTGGTGTCCACCATGGACGACATCAACGCCAGCTCCCGCAAGATCAGCGACATCATCAGCGTGATCGACGGCATCGCCTTCCAGACCAACATCCTGGCGCTGAACGCGGCCGTGGAGGCCGCACGTGCCGGCGAGCAGGGGCGTGGCTTTGCCGTGGTGGCCTCCGAAGTACGCAGCCTGGCGGGTCGCAGTGCCGATGCGGCCAAGGAAATCAAGACCCTGATCAACACCAGTGTGGAGAAGGTGGACGGTGGTGCCACCCTGGTAGCCCAGGCGGGCCAGACCATGACGGAGATCGTCAGCTCGGTGCAGCGCGTGACCGACATCATGGGGGAGATCACCGCGGCAGCGTCCGAACAGTCGGATGGCATCGCCGAAGTCAATGTGGCCGTGGGCCAGCTGGACCAGATGACACAGCAAAACGCGGCGCTGGTGGAGCAGTCCGCCGCAGCCGCCAGCAGTATGAAAGACCAGGCCCAGCGTCTGGCGCAGGTGGTGGCGTCTTTCAAACTGGACCACCAACTGGCCGCACCCCGCCAAGCACCCGTGGTCAAGGCCCCGCCCCGCGTTGCACCGGCCCTCAAACGCCCGGCGCCTGCGCAGGCACCCCGCGTGGCAGCACCTGTTGCCACTCCCAAGGCCTTGGCACCCAAGCTACGCCCCACCCTGCAGGTGGCCGCGCCCAAACCGGCGCGCGCCGCGGCCCCCGCTGGCGGGGACGACGACTGGGAAACGTTCTGATCCGCACGGATCTGTCCTAGAAGGTCGCCGCTACGCCGACGGGGCGTTAAGCCGCGCTTAATTTGTGCTTCCTACCATGCGTAGACATGGAGGTGCTATGCACATGAAGCAGATCGTGGTCCGGTTGTCGGTGTTGCTCGCGGCGTTTGCCGCGGTGCCGTCATGGGCCGTGCAGCCCGCTGACCAGTTGGCCGCGCTGACCGCCCAGGCAGGCCGCAACCCCAACCCCCAGGAAGGTCAGCAATTCTTCACCACCCGGCACGGCCGCGAGTGGAGCTGTGCCTCCTGCCACACCGCACAGCCTGTTGTGGAAAGCAAGCACGCCAATACGGGCAAGCCCATCGCGGCGCTGGCTCCGGCCTTCAACCCCCAGCGCTTTACCGACCCCGCCAAAATCGAAAAGTGGTTCCGTCGCAATTGCAACGACGTGCTGGCGCGCGAGTGCAGCGCGGCTGAAAAGGCCGATGTGCTGGCCTGGCTGATCAGCCTGAAGCGCTGAGGGTCGTGTTCGCATTCCCAAGCTGGAAAGACGTATGAAAAATATGCCCCTGGCCCCCATGAAATATGCGCAAGCAGCTATCAAATGGATAGCAATTTTGGCTGCAACCTGCGCCGCAGGGTGCGCTGCCTGGGCCGAGGGCGCGCAGCGCGTGCCGCCCTTGCCCGCCTACTTGCAGGAGTGCAGCGCCTGCCACGTGGCCTACCCGCCCGGCATGCTGCCCGCAGCGTCCTGGAAGCGGGTGATGGGGACATTGGGCAAGCACTACGGCACGGACGCCTCGCTGGACGAAGCCAGCGTGCGTGCCATCGGCACCTGGTTGCAAACCAATGCCGGTAGCGGCAAGCGCGCTGCAGAAGAGCCCCCGCAGGACCGAATCACCCGCTCGCCGTGGTTTGTGCGCCAGCACCACGAGGTGGAGCCGCAAATCTGGAAGCAAGCCGCCGTCAAAAGCGCTGCCAATTGCGCCGCCTGCCACTCTGGTGCGGACAAGGGCAGCTTCCGTGAATCGGAAATCCAATTCCCCAAAGGGCTGGATGCGCGTTTTCGCCGCAACGGGTCCGATTGATCGAAGGGCACCTCCATGTCTTCCACCTCTTTCCAAGGCGCCGCAGGTGCCGACAAACCCGGCGGCAACGTGGCGGGCGTGCGCAGTCGCCGCATCGTCGATGCGCCCACACGGGTGTTCCACGCCCTGTTTGCCCTGTGCTTTCTGGGCGCCTACGCCACGGCCGAGGGCGAGTCCAAGCGTCTGTTGCATGTGACGCTGGGGTACAGCATGGCCGGTTTGCTGGCGTTCAGGCTGGTGTATGGGTTGGTGGGGCCGCGCCATGCAAGGCTCAGCCTGCTCGGGCGCAAGCTCAGTACGCTGCCGCAATGGCTGTCCTCCGTGGCCCAGGCCATCGCGGACGGTACCGGTGTGGCGGTGAACTGGCGCCAAGGGCAGAACCTGGCACTTGCTGTGGCGGTGGTGGCCCTGTTGGCGCTGGTAGTGCCCCTGACCCTGTCGGGCTATGCCACCTACAACGACTGGGGCGATTGGCTGGCTGAGGTGCACGAGGTCGTGGGCAATGCGTTTTTGTTGCTGGTGCTGGCCCACATCGGGATCGTCGTCCTGCTGAGCGTCTTGCGCCGCAGGAACTTGGCCATGCAGATGCTGCACGGCCGTACCGAGGGGCCGGGACCGGATTTGGTGCAGCGCAGCCACGGCGGGTTGGCAGTGGTGATGCTGGTGGCCCTGTTGGCTTATTGGGGCTGGGAGTGGCAGCAGTCGCCTCACGGACTGATCTCCGCGCAGGCGATCAGCGATCTGGTGAGTGGGCGGGATTCGGGTGATACCGACTGAGCGATCCGCCCCCCAGCGGGCGTGCACAATGAACGTGCGCACCGCTGTGTACCACCCCGAGGTTTGATGGAATGACCCATGCGTATCCTGCTGGCTGAAGACGATCCCATGCTGGGCGATGGCCTGCGCGCAGGGCTGCGCCAGGCCGGTTTTCAGGTGGACTGGGTGCGTGATGGGGTGGCGGCCGAGCGCGAATTGCGCGCTGTGGACTACGCGGCGGCCGTATTGGACCTGGGCTTGCCCGGGTTGGATGGCATGGAGGTTTTGCGTGCGCTGCGCGCGGCACGCAACACCACGCCGGTGCTGGTGCTCACCGCCCGGGACACGGTGCCCGAACGCATACGCGGGCTGGATGCCGGTGCGGATGACTATGTGCTCAAGCCCGTGGACCTGCACGAGCTGGCCGCGCGGCTGCGCTCGCTGGTGCGCCGCTCGCACGGCGTGGCGCAAGACCTGTTGCAGGCTGGCGCGCTGAGCCTGGACCCGGCCGCACGCCAGGTGTCGTGGCGGGGCGAGCCGGTGGCACTGTCGACCCGCGAGTTTGACCTGCTGCACACCCTGATGCGCAGTGCCGGCCGCGTGCTGTCGCGGGAGCAGCTGGAGCAGCAGATGTACAGCTGGGGTCTGGAAGTGGAGAGCAACACCATTGAGGTGCACATCCACCACCTGCGCAAAAAGCTGCAGGCGGATGCGATCCAGACGGTGCGTGGGGTGGGCTACATGCTGAACCCCCGCGCGGGCCTGTGATGCTGCGGCGCTTGCACTCCATGCAACTGCGCCTGCTGGCGTTGCTGGCAGCGGGCATTGCGCTGGTCTGGCTGGGGGCCGCCGTGTGGACCTGGGTCGATGCGCGCCACGAGGTCGATGAATTGCTGGACAGCCACCTGGCCCAGGCAGCGGCCTTGCTGGTGGTGCAGCAGGCACATGTGGACGATGACGACGAGGCCCCGGATGCCCCGGTGCTGCACAAATACGCGCCCCGGGTGGCTTTTCAGGTGTTTCATGATGGCGTGCTGGTCATGCGCTCCGGCAACGTGGGGCCGTTGCCCATGAGCCCGCAAACCCGGGGCTTTGCCACCGTGACCCTGGAGGAGGGGGCACCATGGCGCGTGTTCGGCACCCGTGGCGGCAAAAACGATGTGCAGGTGTTTGTAGGCGAGCAGCTCGACTCCCGTAACAGCATCCTGATGGCGGTGCTGCGCGGCATGTTGTTGCCCTCGGTGCTGGCACTGCCCTTGCTGGGGTTTCTGATGTGGTGGGCGGTACGCCAGGCGCTGGCACCGCTGGACGCGCTGGGCCGCACCCTGCGTGCCCGCGCGCCGCGCAGCCTGGAAGCCTTGCGCGTGGACCATTTGCCAACCGAAATGCGGCCCATGGTGGAGGAGCTCAATGCGCTGCTACGGCGCATTGAGGGCATGGTGGACACCGAGCGCCGCTTTACCGCCGATGCCGCCCATGAGTTGCGCACCCCCATTGCCGCGATCCGGGCCCAGGCGCAGGTGGCCATGGGGGCGGGGGATGATGCCCCCGAGCGCCAGCGTGCCCTGCACAACACGTTGGCGGGCTGCGACCGTGCCACGCACTTGGTAGACCAGCTGCTCACCCTGGCCCGTCTGGAGGCGGCCGACAGCGCTGGCGCCACCCGGACGGACCTGAGTGCACTGGCCCGCAGCGTCGCGGCCGACCTGGCCCCCGCCGCCCTGGCGTGCCAGCAAGACCTGGAGCTGCAGGCCCAGCCGGCCTGCATCGTGTCGGGCCACGAGGTGTTGCTGCGCGTGTTGTTGCGCAATCTGCTGGACAACGCCCTGCGCTACGCCCCCTCACAGGCCCGGGTGCAGGTGTCTGTGGGGCAGCACAAGAGGGCGGTGGAACTGGTGGTGCAAGACAGTGGCCCCGGCATGACTGAGGCCGAGATGGCGCGCCTGGGTGAACGCTTTTTCCGGGTCTTGGGGCCTTCGTCTACGGGGAGTGGTCTGGGGTGGTCCATCGTCCGGCGTGTCGCACTGGCCACCGGGGCCGACGTGCAGGTGCAACGGTCGGCGGCGCTGGGTGGGCTGCAGGTCACGGTGCGCTGGCCGGCGGCGGCACCATAGCCTGCCAAAATCGGGGCATGCTTTTTTCACACCTTCAACGTGTTTTGCTCCCCGTGGCCGCCCTTGCGGGGTTGATGGCGGCGTACCGCGGCTATGGCTGGGCTGGTGTGGCGTTCGCGGGCGGTGCGCTGATCATGTGGCAACTGCTGCACTTCACCCGCATGCTGCAGGTCCTCAAGCGCGCCGCCAACCGGCCCATCGGCTATGTGGACAGTGCGGTGATGCTGCACGCCAAGTTGCGTGCCGGACTGCCGCTGCTGCATGTGGTGGCCATGACGCGAGCGCTGGGCCAGCTGGAATCGCCCAAAGACACCCAGCCCGAACGCTTCCGCTGGACCGACGGCTCGCAGGCCAGCGTGCTCTGCGTGTTTTTGGGTGGCAAGCTGCAAAGCTGGGAGCTGACCCGGCCCACTCCGGCCCCGTAAAATCAGCGTTTTGCATTGTTTGCAGCCCACCCTACAAGGACAACCCCGATGAGCGTACTACCTCCCTCCATGTCTGATCGCGACGGCAAAATCTGGATGGATGGCCAGATGGTGGACTGGCGCGACGCCAAGATCCACGTGCTGAGCCACACGCTGCACTACGGCTGCGGCGCCTTTGAAGGCGTGCGCGCCTACAACACGGTCAACGGCCCGGCCATCTTCCGCCTCGAAGAGCACACCGAGCGCCTGTTCAACAGCGCCAAGATCCTGCGCATGAAGATCCCCTTCACGCAGCAACAGGTCAACGAGGCCCAGTGCGCCGTGATCCGCGAGAACAAGCTCGAATCCGGCTACTTGCGCCCCCTGACCTGGATTGGCGACAAGAAACTGGGCGTCTCGCCCAAAGGCAACACCATCCATCTGATGGTGGCCGCATGGCCCTGGGGCGCTTACCTGGGCGAAGAGGGCATGAAGCGCGGCATCCGCGTCAAGACCAGCAGCTACACCCGCCACCACGTCAACATCACCATGACGCAAGCCAAGGCGGTGAGCAACTACACCAACTCTATTCTGGCCAACATGGAAGCCACCGATGACGGCTACGACGAAGCCCTGCTGCTGGACAGCTCCGGCTTTGTGTCCGAAGGCGCGGGCGAAAACATTTTCGTGATCAAAAACGGAGTGATCTACACGCCCGACCTGTCGGCCGGTGCCCTCAACGGCATCACCCGCAACACCGTGTTCCACATCGCCAAGGATCTGGGCCTGGAAATTGTGCAAAAGCGCATCACGCGTGACGAGGTCTACATTGCCGACGAAGCCTTCTTCACGGGCACCGCCGCTGAAGTGACCCCCATCCGCGAGCTGGACCGCATCGAACTGGGCAAGGGCGGCTATGTGGGCTCGCGTGGCCCCATCACCGAAAAAATCCAATCCGCGTTCTTTGACATCGTCAATGGCCGCAACCCCAAGTACGCCCACTGGCTCACGAAAGTCTGATTCCCATGACCCAAGCTGTGATTGAAATCCTGGCCAAAGACCTGAACCACCAAGGCGGCGTGTTCTGCCCCAGCCCCTTGGCCGACATGAAGACCTGGAACACCCACCCCAAGGTGTACCTGGACGTGGCCCACACCGGCCAGGCCAAGTGCCCGTATTGCGGCACCGTGTACAAGCTCAAGGACGGCGAGCACTTCGCAGGTGGGCACTAGCTCCCTGATCATCGCGCCCCAATGGATTGGGGACGCGGTGATGACCGAGCCGCTCATGCGCCGCCTGGCGGCGCGCGGTGAGCGGCTCACGGTGGGGGCCTTGCCCTGGGTGGCGCCGGTGTACCGCGCCATGCCCCAGGTGGCCGAGGTCATTGAATTTCCGTTTGCCCACGGTGGCCTGCAATGGGCCGCGCGCCGCGCGATGGCCAAGACGCTGCAGGGCCGGTTCGATGCCGCCTACGTCTGCCCCAACTCCCTCAAAAGCGCCCTGATCCCATGGTGGGCTGGTACGCCGAAGCGCGTCGGCTATTCCGGCGAGACCCGCTGGGGCCTGCTGAACCAGCGCCTGCCCAACCCACCCGAGGGCGAACGCCCGCCCATGGTGGCGTTTTACTCCGCGCTCAGTGGTGAAGCGGGCCTGGACGCGGACCAACCCCATTTGCAACTGGCCCCCGGCGCTGCGGACAGCGCGCTGATTGCGCACGGCCTGCCCGCCCAAGGCTTCTATGTGCTGGCGCCGGGCGCGGAGTATGGACCGGCCAAGCGCTGGCCCGCCGCCCACTTTGCCGAATTGGCCCGCCAGCTGGCGCTGCCCGTGCTGCTGTTGGGTTCCGGCAAAGACGCCGAGGTGTGCGCCGAGATTGCTGCCGCGGTGAACGCTAAGCGGCCCGGCCAGTGCCGTGACCTGGCGGGCAAAACCACGCTGGACCAGGCGATTGCACTGATCGCCTCGGCCAAAGCCATGGTCAGCAACGATTCCGGCCTCATGCATGTGGCCGCCGCATTTGGCGTGCCCCAGGTGGCGGTGTTTGGATCGTCCAGCCCGCTGCACACGCCCCCGCTGAGCGACCGGGCCACCGTGCTCTGGCTCAAGAACGACCCTCGCTACCAGCCACCGCTGGACTGCGCACCGTGCTTTGCCCGGGAGTGTCCGCTGGGCCACACGCGCTGCCTGGTCGACATCGCGCCTGCCCAGGTGCTATCGCTTTTGTAGCTGCTTGCGCAATAACTGCGGGGGCTAGGGTCCATTTTTATAGGTGATTGCCTGGTGTACTCTGTTGCGCCAGTTCTGTACGAATCTAAGGGTTTGTATTAATTAAAACCTATTGATTTACTTTTCCGTCGAACTACACTTTCCCGCAGATTCCCCGGGCCAGCGTGCCTTGGGACCCGTTGGCAACCGTATTCGGACGGAAAGATATGCATTACAAAAACCTTTGCCTGCTGGCCATTCTGGGACTGGCAGCCATCCCGGCTCAGCCTCAAACGTCGGTCCTCATCGGCCTCATCACCAAAACTGACACCAACCCCTTCTTCGTGAAAATGAAGGAGGGCGCCAAGGCAGAGGCCCGCAAATTCGACGCCCGGCTGCTGACAGCGGCCGGCACACAGGACGGCGACACGGCCAGCCAGATTGCTGCCATCCACCGCATGGCGCTGGCGGGCGTCAAAACCATCCTCATCGCATCCAATGGCGATGCCGTGATTCCCGCGATCAAGAAGGTGCAGGCCAGCGGCGTGCAGGTGATCGCGCTGGACAGCCCCATTGAAGGCGCCGATGCGCTGTTTGCGACTGACAACTACCAAGCGGGTGTGTTGATTGGGCAGTACGCCAAAGCCGCGCTGGGTGACAAACCCGCGCGCATCGCCACGCTGGACCTGTTTCCCGGTCACCCGGTGGGCGCGCAGCGGCACAACGGGTTCATGCGCGGCTTTGGCCTGCCCGCGCCCGACGCTGCCAGCCTGGAGCTGGGCAGCGACAAGGCCGTGGTCTGTCAGGCCGACAGCTTTGCCGACCAGGACAAGGCACGAGCGGCCATGCAGGGCTGCCTGCAAAAGCACCCCGACATCAATGTGGTCTACACCATCAACGAGCCGGCGGCGGCCGGCGCCCACGAGGCACTGGTGTCCCGCGGCAAGGCCCAGGGCGTGCTGGTGGTGTCGGTGGACGGCGGCTGCAACGGCGTGGCCGACGTGGCGCAGGGCCACATCGCTGCAACTTCCCAGCAGTACCCGCTGCGCATGGCGGCCAAGGGCGTGAGTGCCGGCGTGGAGTACGCCCGCACCGGGCGCCGCACCACGGGCTATGTAGATACCGGCGTCAACCTCATCACGCGCACCGCCGTGCCCGGCGTCGAGAGCAAGGACGTGGCGGCGGGAACGCAACTCTGCTGGGGGAAAAAATGAGACACACCACGCTTCTTTGCACCGTTGCACTGGCAATGGCGGCCGGCGCCGTACCGTTGTCTGCCTGGGCCCGCTGTGACAAAAAGCCCACCAAACCCGACACGCTGTACCAGGAGGTTGCAGGTAGTCGGGGTGCGGAGGTCAAGGATCCCAGCGCGCAGCTGATCTGGCAGCGCTGCCTGGTCGGCAAGCAATGGGACGCTGCGGCCCAGCAATGCACGGGTGCCGCCAAGAAGATGAGCTGGCAGGTAGCGATGAACCCGTCCGCAGCTCTGGGCAGCGCCGACAAGCGCTGGCGCCTGCCAACCTACATCGAGCTTTTGACGCTGGTGGACCTGAACTGCACCGGCCCCGCGGTGAACGCGCGCTGGTTTGGCGATGAGGACGCGACGTACCTGTGGTCCAGCTCCAGCTACGAGCAACTGGCCGACTATGCCTGGGGCCTGAAGTACGCCCGCGGCGAAATCATCTATGACAGCAAGGTCGAGGAATTCCAGGCCCGGCTGGTGCGCTTTGCCGACTGAAAGGACTCCCCATGCAAGCCAATAACATCCGCATTGCCACGCTGCTGGCCCTCTCGTTTGGCGCGCTGATTGCAGTGGTGGCCATGGTGGCGCTGTTTGGCGCCTACATCGCCAAGAACACCAACCAGTCCATCCACGCCATCTACACCGACAGCCTGATTCCGCTGCGTCAGCTCACCAGCATTGTGGACACCTACAAGGTGGACGTGCTGGATAGCGCCAACAAGGTCGCCCTGGGCGGGCTGGAGCCCAAGGCGGCGCACACCAAGGTCAGCCAGGGGCTGGCGGCGGCCACCACCGCTTGGGCCACCTACACCGCGCAAGCGCAGACTAGCGAGGAGCGCAAGGGCATTGCCAGCATCAACACGCTGCTGGAGAAAGCCCAGCCCACGCTGGCAGAACTCATAGAAGCGCTGGACAAGGAAGACCGCTACAAGGTGTCCCTGGTCATGCTGAATCTGGATGACATGGTGACCCCCGTGGTGAAGGAGCTCAACGCGCTCATGGCGTTGCAGCTGCAGCATGTGGAGGGACAGTACACCGACGCCAACCAGCGCTACGACGGCAGCATCGGCATCTTCTCCATCACCGTGGTGCTGGCGCTGGCGGTGGGCAGCGTCGCAGCCTGGTTCATGACCAAAACCATCACCCGCCCGATCAACCGTGCGGTGGAAATCGCACGCGACGTGTCGGAGGGCGACCTGCGCAAGGATATTGCCTGCGAAGGGCGCAGCGAGACCGCGCTGATGCTGGCCGCACTCAAGGCCATGCAGGACAGCGTGGTGCAGGTGGTGGGCACGGTGCGCCGCGGCTCGGAGGGCGTAGCCACGGTCAGCGCCGAGATTGCCCAAGGCAACAACGATTTGTCGGCCCGCACCGAGCGCCAGGCCAGTTCGCTGGAAGAAACTGCGTCGTCCACCGCCGCGCTGAGCGACGCGGTGCGCCAGAACGCCGATAACGCCAAGAAGGCCAACCAGCTAGCCCTCAAGGCCACTGAGGTGGCCATGGCAGGCGGCAAGACCGTGACGCAGGTGATCCAGACCATGGAGGGCATCAACCAATCGTCCAAAAAGATTGGCGACATCATCAGCGTGATCGATGGCATTGCCTTCCAGACCAACATCCTGGCGCTGAACGCCGCTGTGGAAGCTGCCCGCGCCGGGGAGCACGGCCGTGGCTTTGCCGTGGTGGCCAGTGAAGTGCGTTCGTTGGCGGGCAGCAGTGCCGATGCGGCCAAGGAGATCAAGAAACTCATCCACGAGAGCATGCAACGCGTGCAGCAGGGCTCGGCCTTGGTGGACCAGGCTGGTGCCACCATGGGCGATGTGGTGAGCTCTATCCGCCATGTGACGGATCTGGTGGGCGAGATCAGCGCAGCCAGCCAGGCGCAGAGCGATGGCGTGGCCCAAGTGGGCGAGGCCATTGGCGAGCTGGACCGGGTGACGCAGCAGAACGCGGCGTTGGTGGAGCAGATGGCAGCCTCGGCCATGGATTTGCGCCACCAATCCGTGGCGCTGGTAGAGTCGGTCAGCGTTTTCAAGCTGCCGGACGCTACAGAGGTACCGCTGGACAGGCCCCGCTTGCTGAGCGCCTGAATGGCGGACAAAAAAAAGCCACCCGAGGGTGGCTTTGTAAAGTCCCCGAAGGGACGTCGTTGGAACCTGTTGAAGGAGACCTATTAGGTGGTTTCTCTTCGATCCTTGTGAACTGTGACAGCAGTTGGGTGAACTTTAGGCGTTGGAAACCGAAAGCGGTATCCCCCATTCGGGTGAATTTGCAGTCTTTTTTGCAAAAAAATCGAGGGTTTTCAGGTCCGTCTGGATTTTTCGGGGCCTCAGACCTCAGAAACCATCCAATCCGCCCGATGTTGGCTGGCCGCGATGCGTTCGGCATTGGGTTCGTCGGTCTGTGCCATCCATGCCAGTGCCTCTTCCCGGTTGCGGCCGAATTGCATGTGGCGCGCCAGCAGGCGCTCCCTGCGCACCTCCGGCTCCACCTCCAGGTACCACACCTCGTCCAGTAGCGCACGGGCGGCGCCCCAACCATCGTCCTGCAGCAGCAGGTAGTTGCCTTCGGTGATTACCAGGGGAACGTGTGCCTCGAGCGCAATGGCCCCTGCAATGGGTTCCTCAATGGCGCGGCGGAAGTCGGGCGCGTAGATCGTGGGGTCACCCAGGCGCTGCTGGCGTACGCGCTGCAGCAGGGCCACAAAGCCGGCGCTGTCAAAGGTATCGGGAGCGCCTTTGCGCTGGGCGCGGCCCAAGCGCTCCAGTTGCGCCTGCGCCAGGTGAAAACCGTCCATGGGCAGGTACTGGCTGTGCGGCGCGAAGTGGGTCACCAGCGCCTGCGCCAGCGTGGACTTGCCAGCACCCGGTGGCGCCACGATGCCCACCACTTTGCGGCTGCCGGTGGCCAGTAGTGCAGCCATGCGCCGCACCGTATCGGCAGGGGGTAAAAAAAGTACCGGTTGGTTAGGGTTTTCCATAACTAAAGCAACTTGATTTAAGTAGATGAAAGCAACTATAGTCCATCCACGCCGTGACCGACAGCGTAATTCCCCGGGGGTTTAGCCCCCGACATTCAGTCAAAACAAGGTCGCTTAGACCGAGGAGCAATTCCATGAAAAAGTCCACCACCCTGATCCTGACCGCACTGGCTTTGGCCACCAACGTCGCGTTTGCCGCCGACCAACCCATCATTGGCCTGATCACCAAAACCGACACCAACCCCTTCTTCGTGAAGATGAAGGAAGGCGCTGAAGCCGAAGCCAAGAAAATTGGTGCCAAGCTGTTGACCGCGGCCGGCAAGCAGGATGGTGACACCGCCACCCAAATCGCCGCCATCGAAAACATGGTTTCCGCTGGTGCCAAGACCATCCTGATCACGTCCAGCGGCGATGCCATCATCCCCACCGTGAAAAAGGTGCAGGCCAAGGGCGTGCAAGTGATCGCATTGGACAGCCCATTTGAAGGCGCTGACGCACTGTTTGCCACTGACAACTACAAGGCCGGCGAACTGATCGGCCAATACGCCAAGGCGGCCCTGGGTGGCAAGAAGGCCGTCATCGCCACGCTGGACCTGTTCCCCGGCCACCCTGTGGGCGCCCAGCGCCACAACGGTTTCATGAAGGGTTACGGTCTGCCTGCGCTGGATGCCAAGTCCAACGAGCTGTCCAAAGACGCCGCCGTGGTCTGCCAAGCCGACAGCTTCGGTGACGCCGCCAAGGGCCAGACCGCCATGGAAAACTGCCTGCAGAAGAACCCCGATATCAACCTGGTCTACACGATCAATGAACCCGCTGCGGCCGGTGCTTTCAATGCACTGAAGAAGGCTGGCAAGGAAAAAGGCGTGACCATCGTGTCGGTGGACGGCGGATGCCAGGGTATCAAGGACACCTCGGCTGGCGTGATCGCCGCCACGTCGCAGCAATACCCGCTGAAGATGGCCGCCATGGGAGTGGCCGCAGGTGCTGACTACGCCAAGGGCGGCAAAAAAGCCTCCGGCTATGTGGACACTGGCGTGACCCTGATCGCGGGCAAGGCCATGGCCGGCGTGGACAGCAAGGACACCAAGGTGGGCCTGGACCTTTGCTGGGGTAACAAGTAATCTGACTGGCGTATCCGCGTGATCCTCTGAGAAGAAAGGCGTGCTGCGGCGCGCCTTTCTTCTGCTTCTCTCCCTCTGTTTCTTGCAACTACGGTATTTCGCTATGACTACATCCACCCGCCATATCCCCTGGGGTGCGTTGGGGCCCTGGTTGGCCCTCGCGGCAGCCTGCATCTTCTTTGCCACCCAGTCCGACCGGTTTCTGACCGGTGAAAACCTGTCGCTGGTGGTCCAGCAGGTCATGGTGGTGGGTGTCCTGGCCATTGGCCAAACCCTGATTATTTTGACGGCCGGCATCGACCTGTCCTGCGGCATGGTGATGGCGCTGGGCTCCATGGTGGTGACCAAGCTGGCGGTGGAGCAGGGTCTGCACCCCGCGCTGGCCATGCTGTGCGGCGTGGCGGTGACCAGCCTGTTCGGCCTGCTCAACGGCCTGCTGGTGACGCGTGCCAAGCTGCCGTCCTTCATCGTGACCCTGGGCACCATGAACATTGCGTTCGCCGTGACCCAGCTGTACTCCAAATCGCAAACGGTGACGCACTTGCCCACGTTCCTAACCGACATTGGCAACACCTTCACCGTAGGCACCACCGAAGTGAGCGTGGGTACGCTGCTCATGGTGGGCCTGTATGTGCTGGCCTGGCGCACACTGTCGGACACGGCGCCGGGACGCCACCTGTATGCCGTGGGCAACAACGCCGAGGCAGCGCGCCTCACCGGCATCAGCGTGGAGCGCGTGCTGCTGGGCGTGTATGTGATGGCCGGTTTCTTCTACGGCATCGCAGCACTGTTGTCCATTTCCCGCACCGGTGTGGGTGACCCGCAAGCCGGGCAAACCGAGAATCTGGACACCATCACCGCCGTGGTGCTGGGCGGCACCAGCCTGTTTGGCGGGCGCGGCATCATCCTGGGCTCCCTGGTGGGCGCCGTCATCGTGGGCGTGTTCCGCAACGGTCTGACGCTGATGGGCGTGGCTTCGGTGGTGCAGACGCTGATTACCGGTGTGCTGGTCATTCTGGCCGTGGCCACCGACCAAATGTCGCGCAAAGGAGGGCGTTGAAATGAGTGCTTCCCCACAACACACCCTGGTCATGCAGGCCAAGGGCATTGTCAAACGCTACGGCCAAGTGACAGCGCTGGATGGCACCGACTTTGAGCTGCGCGCCGGTGAAATTTTGGCTGTGATCGGCGACAACGGCGCGGGCAAGTCCTCGCTGATCAAGGCGCTGTCCGGCGCCACGGTGCCCGACGAGGGCGAGCTGCTGCTGGATGGCAAACCCGTGCATTTCAAATCCCCGATCGATGCACGTCGCTCCGGCATTGAGACGGTGTACCAGGATCTGGCCGTGGCACCTGCCATGACGATTGCCGAAAACCTGTTTCTGGGCCGCGAGTTGCTCAAGGACCACGCATTGGGTCGCGCACTGCGTCTGCTCGATAAAAAAACCATGCTCGCACAAGCCGTGCAGCGCATGAACGACCTGAAAGTCGGCATTCGTTCCATGACGCAGGCGGTGGAGACCCTGTCTGGTGGCCAGCGCCAATGCGTGGCGGTGGCGCGCGCGGCGGCATTTGCGCAGCACGTGGTCATCATGGACGAACCCACCGCGGCGCTGGGGGTGAAGGAAGGCAATATGGTGCTGGAGCTGATCCGCCGGGTACGTGACAAGGGGCTGCCCGTCATCCTGATCAGCCACAACATGCCCCATGTGTTCGAGATCGCGGACCGCATTCACATCCAGCGCTTGGGCAAGCGCGCGGCGGTGGTGAACCCCAAGGTGATCAGCATGAGCGACACCGTGGCGGTGATGACCGGTGCCAAGCTGGTGGAAGAACTGCCTGCTGAAGCGCTGGCCTAAGGCTGCCAGGTGATGACCCGTACCCCGGACGCGCAGGTGACCGGGGTATGAAAATGTTTTCAGCAAGCCATCGGACATGGGTGAAAATCCTCCCATCATGAACCTTGCAGACTCCCCATCCCCCACGCAGAGTGACGCAGGCACGTCAACTGCGGCGTCACCTCCGGTGCTGCGGCCGCGTGGCTCGAACCATGTGGGCATGCGCCAGTTCAACGAGCGCGTGGTCTTGCAGGCAGTACGTCTCAACGGCAGCCTGCCCAAGGCCGATCTGGCCCGCCTGACGGGGTTGACCGCGCAAACCATTGGCCTGATCACCACCCGACTGGAAGAGGATGGCCTGCTGCTCAAGCAGGAGCGCGTGCGGGGCCGCATTGGCCAGCCCTCAGTGCCGCTGACGCTGAACCCCGACGGCGCATTTGCCATGGGTATCAAGATTGGCCGGCGCAGTGCGGACTGGTTATTGGTGGACTTCACGGGCAAGGTGCGCGTGCGTGAAACGCTGCCGTACGACTTTCCCGATGCCGATGTACTGCTGCCCATGGTGCAGTCGCACATGCGCAGCATCCTTGACGGCATGGGGCCGCTGGCGTCGCGCCTGGTGGGTGTGGGCGTGGCGGCGCCGTTCAACCTGGGCGGCTGGCACAAGATGCTCGGGCTGTCCGAGGCTGTGTCGGACCAGTGGAACCACATCGACCTGTGCGCCCAAGTGCAGGCCATGACCGATGCGCCCGTGAGCTTTGCCAAGGACACCTCGGCCGCCTGCGTGGCCGAGCTGGTCGCGGGCCGGGGCCGGGACCTCAAGAGTTTCCTCTACCTGTTTGTGGACACCTTTGTGGGCGGAGGGTTGGTCATCAACTCGCACCTGCATGGCGGTATCCACGGCAATGCGGGCGCGGTGGCCTCCATGCCACTGGCCGTGGCCGAGGGGCCGGTGCCCCCGGAGCAACTGGTGGCCCACGCCTCGTTGTGGGAACTGGAGCAGATCTTCAAGGCCTCCGGCCTGGAGCCCAGCGCCGCTTATGACGACCGCGCCATGGATGGCGCCTATGCCACGCACACCCGCACCTGGATTGCCAGCGCCGCGATGGGGCTGGCGCACAGCGTGGTCAGTGCCACGGCGTTTCTGGACATTGATGCGGTGGTGATCGACGGCTCATTCTCGCGCGCCATGCTGCAGCGCCTGATTGAAGAAACCGGAGCCGCGCTGCGCCGCTACAACTGGGAGGGGCTATGGCCCGCCACGGTGATCGCGGGCAGCATCGGGTCGGATGCACGTGCGTTGGGCGGCGCGTTGCTGCCGCTGCACGAAAACTTCGCACCCGACCGCGACCTGTTCCTCAAAGTCGCGTCCTAAGTCGGGCTGGATAGCGGCAGTCGAATCTCAAAGCAGGCGCCGCCGTCTGGGCGGTTGCTGCAGGTCACCGCGCCGTTGTGGCGCAGGGTGATGGACTTGACCAGCGCCAGGCCCAGGCCCACTCCGCCATCGCGCTCGGAGGCGCCCGGCAGGCGGTAGAACGGCTCGAAGATGCGGTCCTGCTGGGCCTCGGGTACGCCGGGGCCTCGGTCGCACACCCGTACGATGGCATGGGTGGCGTCTTGTTCCAGCTGCAGGCTCACCTCGCCCGCACCATAGCGGCGAGCGTTCTCCAGCAAGTTGCGCACCGCGCGGCGCAGCAGCTTGGCGACCCCGGGAACCGCCAGCTCGCCGGTTGCTGACTCCAGTGTGGCCTGCGTGCGGGCACATTCCTCAGCCGCCAGGCCCACCAAATCCACGGGTTCCACCGTGCCCAGGTCTGCCTCTTTGGCATCCAGACGGCTGGCCAGCAGGATCTCTTCGATCAACTGGTCCAGCTCCGCGATGTTGCGCGAAATCTCCTGTTTGAAGCTGGCGCTGGGCGTAGCGCCCATGAGCTCCAGCCCCATGCGGATGCGCGTGAGCGGCGAGCGCAACTCGTGCGAGGCATTGGCCAGGAGCGACTTTTGTGAGGCCAGCAGCGACTCATGCGATTTCACCAAGGTCTCGATTTGCTGGGCGGCGCGGTTGAAGCGCGAGGCCAGAAATCCCACTTCGTCATCACCGGTCATGGGCACGCGCACGCTCAGGTCACCGGCGCCCCAGCGCTCCACGCCGTTTTGCAGGGCCTCCAGCCGGCGCGTCAGACGCCGCACGATGGGGTAAGTGCCTAGGGCCACGGCGACGGCCACCAGCCCTAACGTCCAGAGAAATCCAAACGGTGCGCGCATGCTGGACTGCGGTGGCCGTGGCAGGTGCATGTGGATGATCTGGCCGTCTTGCATGCGTACCAGGAATTCGGGGCCGCGCCCAAACCGGCCGGGCGCATCGTCATCCGGGTTATCGCTCGGCGGGTCGCTGTTGGGGGGCTGCTTTTCGTCGGGCGCAGTGGGCGGCGGTCCGCCGAATGGGCGGTCCAGGCGCCAGCCGGAGGAGGGCGGACGGCGCAACCGCGCCTGGCCGTTGCCGATCACCTCGCCTGCTTCGTTGCGCACCACCACTTCGCGCAGCGGCGGCTCCGCGGCCATACGCCAGGCCCAGCCCACCAGCATCGTGAGTACGACCACGGCCAGCACCACGGCCAGCCAGATGCGGACGTACAGTTTGTTGAAGAACATGCTCAGTCCTGCTGGCGCGCGAACACGTAGCCCACGCCGCGCACGGTCAGGATGCGTTTGGGGTCCTTGGGGTCGGCCTCGATGGCAGCGCGGATGCGGCCCATGTGCACGTCGATGGAGCGGTCGAAGGCGTCCAGCTCACGGCCGCGCACGGCTTCCATGATCTGGTCACGCGTGAGCACGCGCCCAGCCCGCTCGGCCAGCGCCACCAGCAGGTCAAATTGGTAGGAGGTCAAATCACAGGCCGCGCCAGCGACCACCACCGTACGGGCATCGCGGTCGATTTCCAGTGTGCCAAAGCGCAAGGTCTTGCCGCTGGGCGCCGTGCTGTCCACCTTGCGGCGCAGGATGGCCCGGATGCGCGCCAGCAGCTCGCGCGGTTCAAAGGGCTTGGGCAGGTAGTCGTCGGCGCCAATTTCCAGGCCGATGATGCGGTCCATGGCGTCGCCCTTGGCGGTCAGCATGAGAACGGGCACGGTGTTCAGCGGTGCGGGCAAGGCACGCACACGGCGACAGACTTCCAGTCCGTCGATGTCCGGCAGCATCAGGTCCAGCACCAGCAGCTCGGGCGCAGCGCCTGCCGGGGGCTGGGTCAGGTGGGCAAGACCGCTCAGGCCGTCGCCGCAGTGGCTTACGGAGAAGCCGGACTGTTCCAGGTACTCGGCCACCATGGAGGCCAGGCGGGCATCGTCTTCAATCAATAGCAAGTGTTGGGGCATGGCGGCAGTCTATCGCCGCAGGCTTGTAACCGCCATGCCCACGGTTTGAAGCAGCGGTAAAGTTAGGTAAAAATTGCTATCAAAATAATAGCTATTAATTCAATATCAACGGGGCCGGGTGGCTATTTTGAACATGCCATCTTTAGCTCTTGAGCCGCTGCATGCGCCAGAGGAGCAGCAGCAGCAGCAGGGGCGGGATGGCAGTCAGACCGGTCGCGACGAACGCCGTGGCGTAAGCGCCCAGGAGTCCATGGGTTGGCGTGAGTGTTTCGACTGCGATACCGGAGAAGCCCTTCAGGAACTTGCCGAGCAACGCATAGGTGGAGGACAGCATGGCGTACTGGGTGGCGGTATAGCCCAGGCTGGTCAGGCTCGACATATAAGTCACCAGGGCAACGCCAGCGAAACACTGGGCAAAGGTGTCGAGGGCCATCACCATTGCAAACACAGGCGGGTCTGCATTAACGCTGAGCAATGCGAATCCTGCTGTGCCCAAACCTTCGAGCACGAGCCCGACGACCAAGGTCGGCAAGAAACCGAGCCGAACGGCGCTGATGCCCGCCGCGGCAATCCCGACAAATGTGGCGCCCAGGCCAAAGGTGCCGCGCACCCAGGCGACCGTGTCTTTAGAGATTCCCAGGTCGTGGTAGTACGGGTTGTACATCGGTCCCATGATGAAGTCCGGCAGGCGGTACAGCGCCACCATCAAGAGCATGACGAGTCCGGCGACCTTGTGCTTGGCAAAGAAATCGACAAACGGGCCGATGATGGCGTCACCCAGGCCCCGCAAGCTCCACAAGGGGGGCTTCTGGTGCAGCACTACGTCTGCGCGCACCGGCTCTGAGGCAAACAGGGTGGCCATGGTGCACAGTGCCATCAGCACGGCCATGCCAACGTAGGACATCGACCAGCCCACGCGGGCCGCCGCTGCGATGATCAAGGCGTCGGTAATGAGCAGGGCCACACGGTACCCGACCTGCGCTGCCGAGGTCATCAAGCCCACCTCGTCTGCATCCGCAGCCGATTCAATGCGCCAGGCGTCAATGGCAATGTCTTGCGTGGCGGAGGCGAAGGCCGTCAGTAGTGCAAAAGCGCCAATGGCGGCGAGCCCGCCCGCAGTCCCCACAGCGGCCATCCCCAGCAACCCGATGGTGATCAGAATCTGGCACAGCAGCATCCAGCCGCGGCGCCTACCCAGGCGGCCCAGCAGCGGCACATCGATGCGGTCCACCAGTGGCGACCAGTACACCTTGAAGGCATAGGCGAAACCGACCCACGAGATAAATCCAATGGCGACCAGGCTCGTGCCGTCATCCCGCAGCCAGTAGCCAAAAGTGTTGGCAGTCAGCAAAAAGGGCAGGCCCGAGGCGAAGCCCAGCGCCAGCATGACGGCGACCTTGGGCTGTCGAAGTTCCCGCAGCACCTCCATCGCGGAGCGCTTGCGGCGTGCGGCGGGATTCGCCGCGCTCATTGCGACAACCCCAGTGACAGCATGCGCAGCGAGGCGGGCTCGGCGTAGACCCACAGGGCAGCAAGCCGGCCAGTGGGGGCAATGGAAGGAGGCGTGGGGCGGGGCTGAGACATGCGGGAATAATACCTGTCACATTCCCTCTGATGTCCGCAGGCATGGGGTGCCAACCGCGAGGAGTTCCATTGAGCAACGAGGGCAAGTCCGAACCTCTCACCAGCCCGGCGCGCAAGAGCCGTGCCTCTGGCCGTGTCACGCTGGATGATGTGGCGCGGTCCGCGGGCGTGAGTCGCATCACCGCCTCGCGCGCACTGCGGGCAGAGCGCAGTGTGGACAAGGCGTTGGTGGCGCGGGTGGAGGCGGCGGCACAGGCCCTGGGCTATGTGCCCGACCCGGCCGCCCGTGCGCTGGCCAGTGCGCGCAGCAACATCGTGGTGGTGTTGATCCCCTTGCTCACCAACCACCTGTTTGTGGACCTGCTGGAGGCCGTACACCGCACCTTGCACCCGGCGGGCTATCAAATCTTGATCGGGGTGACCCACTACGACGCGGCGGAGGAAGAGGCGCTCTTGGCCAGCTACCTGGCGCACCGGCCAGCCGGCATTCTGGTCACGGGTACGGAGCGGACTGAGCGCAGCCGCGCCCTGCTGGCGGGCAGTGGGGTGCCCTGTGTGCACCTGATGGAGATTTCTCAAGACCCTGCGCTCTACTGCGTGGGATTCTCGCAGGCCGACGCCAGCCGGGCAATGACCCAGCACCTGTTGTCCACAGGGCGCAGGCGCATTGCGTTTGCCGCTGCACAGTTGGATCCGCGCGTGCTGCAGCGGCTGGAGGGCTACCGGCAGGCACTCCAAGCCGCCGACGTGTATGACCCGGCGCTGGAATGGCTGCGCAGCGAGCCTTCGTCGCTGGCGCTGGGCGGCGAGTTGCTGATTCGCCACCTGCACGACCATCCGGATGTGGATGCTGTCTTCTTTTGCAATGACGATCTGGCGCAAGGCGGTCTGTTGGCTGCGCTGCGTGTGGGGCTGGCCGTGCCGCAGCGGGTTGCCATTGCCGGCTTCAATGACCTGGCCGGCAGCGACCAGATGTGGCCAGCGCTCACCACCATTCGCACGCCACGGGCCGAAATTGGCGAGAATGCGGCCGCAATGCTGCTGCAACGTATGCGCGGCGACACTGTGGTGGCCAGCTGCATTGATGTGGGGTGGGAATTGAAAGTAAGGCAAAGCACATGACTCAGGCCATAACTTGCTGCCCTGTGCGCCACTGGGGTGCCGTTTTTTTGCTGGCCGCGACGCTAGGCTCGGCGACCCCGGCAGGCGCTCGGGAGGGGGTGGAGGTAGGCGGCAATTCGGCATTCAGCAACTTGGTGTCCGCCGAAGAGGTTGAGCATTCCGCTGCACAGCAGTACGCCCAGATGCTGTCTGCCGCCGCGGCCAAACACGCCTTGGGCGGCAAGGACGATGCACAGGTGCGCCGCTTGCGCACTATTGCGCGCCGCATCATTCCCTATACGTTGAGCTGGAATGTGCGCGCCAAGGCCTGGACGTGGGAGGTCAACCTGCTTGGCTCCAACCAGATCAACGCGTTTTGCATGCCGGGCGGCAAGATCGCCTTCTACAGTGGCATTCTGCAAAAGCTCAAGCTCACGGATGACGAAGTGGCCATGGTCATGGGCCACGAGATCGCCCACGCGCTGCGCGAGCATGCCCGCGAGCGCATGGGGAAGGGTGCGGCCACTCAAGGGCTCGCCAAGTTGGGTGGGGCTCTGGCGTCGAGCGTCTTCGGCATTGACCCACGCATTACTGACCTGGTTGCCAGCGGCGGCGCAAATTTGCTCACCTTGCGCTTCGGACGCGAAGACGAGTCCGAAGCCGACTTGGTTGGCATGGAGCTGGCGGCCCGCGCCGGATTTGACCCCCGTGCAGGCATCACGTTGTGGCAAAAAATGGGGGCAGTGAACAAGGGGGCACCGCAGGAATGGCTGTCCACCCACCCCTCAGGCAGCTCCCGCATTGCCGATATTCAGGCCGCCTTGCCCCAGGTCATGCCGCTTTATGAGAAGGCCAAGCGTGCGTCAACTGCGAACCCTTAGTCGGATTCGGGTCGAAAAGTGACGAATGTCACGCCCGGGTAGCCCGTTCGGACTATGCCAAGGCGACTTGTAACTGTGAGAATTACGTTCAGTTACAAGTACGGGAGTCATCATGAAAAATTTCCAACTCTTTGCCAGTGTGTCGGCCCTGTTGGCCGCGTTGGTCAGCCCGGCAGCCATGGCCACTCCTGCGCCTGCGGGCCCCACCTTTTCTTCCGTGGGTGGGCACAGCACGGCTTTGGGCAAAGACTTTGACCCTACCTGGGTGGCCGGTTTTAGCGCCGCAGGCTTCAACCTGCACAACATGCAGAAAAGCGGCGAGTTGGTACTGAGCTCCGCCGCCAAGCTGACCTTCAGTTTTGTGGGCAAGGAAGCCAGCTACAACAACGGCTTCTACTTCGGCAACAGCGCTGGCGGAGTGATCAATTCGACGACCAATAGCGCGGGTGCGTATAGCTTTGACGCTGGCGCCAAGATTGGCGGCGCCTTGGACTTCTGGTTCAAGTCGAACAACCAGGGTTCGGCCATCCACAATGGCGCGGACGCCTTGGGCCTGATCTTGTCCCGTGACAAGAAGAGCGCTCTGGTGCTGTTCAATGACAATTACACCGGTGACAAGGACTACGACGACATGATCATCAAGATCTCGATCGCGGCAGCGGTCCCTGAACCCGAGACCTACGCCCTGATGTTGGGCGGCTTGGCCTTGCTGGGTGTCGTGGCGCGGCGCCGCAGGAACCGCGTTTGAACGGCACGCAGATGTAAAAAGGGCCCTGGAAAGGGCCCTTTTTCATGGTGGGGTGCGTTACAGCCCGAAGTCGTAGCCGATGGTAATCGGGGCGTGGTCGGAAAATTTCTCTTGTTTGTAGATATCCACGGTGCGGGCACCTACCGCCAAAGCCGGTGTTGCCAGATGATAGTCTAGGCGCCATCCGACGTTGTTGGCGTACGCCTGACCGCGGTTGCTCCACCATGTGTAGCAGGTGTCAGTGGTGTTGGGCTCCAGTTGGCGGTAGACGTCAACAATGCCGCCTTCGGTGGTCAGCTTGGTCACCCAGGCCCGTTCCTCAGGTGTGAAGCCGCTGTTCTTTTGGTTGCTGCGCCAGTTCTTCAAGTCAGCCTCTTTGTGCGCGATGTTGATGTCGCCGCACAGAATGAAGTCGCGCTGGGCCTTGAGTGTCTGCAGGTGCGGGTACATTGCGCCCAGAAACCGGAACTTGGCCAACTGGCGCTCTTCCCCTGACGAACCACTGGGAAAGTAGGAGCTGATGATCGAATGTTTGCGGGCCGGCGTGTCAAACCGCAACTCTACATAGCGGCCTTCGCCATCGAACTCCCCGCCGTCGAAGCCGATCACCACATCGCTGGGTTCGAGATGGGTGTAGACACCCACGCCCGAGTAGCCCTTCTTCTCAGCAAAATGGAAATAGCCCTTGAGCCCGGCCAGAGACTCGAACTTGTCGGCCATGTCTGCGGCTTGGGCTTTGACCTCCTGCACGCAAATACAATCGGGCCGGGCCTGGGCAAGCCAGGCCTCAAGCCCTTTGCTGGTGGCGGAGCGAATGCCGTTGAGGTTGAGGCTGGTTAATTTAAACAAGGAATACTCCCATGTCGGATCGAGACCCGTTGGCGCAGGATTTTGTGCGGTTTGCCGTGGATTGCGGGGTGCTGCGGTTCGGCGAGTTCAAAACCAAGGCCGGGCGCATGAGCCCCTACTTCTTCAACGCGGGCCTGTTCGACGATGGAGCCAAACTGGGGCGTTTGGCCGAATTCTATGCCCAGCGGCTGCTGGCCAGCGGCATGGAGTTTGATATGGTTTTTGGCCCTGCCTACAAGGGCATCCCCCTGGGCGCGGCCGTCGCCATCGAGCTGGCGCGGCGTGGCCGCAACGTGCCGTTTGCCTACAACCGCAAGGAGGCGAAAGACCATGGGGAAGGCGGTACGCTGGTGGGGGCACCCTTGAAGGGGCGCGTGCTGGTGATTGACGATGTCATGTCCGCTGGCACGGCTGCACGGGAATCGATTGCCATCATCCAGGCAGCGGGAGCGACGGCCCACGCCGTATGCATTGCGCTGGACCGTCAGGAAAAAGCCACGGAAAACGGCCAGGATGTCCCTTACAGTGCCGTGCAGTACGTGCGCAACCAGTTGGGCCTGCAGGTCTGCGCAATTGCGAAGCTGGGTGATTTAATGCAGTATCTGGAGTCACGCCACGGGTCTGGCTCGGATGCTGATCACCAAAGGGTGCTGGCCTATCGCGAGCGCTATGGCGTGGAAGAAGGAGACGCATGACACGAATGATGAGGGCTGCGCTGCTGGGGTTGGCGGCCGCGGGAACCGTTGCTGCTGCCTGGGCGCAAACCGCGCCCATTACTGGCGGTGTGTACACCTGTGTCGATGCAAAAGGACGCAAGCTCACTGCGGACCGGCCGATTCCCGAGTGCACAGACCGCGAGCAAAAGGTGCTCAACCCCAGTGGCACGGTGCGAGCCAAGGTGGGCCCCACGCTGACGGCGCAGGAGAAGGCTGAGCAGGAACAAAAAGAAAAGCTTGCGCAGGAAGAGCTCGGGCGTGCGGCCGAAGAAAAACGCCGTGACCGTGCGCTGCTGACCCGCTACCCGAACAAGGCCGTTCATGACCAGGAGCGCGCCGATGCGGTCGCGCAGATTGCCGCGGTGACCAAAGCGGCGACCACACGCCTGGACGAGCTGGTGCGTCAGCGGGTGGCGATTGACGGCGAGATGGAGTTCTACAAAAAAGACCCCACCAAGGCCCCCGCGTACCTGCGCCGCCAGTTGGACGAAAACACGCAAAGCCAGTCGGTGCAAAAGCGCTTTATTGGTGAACAGGAAGCCGAGACCAAACGTGTGAATGCGCGCTTTGACGATGAGCTGGTGCGCCTGCGCCAGCTCTGGGCGCAGCTGGGACCCGCCAGCAAATAGAGAAAGGCCTCGCAAGAGGCCTTTCTCTTGGGGGAGCTGTTTCAGGCCAGCTTGTTGCGCAGCAGCTCGTTCACCTGCTGCGGATTCGCCTTGCCCTGGCTGGCTTTCATGATCTGGCCGACCAGCGCGTTGAGCGCCTTGTCGTTGCCCGCCTTGAATTCGGCCACGTTCTTCTCGTTCTTGTCGATCACCTGCTGCACGATGGCTTCCAGCACGCCGGTGTCGTTCATCTGTTTGAGGCCTTTGGACTCAATGAAAGCATCAATCATGGCTTGAGCTTCTGCATCCGAGCGCTTCGTCAAGATGCCTTTGTCCAGCCAGAGCGCATCGAACACTTGCTTAGCCGCATTGTTGGAAATGGTGTTGTCGTCAATTCGGATGATCAACGCAGCGAGTTGTGCCGGCTGAACCGGGGCTGCGGCGATTTCCAAACCCTCTGCGTTTAACCTGCGAGCTAATTCGCCAGTGATCCAGTTGCTGGCGAGTTTTGCTTTGCCGCTGGCCTTGGCTGCTGCTTCAAAGTAATTGGCTAGCGTCAGGCTTTGCGTGAGCTGGGTGGCATCGTACTCACTCAGGCCATAGTTGGACTGGAATCGTGCTGCCATGTTGCGAGGCAATTCGGCCATCAGCCCCCGTACATCTTGGATCCACTGCTCCGAAATACATAGCGGTGGCAGATCCGGGTCAGGGAAATAACGGTAATCGGCGGCGTCTTCTTTGGTGCGCATGGCGCGGGTTTCGCCGGTGTCGGGGTTGAACAGCACGGTGGCCTGCTGGATGGCGTGGCCGTCCTCGATCTGCTCGATCTGCCACCGCACTTCATAGTCAATGGCTTGCTGCATGAACTTGAAGCTGTTCAGGTTCTTGATTTCGCGGCGCGTGCCCAAGGGCTGGCCGGGCTTGCGAACCGACACGTTGGCATCGCAGCGGAAACTGCCTTCCTGCATGTTGCCGTCGCAGATGCCGATCCAGGTGACGATCTTGTGCAGTTCCTTGGCATAAGCCACGGCTTCTGCGCTGGAGCGCATGTCAGGCTCGGTCACGATTTCCAGTAGGGGTGTGCCGGCGCGGTTCAGGTCGATGCCGCTCTGGCCAATGAAGTCTTCGTGCAGCGACTTGCCGGCGTCTTCTTCGAGGTGGGCGCGCACCAGGCGCACCGCTTTCTTTTCGTCTCCCAGGAAAAACTCGACCGCACCACCTTGCACCACGGGGATTTCGAATTGGCTGATCTGGTAGCCCTTGGGCAGGTCGGGGTAGAAGTAATTTTTGCGCGCAAAGATGCTGCGCGGCGCGATGTGGGCACCAATCGCCAGGCCGAACTGGATGGCGCGTTCGACCGCGCCCTTGTTCATCACGGGCAATGTGCCGGGCAGGGCCAGGTCCACCGCGCAGGCCTGGGTATTGGGCTCCGCACCAAATGCGGTGCTGGCGCGCGAAAAGATCTTCGACTGGGTGGAGAGTTGGGCGTGGGTCTCAAAGCCGATGATGACTTCGTAGCCATGCACCAGCGGGCCCGTGGGGCGGCCCTGTTGTTGCGCTTCAAATGTGTTCACGGTCTCGCTCATGGTCAGAATCCTGCGGGCTTGGCCAGGTGGTAGTCGGTCGCTTGCTGGAAGCGGTGCGCGGCGTTGAGCAGGCGCGCCTCCTGGCAGTAGTTGCCCAGCAATTGCATGCCAATCGGCAAGCCCTTGTCGGCCTCGGCCTTGGCAAAGCCCACGGGGATGCTCATGCCGGGCAAACCGGCCAGGGAACCCGACAGCGTGAAGATGTCGGCCAGGTAGTTGGCCACGGGGTCGTCGGACTTTTCGCCAATCTTCCACGCCACGGTGGGCGCCACGGGGCCGGCAATCACATCGCAGTCCTTGAAGGCGTTCTGGAAGTCGTCGGCAATCATGCGGCGGATCTTCTGCGCCTGCAGGTAGTAGGCGTCGTAGTAGCCGTGGCTCAGCACATAGGTGCCGATCATGATGCGGCGTTTGACCTCATCGCCAAAACCTTCGGCACGCGTCTTTTTGTACATGTCGGCCAGATCGCCATAGTCCTTGGCGCGGTGGCCGAACTTCACACCGTCAAAGCGGCTCAGGTTGCTGGACGCTTCGGCGGGCGCAATGATGTAGTAGACCGGAATGGATAGCTCGGTGCGTGGCAGCGTAACGGGCACCAGCTTCGCGCCCAGCCGCTCGTACTGCTGGAGCGCAGCGTCCACACTGGCGCGCACATCGGCGCTCAGACCCTCACCAAAAAATTCCTTGGGCACACCGATGCGCAGGCCTTCGATGGAGTCGTTGAGCTTCTGCGCAAAGTTCTCGGCGGGCACGTCCAGCGAGGTGGAGTCACGGTCCGCATCGGGGCCGCACATGGCCGAGAGCAGCAGCGCGCAGTCTTCGGCGCTGCGGGCCATGGGGCCGGCCTGGTCCAGGCTGGAGGCAAAGGCCACCATGCCATAGCGCGAAGCGCGGCCATACGTGGGCTTGATGCCCGTGATGCCGCAGAAGGATGCGGGTTGGCGGATGGAGCCGCCAGTGTCCGTGCCGGTGGCGGCCGGTGCCAGGCGCGCTGCCACGGCGGCGGCGCTGCCACCCGACGAGCCGCCGGGAATACGTGTGGTGTCCCAGGGGTTGCGCACGGGTTGCACAGTGTCGCTGCCGACTGGCGCGATGGCGGTGTTTTCGTTGCTGGAGCCCATGGCGAACTCGTCGCAGTTGAGCTTGCCCAGCGTGACCGCGCCGGCTTGCGCCAGTTTGTCGACTACCGTGGCGTCAAACGGTGAGCGATAGCCCTGGAGCATGCGCGAGCCGGCCGTGGTGGCAAAGTCGCGTGTTACAAAAATGTCCTTGTGGGCCAAGGGCAGACCTTCCAGGGCACCGGCAGTGCCCGCGGCGATGCGGGCATCGGCTGCGCGTGCCTGGGTCAGCGTTGCCTCTTCGTGGGTGTCTACATAGGCACCCAGATGGGCATGGTCGCGGCCGCGTTGCAGGAAGTGCTGGGCGGCTTCGGCGGCCGACACCTGCTTGGTCTGTAGCGCCTGGGTGAGTTCTTGCACCGAAAGGTCGTGCAAGGCGGAGTGGGAGAGGGAAGTCGTCATAGGGGAGGCGGTTTATTCAATGACCTTGGGGACGAGGAACAGGCCGCGTTCCACGGCAGGGGCACTCTTCTGGTTGGCTTCGCGACGGTTGGGCTCGCTCACGACGTCATCGCGCAGGCGCAGGGTCACGTCCTGAATGGCGGCGACCGGGTGGGCCAGCGGTTCGATGCCGGTGGTGTCCACCGCCTGCATCTTTTCCACAATGCTGAAAAAACCGTTGAGCTGACCGAGCATGCGCTCACTCTCTGCCGTCTGCAGTTCCAGACGGGCCAAATTGGCAATGCGGGCGATATCGGAAGATGTCAGGGACATGGGAGTAGAAGAGTTGAAACCAAGGGTAATTCGGGCCAAAAACGCACTTGGCCGACCGAGTTATTCACAGGCAATGGGGTATTATCCTGCCTTTGACGCGAGGGCCGTTTTTCTGCGGACTTTGACGCCACGCTTACGATTTTGAAACGCTAAAACCCGGCGATGCGGGGCCGAAGTGCCCGGTATGCCTGAGAGGATATGTAATGTTTGGAGCTTTCCGTCGGTACTTCTCCACCGACCTGGCGATTGACTTGGGTACCGCCAACACCCTGATTTTTGTGCGCGACAAGGGCATCGTGCTCGACGAACCCTCGGTGGTTGCGATTCGCCACGAAGGCGGCCCCCAAGGCAAAAAGACTATCCAAGCCGTGGGCCGCGAAGCCAAGGCGATGCTGGGCAAGGTGCCCGGCAACATCGAAGCCATCCGCCCCATGAAAGACGGCGTGATCGCCGACTTCACCGTCACCGAGCAAATGCTCAAGCAATTCATCAAGATGGTGCACCCCCGTGGCGTCCTGAAGCCCAGCCCGCGCATCATCATCTGCGTGCCCTGCGGTTCTACCCAGGTGGAACGCCGTGCCATCCGTGAATCCGCGCTGGGTGCCGGCGCGTCCGACGTGTACCTGATCGAAGAGCCTATGGCTGCCGCCATCGGTGCTGGCCTGCCGGTGTCCGAAGCGTCCGGTTCCATGGTGGTCGACATTGGTGGTGGCACCACCGAAGTGGGCGTCATCTCCCTGGGTGGCATGGTCTACAAGGGCTCGGTCCGCGTGGGCGGCGACAAGTTCGATGAAGCCATCATCAACTACATCCGCCGCAATTACGGCATGTTGATTGGTGAGCCCACTGCAGAAGCCATCAAGAAGCAAATCGGCTCCGCCTTTCCCGGATCCGAGGTCAAGGAAATGGAAGTCCGCGGACGCAATCTGTCCGAAGGCGTGCCCCGCAGTTTCACCATCTCTTCCAATGAAATTCTGGAAGCGCTGACCGACCCGCTGAACAACATCGTGTCTGCCGTGAAGAACGCGCTGGAACAAACCCCGCCCGAACTGGGTGCCGACATTGCTGACCGCGGCATGATGCTGACCGGTGGTGGCGCGTTGTTGCGTGACCTGGATCGCCTGCTGGCCGAAGAAACCGGTCTGCCCGTGTTGGTGGCCGAAGATCCTCTGACCTGTGTGGTGCGCGGTTGCGGCATTGCACTGGAGCAGATGGAGCGACTGGGTTCCATTTTCACCAGCGAATAACGGCCGGACACAGCGATGCCACTCGGTACGCTGGACAGAGATCCTCCCCCCTTCTTCCGCCAGGGCCCTTCGGCCCTGTCCAAGCTGGCCGTCTGCAGCGCCTTGGCGTTGTTCCTGATGGTGGCCGATGCGCGTTTCAAGGTGATGCAGCCGTTGCGCGTGGCCTTGGCTGCCGTGCTCTACCCGGTGCAATGGCTGGCCCTGCAGCCCGTGGCCTTGGTGCAGAGCAGCAGTGCTTACTTCACCACGGTGGCCACGGCCGAGACCGAGCAGGAGCAATCGCGCCGCAAGCTCAGTGCCCAGTCGCTGCGCGCCAACCAGGTTGAGCAGCTCGAACTCGAAAACAGCCGCCTGCGCAAATTGCTGGACCTGAGTCCGCGCTTGAGCGCGCCGTTCAAGGCCGCACAGGTGCTGTATGACGCGGCCGACCCCTACACCCGCAAAGTCATCGTGGACAAAGGCCTGGCCCAGGGCCTGGCATTGGGCTCCCCGGTGCTGGACGAGTTCGGTGTGATTGGCCAGGTCACCCGTGTCTACCCCATGGTCAGCGAGGTCACCCTGATCACCGACCGTGACCATGCGATTCCCGTGCTCAACGCGCGTACCGGTGCGCGCGGCGTGGCCTTTGGCGATACCTCCACGCATGCCGACGCGCTGGAGCTGCGCTACATGGCCGCCAACGCCGATGTGGCCGTGGGCGACCTGTTGACCACCAGCGGTGTGGACGGTGTGTACCCACCAGGCCTGCCGGTGGCGCGGGTGGAAAAAGTGGAGCGCCGCGTGGACGCGGTGTTTGCGCGTATTTACTGCGTGCCATTGGCGATGGTTTCGGGGGCAGAGCATGTGATCGTGCTGGATCCCCTGAATGCACAGCTGGCGCCCCGCCCTGCGGCCGAACCTGCGCCCGTGGCGCCCAAACGGGGCGAAGCGAAATGATCATGCGTCCGGGGCAGCAACTGCTGTTGCCTGCCAACCCCCTGTTTATCTGGATGAGCCTGGTGGTGGCCTTGTTGCTCAACATGCTGCAAAACATGGGCCTGTGGGGCCGTGCGGCCTGGGCACCCGATGTGCTGGCCGTGGTGCTGGTGTTCTGGACCGTGCACCAGCCGCTGCGCATCAGCATTGGCGCGGCCTTTGTTTTTGGATTGCTGATGGACGTGCACCAGGGCGGATTGCTGGGGCAGCACGCCATGGCCTACACAGCGCTGAGCTTTCTGGCCATCACCGTGCACCGCCGTTTGTTGTGGTTCTCGGTGCCATCGCAGGCCGCGCAGGTACTGCCCTTGTTTGCCGTCTCTCACGGGTTGGAGTTGATCCTGCGCCTGCTGGGCGGCGGTACGTTTCCGGGCTGGTGGATGGTGCTGGCCCCTCTGATCGAGGCCGCGCTGTGGCCGATCGTGAGTGTGGTGCTGCTGGCTCCGCAACGTCGCGCACCCGATCCCGACGCCAACCGACCTCTGTAGCCTGACCCACGCATGACAGAACTGCGCAATGTTCAGGTCGATCTGGCACGCTTTCGCACGCGTGTGTTTGTGGTCAGCGTGGTGGTTCTCACCTGTTTTGTGCTGCTGGCGCTGCGTCTGGCCTATTTGCAGATCGTGCGCCACGAAGACCTGCGCGCGCAGGCCGAGAGCAACCGCACCTCCATCGTTCCCATTGTGCCCAACCGCGGACTGATTCTGGACCGCAATGGTGTGGTGCTGGCCAGCAACTATTCGGCCTACACACTCGAAATAACCCCTTCCAAGAGTCTGGGTGTGGAGCAGACGCTGGATGAGCTGTCCAGCGTGATTGACATCACGGCGCGCGACCGCCGCCGCTTCAAGAAGCTCATGGAAGAGTCCCGCAGCTTTGAGTCGCTGCCGGTGCGCACGCGTCTGACGGACACCGAAGTGGCACGCTTTGCCGCGCAGCGCTTCCGGTTTCCCGGCGTGGAAATCAAGGCGCGATTGTTCCGCAACTACCCCTACGGCGAGCTGGCCAGCCACGTGATTGGCTATATCGGCCGCATCAACCAGTCGGAAAAAGAAAAGATTGACGACAGCGACGACCAAGCCAACTACCGGGGCACCGAGTACATCGGCAAACTGGGTGTGGAGCAGAGTTTCGAGCACGAGTTGCACGGCACGACCGGTGTGGAACGCATGGAAACCTCGGCCGGTGGGCGCGCGGTGCGCAAGCTGGCCAGCACGCCCTCCACGCCGGGCAACGTGGTGGTGCTGTCTATCGACATCAAGCTGCAAAAACTGATTGAGGACATGTTTGGCACACGCCGCGGCGCGCTGGTGGCGCTGGACCCCAAGACCGGCGAGGTGCTGGCGTTCGTCAGCAAACCCACCTTTGATTCCAACCTGTTCGTCGAAGGCATTGACCAGGAAAACTGGCAAATGCTCAATGAATCCATCGACAAGCCGTTGTTGAACCGCGCGTTGCGGGGCACCTACCCGCCCGGGTCCACCTACAAGCCCTTCATGGCACTGGCGGCGCTGGAGACCAACACGCGCTCGCCCTCCACGCTGATCAACGACCCCGGCTTCTACATGTTTGGTGGCCATCGCTTTGGCAGCCCCGAGAATGAACGCGGCGGTGTGATGGACATGCGCCGCGCGATCGTGGAGTCCAGCAACGCCTACTTTTACTCCCTGGCCAATGAACTGGGCGTGGACACCATGCACGACTTCATGGCGCCCCTGGGCTTTGGGCAGATCACGGGCATCGACATCAATGGCGAGGTGCGTGGCGTGCTGCCCAGCCAGGAGTGGAAGAAGCGCTACTACAAGCGCCCCGAGCAGCAAAAGTGGTACGCCGGTGAAACCATCTCTTTGGGCATTGGGCAGGGCTACAACAGCTTCACCATGCTGCAAATAGCCCAGGCGGTGTCCACGCTGGCGAACAATGGCGTGAAACACAAACCGCAGTTGGTGATCGCCACCCAGGACGCCACCACCCGTGTGCGCACCCCTGTGGCTGCCGAGCCCGCGCAGGACCTGGGTTTCAAGCCCGAGAACATCAAGATCGTGCGCGACGCCATGGTGGGTGTGACCCAGGGTGGTACCGGCACCCGCGTGTTCGCTGGGGCGGGCTACCTCAGTGGTGGCAAGACCGGTACGGCCCAGGCCGTCAGCCTGGGCAAGAACCAGAAGTACAACGCCTCGGCCATGGAAGAGCACCAGCGTGACCATTCGCTGTATATCGCGTTTGCGCCGGCGGACGACCCCAAGATTGCACTGGCCGTGATTGTGGAAAACGCTGGCTTTGGAGCGGCTTCGGCGGCACCCATCGCACGGCGCACATTTGACTATTGGCTACTGGGCCAGTACCCCAGTGAAGAAGACCTGGCCGCTGTCAGTCGTGGCCAGGCGACTGCACCGATTGGCAAGCCCCGCAAGGCCGAAGACATACCCTGGCCCCCAGTGGCCCACTGAAGCCAGCGCGCGCCGGGGTTGGCTAGCCGCGCAAAAACGCGTCGTAGCCGGTCTTCAGGATCAGCGCCGATACCACCACGATGAAGACACTGCGCACAAAGCCGGTGCCATGCTTGAGTGCCAGGTGGGTGCCCGCCAGACTGCCCAGCACATTGGCCACGGCCATGGCCGCCACAAAATGCCACCAGACGTGGCCCTTGACGGTGAAGAGCAGCAGCGCGGCGAGGTTGGAGGCGGTGTTGAGCAACTTGGCGCCGGCCGAGGCGTTCAGAAAGTCGTAGCCCAGCAGCCGAACCAGCAGGAACACAAAGAAACTGCCGGTGCCGGGACCGAAGAAGCCGTCATAAAACCCGATGGCCAGTCCGATGGCGCAGGCCGCCAGGGTCTCGTGCTGGCCCACAAAGCGCGGCACATGGTGGCGGCCCAGGTCTTTCTTGGCCAGCGTATAGGCCAGCACACCCAACAGCACCAACGGCAAGGCCTTGCGCAGGTACTGTGGCGACACCACGGTGACCAGCCAGGCGCCCGACAGCGCTGCGGCAAAGCACACCGCCGCGGCAGGCCCAATGGTTTGCCAGCGCAGGTGCACCTTGCGGTTGTATTGCACCGTGGCCATGGCCGTGCCCCATACCGAGGCGCCCTTGTTGGTTCCGAACAGAGTGGCCGGGTGGGCTTGGGGAAAGACGGCGAAGAGTGCGGGGGTCAGAACCAGACCGCCGCCACCCACAATCGAGTCGATAAAACCGGCCAGCAGCGAGGCCAGCGTGACAAACAGCATTTCCATTTCAGGATTGTCGCATCCAGAATGTGGGTCTTATTTGCTATGAAGTTGATAGCCTGCGGCGCAGTTTTGACGGGGGCTGGGCGCCAAAAAGGCATAAAAAAAGCACCGGGATACCGGTGCTTTTGTAAAACTGCATCTTGGTGTGCAGGGTTTGTTGTTCGTTGTTAGCCGTCTCCTCGGCGTCGTTTCAAGCTTGGTCTTTGCAGACCTCGCAGTTGCTGTCAGGTGCTGCGTTGGAAAGAAATGTATCCGCCTTGCAGGGCTTGCGGCATCAGGACAAACCCTTCATTGGTGTGCCGCAGCGGCGTCCTCCGCAATCCACTGCGCGGCTTTCTCCGCAATCATTAGCGTGGGCGAGTTGGTGTTGCCGCTGGTGATCAACGGCATCACGCCCGCGTCCACCACGCGCAGGCCGGCGACGCCGCGTACCTGCAGGCGGCTGTTGACCACGGCCAGCGGATCGTCGTCTCGCCCCATCTTGGTGGTGCCCACGGGGTGGAAGATGGTGGTGGCAATGTCGCCCGCCAGTTGGGCCAGCTCGGCATCGCTCTGGAACTGCACGCCGGGCTTGTACTCCTCGGGCTGGTACTTGGCCAGCGCGGGTTGGGCCACGATCTTGCGCGTCACGCGCAGCGAGTCGGCGGCAATCTGTCGGTCGGTGTCGGTGCTCAGGTAGTTGGGGGCAATGGCGGGTGCATCCTTGAAATCCGCAGTCTTGATCTGCACCGTGCCGCGGCTGGTCGGGTTCAGGTTGCAGACGCTGGCGGTGAAGGCATTAAAGGTGTGCAAGGGCTGGCCAAAGGCGTCCAGGCTCAGCGGCTGCACGTGGTATTCCAGGTTGGGGTGGGGTTGGTTGGCGTCGCTGCGCGTGAAGGCGCCGAGCTGGCTGGGCGCCATGCTCATGGGGCCGCTGCGTTTGAACGCGTATTCGAGGCCGATCTTTGCCTTGCCCCACAGGCTGTTGGCCTGTACGTTCAGCGTGGACGTGTTCTTGACCTTGAACACCGCACGGATCTGCAGGTGGTCCTGCAGGTTGGCGCCCACTCCAGGGATGTCTTGCACCACGGCCACACCCCGTGCCTGCAGCAGCTCTGCCGGACCCAGGCCCGACAGCTGCAGGATGTGCGGTGAGCCTACGGCTCCCGCGCACAGCAGCACCTCGGCCCGCGCGGTGGCGGTCACCATTTCGGCCCCGTTCCACACCTGCACACCGGTACAGCGCAGGGGGGTATCGCCACCGGTCTGCGGCTCCACCACCAGTTTGGCTGCCTGGGCGCCCGTCCACAGTTCGAAGTTGGGGCGCGCGTAGCACATGGGGCGCAAAAAGGCCTTGGCCGTGTTCCAGCGCCAGCCGGCTTTCTGGTTGACCTCGAAGTAGCCCACGCCCTCGTTGTTGCCCCGGTTGAAATCGTCGGTGGCGGGGATGCCGGCTTGCGTGGCCGCCTGGGCAAAGGCGTCCAGCACGTCCCAGCGCAGGCGCTGCTTTTCCACACGCCATTCGCCGCCCGCTTTGTGGTGGCGCAGCACCTTGCGGTAGTCGGTGGCGCTGTCTTGCAGCAGCGGCGAGGGCGCACCCTTGGCCCCATGCAGCGCGCTGTCGCCGGCGTGGTGGTCTTCGTGCAGCTTGAAGTAGGGCAGGCTGTTCTCCCAGGTCCAGTTCGCGTCACCCGTCAGCTGGGCCCACTGGTCGTAGTCGCGGGCTTGGCCGCGCATGTAGATCATGCCGTTGATGCTGGAGCAGCCCCCCAAGGTTTTGCCACGCGGGTAGCGCAGGCTGCGACCATTCAGGCCGGCCTCGGCCTCGGTGTTGAACAGCCAGTCGGTGCGCGGGTTGCCAATGCAGTACAGGTAGCCCACGGGGATGTGGATCCAGTGGTAGTCGTCCTTGCGGCCGGCCTCGACGAGCAGCACGCGCTTGGAGGCATTGGCACTGAGCCGGTTGGCCAGCAGGCAACCGGCCGTGCCCGCGCCAATGATGATGTAGTCGAAGGTGGTGTCGTTCATAGCAGCAGAAAAAAGGCGGCAGACACCGCGGTAGGGAGCAGGGCGCCCAGCAGCAGGCCGCCCGCGCCTATGGATTGGTGGGCAAAGCCCGCGCGCAGCAGGGCGGCGCCTGCGGGGTTGGGGGCATTCGCAATCACGGTGAGGCCACCGCCGGCCACGGCACCAGCCATCAGCAGGTACTTGGCAGAGTCGGACATGCCCTCGATCAGGGAGCCCAAGTAAGTCAGCGCCGCGTTGTCGGTCACCGCGGTCAGGCCCAACGCACCAAAGAACAGGGCGGTGGGCGCCAGGCCCGACACCAGGGGCTGCAGCCACCACTGCTGCATGCCACCCAGCACCACCAGCCCGGCCAGGAAGAAGCCGACCAGCAGCCCCTCCTTGAGGATCAGCGGGTTCTGAAAGCGCGCATAGGCCTGCGTGTACCCCAGGAAGAACAGGAACAGGCCCAGAAACAGCACCGGGTGGTGCGCCAGCACCACCACACCGGCCAGAAACGCCAGGTGCACGGCGCTGACCACCCAGGGCACCGGCGTGGTGTTGGCGGGCGTGGCAACGGGGGGCGCAGTCTTCAGATGCGACCGCAGGTACAGCACCACGGCGGTGGCGTTCACCAGCACCGCCAGGGCGGCCTTCCAGCCAAAGGTGTGGACCATGAAGGCCGTGTCCCAGCCCCAGGTATTGGCCACCATGAGCACGGGTGGCGCGGCGTACGAGGTCAGCGTGCCGCCAATCGAGATGTTCACGAACAGCACGCCCAACGCGGCGTACTTGGCGCGCTCGGGCATCTGCGGCGTGAAAATTTGTGGCGCCAGCATCAGCGCGGCCAGGGTCATGGCGGCGGGTTCGGTAATGAGCGAACCCAGCAGTGGCACCACGGCCAGACCCAGCCACACCAGCACCGTGGTGGTAGGCAGTGGCACTGCGCTGGCGATGGCCAGCAGCAGCGCACGCACGGCCTCCAGCACCGGGCGCGAGGCGGCCACCACCATCACCACGCAGACAAACAGCGGCTCGGTGTATTGGCGCGACTCGGCGTAGTCAATCGCCTGCTGGCGGCCTGAGAGCAGCGCCATGCTGGCCACCAGCACAAAGGCCCAGAAACCAAACACCACCTCCACCTCACCCAGCAGGTGCAGCAGCCCGGCATGGCGCGGGTGGCGGTGCGCCAGGCGCTCAAACGCCTTGGCGCCAAAGGTGTGCAGCAGTGCCACGCCAAACAGCACGGCGCCCACGGTGTGCATCAGGTCGCCCTGCAGGGGTGCGCCGGCCATGCGGTTCAGGTCCCGGTCCAGACCGGTTTGCGCTTTTCCTGGAAGGCCTTCTGGCCCTCGCGCGCATCGTTCGTCAGCGTGAACAGGGCAATCTGGCTTTCGGTGAAGGCCATGGATTCTTCAAATGCCATGGCCTCCACGGTCTTCATGGTGTACAGCCCGCGGCGGATGGCAGCGGGGGATTTGTCCAGGATGCGGTCCAGCAGCCATTGCAGCTTGGCGTCCACGTCGTCGTCCACATGGTTCACCAGCCCGCACTGCAGCGCCTGCGTACTGGTGATGGGCTCACCGGTGATACACATCTCGGCCAGCGTGCGCCGCGGAATCAGGTGTTGCAGCACGCTGAGCACCTGTGCCGGGAACACGCCCACCTTGACTTCGGGCAGGCCAAAGGTTGCATGGGTAGCGGCCACTGCCATGTCACACATGGACAGCAGCCCCATACCGCCGGCCAGGCAGAAGCCGTTCACCCGCGCCACCATGGGGATGTGGCTGGCCCGTGCCACGCGCAAGAGCTTGGCCAGATGGGCGTGGGGTTCGGAGTAATCAGAGGTAAACACCTTGGAGGCCTGCAAATCGGCCCCGGCACAAAAGGCCTTGGGGCCTGCGCCGGTAATGACAATGGCGCGGATACTGCGGTCGCTCTGCGCATCGGCAATGGCTTGCGCCATACCGGCAATCACGCCATGGCTCATGGCGTTGCGCCGCTCCTCGCGGGTGATGGTGAGCCACAAAACCGGGCCCCGTTGCTCCACCTGCAGCTCGGTGGCACTGTCTGCGTTGTGCTGAATGTCCATGGTGTCTCCTGGAGAGCTATTTTGCTTGCAATTCGTAACGGGTACGATGCGAACCTCAGCCACTCTCTCCCAGACCTGCCCGTGGAGGATTCTCAGCCCCGCATCGCTTTGCTCACTGCCACCGCGCCCTCGGTCGTGGCCCTGCATGGCCGTTGGACGGCGGATCACCTGGCCGTGCCGGCCACTTGGCAGGCCCTGCAACAGGGCCTGCAGCAAGCGCAGGCCGCCAGCGCTGCAGGCCAGGCCCCGGTGTGGGAACTACGCAGCCTGCAGCGCCTGGACCATACGGGCGCCCAGGTGCTGTGGAATGCCTGGGGCCGCCACTGGCCCGAACAACTGGAACTGTTGCCCACGCAGCGCGCCATGCTGGCGCGCGTGGCGCAGTTTTCGGTGCCTCCGCCACCCCAGCAGCGGGCTTCGCTGACTGCGGTGCTGGCTGTGCTGGGGCGTCGCATGCTGGGCGTGCTGGCGCATCTGGAGGGCGCAGTGCGCCTCATTGGCCAGCTGTGGCTGGATCTGTTGCACCTGGTGCGCAGCCCGATGCATGCCCCCTGGCGGGATATCTCCGGCCATTTGTACCGCATTGGCGCCACCGCCCTGCCCATCACCGCGCTGGTGGGCTTTTTGATTGGTGTGGTGCTGGCGTACCTGATGTCCCAGCAGCTGCGCCAGTTTGGTGCGGACACCTTCATCGTCAACATCCTCGGGCTGTCGCTGATCCGTGAGCTGGGGCCGGTGCTGGCTGCCATCCTGATTGCCGGGCGTTCGGGCTCAGCCATCACCGCGCAGATCGGGGTGATGCGCGTGACCGAGGAGCTGGACGCCATGCGCGTGCTGGGCATTGCCAAGGGCTATCGCCTGGTCATGCCGCGCACCCTGGCCATGGCGCTGGCCATGCCGCTGCTGGCAGTGTGGACCACGCTCGCCGCGCTCCTGGGCGGCATGTTGGCCGCCGACCTCGCCATGGGCCTGTCCCCGGCCTACTTTGTGACGGCGCTGCCCAAGACGGTGGACATTGCCAACCTCTGGCTGGCCATGGCCAAGAGCACAGTGTTTGGTGTGCTCATTGCGCTCATCGGCTGCCACTATGGCCTGCGCGTGAAACCCAACACCCAGAGCCTGGGGCAGGGCACCACGGCCTCGGTGGTCACCTCCATCACCGCCGTCATCTTGGTGGACGCACTGTTCGCCGTGCTGTTCAAGGGGGTAGGCGTATGACCGAGGCGCGCAAACCCATTGTGCAGATCGAGAAGCTGTGGTCCACCTTCCGCACCGCGGGCCAGACCAGCGTGATCCACCAGGACCTGGACCTGACGATTGAACGCGGCGAGTTCCTCTCTATCGTGGGCGGGTCCGGCAGCGGCAAGACCGTGTTGCTGCGCCAGATGCTGGGCCTGGAGACGCCCACGCGCGGCCGCGTGACCGTGCAGGGTCGTCCGGCCGATCAACTGGGGCGTGCCGGCGCTGCCAGCCGCGTGGGCATGCTGTTTCAGCAGGGGGCGCTGTTCTCGTCGTTCACGGTGCTGGAGAACATTGCCTTCCCGCTGCGTGAGCTGGGCACGCTGCCGCCCCAGCTGGTGCGCGATGTGGCCATGGTCAAGCTCCAGATGGTGGGGCTGGAGGCGCGCCACGCCCACAAGATGCCCGCCGACTTGTCGGGTGGCATGGTCAAGCGCGTGGCACTGGCGCGCGCGCTGGTGATGGACCCGCCGCTGCTGCTGTTGGACGAGCCCACGGCCGGGCTGGACCCTGATAGCGCGGACGGCTTTTGTGCCCTGTTGCAAAGCCTGCACCGCGAGCTGGACCTGACCGTGGTGATGGTCACCCACGACCTGGACACGATTTTTGAACTCAGCACCCGGGTGGCCGTGGTGGCGGACAAGCATGTGGTGATCAACGCCCCGCCCCGCGAGGTGGTGGCCTTTGCGCATCCGTTTGTGCAGGACTTTTTCCGCGGTGGGCGCGGGCACCGGGCGCAGGCCCTGTTGCACCCCACCCCGGATGCCGTGTAGAAAGACAGACTTATGGAAAACAAATCCCACGCCTTTGCCGCCGGCGCCTTTGTGCTGGTGGTGGCGGCCTTGCTCACGGCGCTGGCCGCCTGGCTCACGCGCGATACGACGGAGCAGCGGGTGTTCGAGATCTCCAGCGCCGAAGGCGTGACCGGCCTGCAAACACAAGCCGGGGTGCGCTACAAGGGCGTGATGGTGGGCCGTGTGACCGACATTGCGCTGGACAGCGTGCAGCGGGGCAATGTGTTGGTGCGCATCGCGGTGAACGACGCGGCGCCCATCACCACGTCCACTTTTGCCACGCTGGGGTTTCAGGGCGTGACCGGCCTGGCCTTCATCCAGCTCGATGACAGCAACACCGCCAGCCCGATGCTGGAAGGCAGCGGTGGCCAAGTGCCACGCATTCCCATGCGTGCCAGCATGTTCTCGCGTCTGTCCGAGCAAGGCGGCAACCTGTTGAGCCAGCTGGAGCAGGCCAGTGTGCGCGTGAACGGGCTGTTGGCCGTGGACAACCAGAAGCAGCTGATGGCTGCGATTGGCAACCTGGGCCGCGCCGCGGCCAGTGTGACGGCGCTGACCGAGCACGCCGACCAGGTGCTGGGCCCCAAGACCGGGCCCGACGCCGTGAGCCTGCCGCGCATGGCCGCGCAGGCGGATGCCACCCTCAAGAGCATGCAGGCCACGGCCGATCGCCTGGGTGCAAGCGCTGACGCGGTACGCACCTCGGCCGCCGAGTTCCAGCGCACTTCGCGCCGCATGAACGAGCCTGGCGGCACGCTGGACAAAATTGCCCAGAGCACCGAGGCGCTGGCCCACACTAGCCGCCAGGTCAACGCCCAGCTGCTGCCGCGCCTGAGCCGTGCCACCGACGACACCGCACGCGCCGTGCGCCAGGTGGGCCGTGCAGCGGACACCGTGGGCGACAATCCCCAGTCCCTGCTGTGGGGCAAGGGCGCCGCCACACCGGGCCCAGGCGAACACGGCTTTGTGGCGCCCGCTGCTGGTGCGGGCGGGCCATGAACTTTCAAGGATTTGCTATGAAAAACCTAGCTGCTCGCGCATATTCCACGGGGGCTAGAGGCCTGTTTGGCTTAATATTTCTGGGCGCACTGGCTGGTTGTGGCGCCACCCGACCCAGTGTGAACGCCGCGGTCTACGACTTTGGCCCCGGCGTGGTGGCCGAGCAGCCCACGAACCGCATGGCCCCTTTGCCGCCGCTGGCGCTGGGCGAGGTGCAGGCCAGCGTTGCGCTGGACAACCTGGCCGTGGTCTACCGATTGGGCTATAGCGATTCCCAGCAACTGCGCCCCTATGCGCAGGCGCGCTGGAGCATGCCGCCAGCCCAGTTGCTGCGCCAGCGTGTGCGCGAGGCCTTGGGCCAGCGCCGCGCCGTGGTGAACCTGGCCGACGGCGTGCTGCCTGCACCCGGCAGTCTGGTGCTGCGCCTGGAGCTCGAAGAGTTCAGCCAGTTGTTTGAAACCACCGACCGCTGCGCCGGCGTGCTGCGCCTGCGTGCCACCCTGGCCCAGGTCGGCAGTGGCGGCGACAGCCTGGTGGCCCAGCGCAGTTTTGTGGCCCAGCAGCCCAGCACCAGCGCCGATGCCGCTGGCGGGGTGCGCGCCCTGACCGTGGCCACGGATGCCGTGGTGGAGCAACTGGAGCAGTGGGTGCAGCAGACCCAGGCCAGCCTGCCGGCGCGTTAGCCCATGCCCGAACGACTTGAATTGACGTCGCTGCCGCTGTTCCCGCTGAACACGGTGCTCTACCCCGGCAGCACCCTGCAGCTGCAGATCTTCGAGGTGCGCTACCTGGACCTTATGGGCAAGTGCCACAAGACCGGTGCCCCGTTTGGCGTGGTCTCGCTGACCCAGGGCAGCGAGGTGCGCCGCGTCGACCCGCAGGCGCCCAGCGGCGATGGCTTTGCACACGAGGCCTTTGTGGATGTGGGCACCCTGGCCACCATCACCGAATTTTCGTCACCCCAGGCCGGGCTCATGTTGCTGCGCTGCACCGCGGGGGAGCGGTTTCGCATCACCCAGCGCAGCCGCCTCAAACATGGGTTGTGGGTAGCCGATGTACAGGTGCTGCCGCCGGATGTGCCCACGCCAGTGCCCGACGATTTGCAATCCGTGGTGCAAGCCCTGGACAACCTGATCCAGCGGCTCAAAGACCACCCCAATGGCCAGGCCCTGCCTGTGGAACCACCCCACCGGCTGGACGATGCGGGTTGGGTGGCCAACCGCTGGTGCGAGTTGCTGCAGTTGGCGCCCCACCTCAAGCAAAGCCTGATGCAGCTGGAAAACCCGCTGCTGCGGCTGGAACTGGTGGGCGACATCCTGAACCGCTCGGGCATTGGCCCCTGAGCGGGAGGGTGGCGTGCGGCGCGCTCAGTGCGCCAGCGCCGGGAACAGCTTGGTCAGGCCGTCGGACATCACCTCTACCGCCAGTGCCGCCAGAATCAGACCCATGAGACGGGTCATCACATTGATGCCGGTCTTGCCCAGAATGCGCGCAATCGGCTGCGCCAGCGAGAAACAGATGGCGGTGGCCAGCGCAATCACCACACCGTAGCCCACCAGTGCTGTGAGCTGCAGGACGGTCTTGGCCTTGTCGGCATAAATCACCACGGTGGACATGGTGGCCGGTCCGGTCAGCAGCGGAATGGTCAGTGGCACCACGGCAATGCTGGCGCCCATGGCCGCTTTTTCGGCGCCGTCTTGCAGTTCATGGGTGCTGGTCTTGGCTTCGGCCGGCTGGGCGTTCAACATGTTGAGTGCACTGGTCAGCAGCAGCATGCCGCCACCCACCTGAAAGCTTGCCAGCGAGATACCGAAGAACTCGAGAATTTGCAGGCCCAGCAGTGCGCTGATGGCAATCACGATGAAGGCGCTGAATGACGACACCCACACCGTGTTGCGCCGCTGCTCATAGCTGAAGCCCTGCGTGTAGTGGATGAAAAACGGCACGATGGCCAGCGGGTTCACGATGGCCAGCAGGGTGATCAGCGGTTTGAGGTCCATGGAGGGGTCCTAGAGCAGTGGGTGGGGCATGGTACTGCGGCTAGCGCCCGCCGCCCACATCCAGAATCGCGCCCGTGGTGTAGCTGGCCGCATCGCTGAGCAGCCAGACGATGGCATTGGCAATCTCCTGCGCTGTGCCGGGGCGCTGCATCGGCACTTGCGGCGCCAGGCGCTGCGCGCGGTCAGGCTGGCCACCGCTGGCGTGGATCTCGGTGGCAACGATGCCGGGGCGCACCGCGTTCACGCGGATGCCCTCGTCGGCCACCTCGCGCGCCAGGCCCACGGTGAAGCTGTCAATCGCGCCCTTGCTGGCAGCGTAGTCCACATACTGGTCGGGTGAGCCCAGCGTGGCGGCCACGCTGGAGAGGTTGACGATGGCGCCGCCGCTGCCACCATGGCGCGTGCTCATGCGCAGCACGGCTTCGCGTGCGCAGACCATGCTGCCCAGCACGTTGGTGGCAAGCATGCGTTGCATGCGCGCCACCGACATGGCCTCTACGCGGCTGGCCACGTCCACCACGCCGGCGTTGTTCACCAGCGCCGTGACCGGCCCCAGCTTGGCGTCCACCTTGGCGAACATGGCCAGTACTTCGGTCTCCACCGCCACGTCAGCTTTCACGGTCAGGGCGTTGCCGCCCTGCGCGCGAATCTGGCGCACCACCTCGTCGGCGGCCAGTGAGTTGTTGCGGTAGTTCACGGCGACGGCATAGCCGGACTGTGCCAGCGAAAGGGCCGTGGCCGCGCCAATGCCGCGGGAGGCGCCGGTGATGAGTGCGATGGGCTGCATGGCGCCATGGTAGCGCGCTGGTTTTTGGGGTATGTTTGTGGCCATGCTCAATACGCAAACCTTTGCCGCCTACTGGTCCGGCCCGGTGGTGGACGCCAACATTTTTGTGCTGCTGCACCTGCTGGGGGCGTTGGCCCTCGGGCTCATGGTGGGCTATGAGCGGTCCTACCACGGGCGCGCGGCGGGCATGCGCACCTATGGGCTGGTGTGCATGGCCTCGGCCGCCCTGGCGGTTATGGGTGGCTACTCCCATTTTTGGTACGGTGGCATGAGCACCACGCTGTTCAGCAACGGCGACCTCTCGCGTGTGATGCAGGGCATCCTCACCGGCATCGGTTTTCTGTGTGCTGGCGTCATCATGAAAGAGGGCTTCAACATCAGCGGTCTGACCACGGCGGCGTCTCTGTGGGCCTCATCGGTCATCGGTATTTTGGTGGGCGTTGGCCTGTACGCGGCTGCCATGTCGCTGGCGCTGCTCAGCGCGTTCTGCATGGTTTGGGTGTCCAAGCTGGAGAGCTGGCTGCCCTCGCGCCAGGCCGTGGCCATCCGGCTCACCTTCAACCCCGGCTACCGACCGGTGGAGGCAGCCCTGCGGACCATGGCGCATGACCGGGGCTATGACATTGCGGGCGGCACCATCGTCATTTCCATGGAGGCCGAGGCCTTCACCTGGAATTTTGTTGCCGTGGCACGTAGCCGAAAGAAAATGGCCCCCATTTCCGACTTGGCGTCGGAGATGGGGCAGTTCCCTGGCGTGCAACGCTTCCACGTAGCCTACGCGCGCAACTAACCACGTACTTTTCAGGAGTTGAACCATGGGTGTTTTGTCGAAAGGATGGGGTGGCGCGTTGCGCCGCGCAGGTGTGTTGGCGCTGTCGGCCTTGTTGGCCGCGGGCGCGGTGCAGGCCCAAACCGGCCCCGTGCATTTGCTGGTGGGCTTTCCGCCCGGCGGCGGCACCGACGCGATCGCCCGCACCCTGGCGGACAAGCTCAAGGACCAGCTGGGCATGCCCGTGGTGGTGGAAAACAAGGCCGGTGCCGGTGGCCAGCTGGCCGCCCAGTCACTCAAGGCCGCTGCGCCTGACGGCCTCACGCTGTTTCTCACGCACGACCACACCATCTCCATCCTGCCCCAGGTGGTGAAGAACCCCGGCTTTGACCCCGGCAAAGACTTTGTGCCTGTGGCCGGGTTTGCCACCTTTGTGAACGCGCTGGCCGTGTCGGAGCGCACGCCGGCGAAGTCGGTCAACGAGTACGTGGCCTGGGTCAAGTCGCAAGGCGGCAAGGGCGCGGTGGGGGTTCCGGCACCAGCGTCCACCCCCGAGTTTCTGGTCGGCGTGATTGGCAAGAAATATGGGCTGGACCTGCAGGCCGTGCCCTACCGCGGCAGCGCGCCCATGATGGGTGACATGCTGGGCAACCAGATTGCCGCCGGTACCGGCTCGGTGCCTGACTTCATCGAGAACCACAAGGCCGGCAAGATCCGTGTGGTGGCGGTGCTGGGTGCGCAGCGCCAGGCCACGCTGCCCGAAGTGCCCACGCTGGCCGAGTTGGGCCTGGCAGGCTTTGAAGACATGCCGTACTACGGCATCTTTGCCCCAGCCGGTACGCCCAAGGCCGCGATTGACAAGTTCTCCGAGGCATTGGCCAAAGTGGTGGCCCAACCCGACGTCAAGGAGCGCCTGACGGCTATGGGGCTGACCGTGGGTTTCATGGACGCGGCCACGCTGGCCCGGCGCGAACAGGCCTACACCAAGGTCTGGACCAAGCTGATCAAAGACAGCGGGTTTGTCGCGCAATGAACACCGAAACCCTCAACCTCACGGCGGCCGACGGCTTCGTGGCACCTGCCTATGTGGCACACCCGGACGGAACGCCTCGGGGCGGCATTGTGGTGCTGCAAGAGATTTTTGGGATCAACGACCATATCCGTGCTGTGGCGGATAGCTACGCCGCCCAGGGCTACCTGGCCATGGCTCCGTCCACCTTTCACCGTGTGCAGGCCGGGGTGGAGCTGGGCTACACCCCCGAGGACGTGGCCGCAGGCGTGAAGCTCAAGGCCGCGGCGGAGGGCTTGCCTGCGCCTGGCGTGCTGCTGGACGTGCAGGCCGCCGTGCATGCGGCGGCCCAAGCCGGTCCGGTGGGCGTGGTCGGTTATTGCTGGGGCGGCCTGCTGACCTGGCGTGCTGCATGTTTGCTGGCGGGCATCCGCGCTGCGGTGCCGTACTATGGCGGCGGCATGACGACACCGGCCGAAGTGGCGCGCCAACCGCAGTGTCCGGTGCTGGTGCATTTTGGTGACCAGGACCATTCCATTCCGCTGGCGGGAGCGCTCGCTTTCCAGGCTGCCCACCCGGAGGTGCGCGTGGAAATCTACGACGCCCAGCACGGTTTCAATTGCGACCACCGCGCGGCCTACAACGCCGTGGCTGCAGTGCTGGCGCGCCAGCGCACGCTGGACTTTTTCGCGGAACATTTGCGCGCCTAAGGCGCGGCTGCTAGCGCTCGGCGCGGGCTAGGTAGCGCTTGCGCCAGAAGAACACGGAGAGCCCCACCGCCGTCAGCAGCATGGTGCCCAGGGCCCACCAGAAGCCGTTGTGTACATGGACGAACGGGATGAACTCGAAGTTCATGCCAAAGATGCCGGCGATCAGGTTCAGGGGCAGGAAGATGGCGGTCAGCACCGTCAGCGTGCGCATGATGTCGTTGGTGCGGCTGCCCTGCACGCTGAAGTGCATCTGCACTGCCGTCTCCACGCTCTGCTCCAGCCGGCGCACGTGGTGCACCACGCGCTCAATGTGTTCCAGCACGTCGCGGCTGCGCACCTGCAGCAGCTCCCGTTCGCGCGCTTCCGCCGGTGTCAGCGTTTCGGGCCAGGTTTTCACGGCCTCAATCCAGTCCTGGATGCTGGAGCGCTGCTCTTCGCAGGTTTCGTCCAGCTGGTGCAGCGCCATGCGTGCGTCCAGCAGAGAGGACCAGTTCTTGAACCGCGCGCGCGGGCTCAGAAGTTCCGATTGCCAGTGGTCCAGCTGTTGCGTCAACTCCCGTCGCAGGGCCAGGTAGCCGTCCACCATGTGGTTGACGATGCGCAGCATCAGGTCGGCCGGGCTGGTGGCAATGCGTGCGCCAGCGGCGCGCGATTCGCTGCTGGCGGCTTGCAGCAGTTTGGTGGCGTAGGCATCGCGCACACCACAATCGGCGGGGTGCACGGTAAGCAGCACGCGGTCAAACACGGCAAACCCGACTGGGCTGGTATCAATGCGCCGCAGAATGGGCGGGCCACCGCGCGCAGGCGCACTGTGCAGGGGCTGGCCGGGCTGGTCCAGATCCGTGGGGCGGCTGCCCGCTGCCAGGCGACGGAACACCAGCACGTCGTACTGCGAGGTGTAGTCGTAGTGCGAAGGCAGATGGTTGTTGATCAGGTCTGACACATGCAGGTCCACCAGCTGCGTGCCGCACAGGGTTTGCAGCGTGGCCTGGATCTCAGCCTGGGTCACCTCGAACTCGCGCCGCGCGCAGGCTATCCAGATGAAACCCTGCTCCGGCAGGCCCGCAGCGTTCAGTGGCGCCAACTCTTGGCTCTCGGTCACGCCGTGGGGCTGGATGTGGAAGATGCGCATGTCGGGCGTTGTGGAGGGTGTTGATGGATAAAAACAAGTGCTAGCCCCCGCCCATTATGCGCGAGCAGCTCCTGTTTTCATAGCATTCAGGCCCGCAGGGCCTTGGCTGCGTCAATGGCAAAGTAGGTCAACACGCCATCCGCCCCGGCGCGCTTGAAGGCGAGCAGGCTCTCCAGCATGACAGCGTCGTGGTCCAGCCAGCCGTTCTGTGCGGCGGCCTTGAGCATCGCGTACTCGCCGCTCACCTGGTAGGCAAAGGTGGGTACCTTGAACTCGTCCTTCACGCGGCGCACCACGTCCAGGTAGGGCATGCCGGGTTTGACCATCACCATGTCCGCACCTTCGGCAATGTCCATGGCCACTTCGCGCAGGGCCTCGTCGCTGTTGCCGGGGTCCATTTGGTAGACCTTTTTGTTGCCCTTGCCAAGATTGCCGGCCGAGCCCACGGCGTCGCGGAACGGGCCGTAGAAGGCGCTGGCGTACTTGGCGCTGTAGGCCATGATGCGGGTGTGCACCAGCTTTTCTGCTTCCAGTGCTGCGCGGATGGCGCCAATACGGCCGTCCATCATGTCGCTGGGCGCTAGGATGTCCACGCCGGCGCGGGCTTGCGTGAGCGCCTGCTGGACCAGCTGGGCCACGGTTTCCTCGTTCAGGATGTAGCCGTTCTCCTCCGGCCGCGTGTCGGGCAGACCGTCCTGGCCATGCGTGGTGAAGGGGTCCAGCGCCACATCGGTCATCACGCCCAGGTCCGGGAATTCCTTTTTCAGCGCCCGCACCACGCGTGGCACCAGGCCGTTGGGGTTCAGCGCTTCGGCGCCGTCATAGGTCTTGAGCGACTGGTCCACCACCGGGAACAGCGCCATCACCGGAATGCCGAGTTTCACGCATTCTTCCGCTACGGGCAGCAGCAGGTCCAGGCTCAGGCGCTCCACGCCGGGCATGGATGCAATCGGTACGCGCTGCTTCTGGCCGTCCACCACGAACACCGGATAGATCAGGTCATGGGCTGTGAGGGCGTTTTCGCGCACCAGGTTGCGGGTAAAGCTGTCGCGGCGCAGGCGGCGTGGGCGGCCAAGGGGGAAGGGGGCGTAAGGCGTCATGGGGAAAATTGTGCCTGAATCCGTGGGCACCCCCTTGGGTTGCGCGAGGGGCAGATCCGTGCAATACCACAGCACTTCACGGGGGATTTACAAAAAAGTGCTTGTCACACGGCCGCAACATTGCTAAATTCCACTCCGGATAGCTTGCTATCCCCCGCTTTTCCTCCCTGAGCGGGGCCTTGATGTGTGACAGCAAATAGGCTTACTACCCCAGCCCTGTGCTGGGGTTTTTTTTTGCCTGTGCTTTTGTCGTTCTCTCTTTTCTCTCGCTGGGGCGGGATGGCTGAGCGTTTTGCTCCGTGTCCCCTGCGCCGCTTCTACCGCGGGCTCCTGCGCGCATGCGTATCAACGACTACACTTTCCCCATGCTCTGGGTCAAAGCCTTTCATATCGTCTTCGTGGCCAGCTGGTTTGCAGGCCTGTTCTACCTTCCCCGCATCTTTGTGAACCTGGCCCTGGTGCCACCAGGCTCCGAGGCTGAGCGTGCCCGGTTGCTGCTCATGGCGCGCAAGCTCTTTCGCTTCGCCACCATGCTGGCGGTACCGGCGATAGCGCTCGGTGCTTGGCTGTGGCTGGGCTATGGCGTTGGCCGCGGCCCGGGCAACGGATGGATGCATGCCAAACTCTTCATGGTGCTGCTGGTGCTGGGCTACCACCACGGCTGCGGCGTGCTACTGCGCAAACTGGAGGCCGGCACCGTGCAGCGCAGCCACGTGTGGTTCCGCTGGTTCAATGAAATTCCGGTGCTCATGCTGGTGGTCATCGTGGTGCTGGTGGTGGTCAAGCCGTTCTGACGGAACTGCAGCATGCACAAATCCGCCGCTTGGCCCCTGGCCCTCTTGTATGCGGCGCTGGTGGTGTATGCCAGTCTTTATCCCTTTGTCGATTGGCGTGACCAAGGCATTGCGCCGTGGGAATTCCTGTTCGCGCCCGTAGCGCGCTATTGGACTGGCTTCGATGTCGGCGTGAATGTGGTGGGCTATGTGCCTCTGGGGGCGCTTTTCACTCTGGGCGCGCTGCGCACCGGTCGAAGCCAGCGCCCGGTCCTGGGCCCCATTCTGGGCGTGGCATTGATCTCCCTGCTGATGGAAAGTCTGCAGAGCTACCTCCCCGTGCGCGTGCCCTCCCGAGAAGACTTTTTGCTCAACACCTTGGGTGGGGCTATCGGTGCAACGGCGGCCTCCCTGCTGGAGAAGTTCGGGGCGATTGACCGGTGGAACCGCATCCGTGCGCGCTGGTTCGTCCCGCAGTCGCGGGGCGGCCTGGTATTGCTGGCGCTGTGGCCTGCGGCATTGCTATTTCCCGCTTCCGTGCCGCTGGGGCTGGGACAAGTGATGGAGCGCTTGCAGCAGGCGTTGGCGGAAGGCCTGGCGGACTCGCCCTATGTGGTGTGGTTGCCCATTCCGGATGTCGGACGCAGTGCGCTGGTGCCCGGTGCCGAGATGCTATGCGTGGCGCTGGGCCTGCTGATTCCCTGTTTGCTCGGGTTTTGCATCATTCGGGTGCTGGCGCGGCGCTGGATACTGGTGGCCTTGATGCTGGCGGTCGCGGTCGCGACCAGTGCATTGTCGGCCGCCCTGAGTTGGGGGCCTGCGCACGCCTGGGCCTGGCTGGACCTGCCGGCACAAATGGGGCTGGTAGCGGGGGTGCTGCTGGCACTGGGGTTTGCGTTCATGCCCTGGCGCGGCAGTGCTGCATTGGCGCTGGGGGCGCTGGGGGTGTATTTGAGTCTCTTGAACCAGGCGCCCGAAAGCCCTTACTTTGCCCAGACCCTGCAGGACTGGGAGCAGGGCCGTTTCATCCGTTTTCACGGGCTGGCCCAGTGGCTGGGCTGGCTGTGGCCCTACGGGGCCATGCTGTATTTGCTGTCGCTGGTGGGGCGGCGCGGCACAGAAAACTAAAATCGGCGCATGAGCGACACCACCCCTTCTCCCGCCTCGTACTACGAGCGCCACATCTTTTTCTGCTTGAACCAGCGTACCAACGGCGAAGACTGCTGTGCCCAGCACCAAGCGCAGGAAGCGTTTGACCGCTGCAAACAACAGGTCAAAGCCGCAGGCCTGGCCGGTCCCGGCAAGGTGCGCGTGAACAAAGCCGGTTGTCTGGACCGCTGCGCGGCCGGCCCCGTGGCCGTGGTGTACCCCGAAGCCGTCTGGTACAGCTTTGTGGACACCCAGGACATCGACGAAATCGTCGAGTCCCACCTCAAGAACGGCAAGGTGGTGGAGCGCCTGCTGACGCCCGCGCATCTGGGACGCTGATTAAGAGGGTTTTAGGCCTCTAGCCCCCGTCAATACTGCGCGAGCAGCTATGTAATTGATAGTGATTGAATGAACGCTTCTACCCAAAAATTCTCGGTCCCCGGCCCTGCCGGTGCCATCGAGGCGCTGCTGGACCTGCCCGCGGATGGCGTTGCGCGACGCGGCACCACGGTGATTGCCCACCCGCACCCGCTGTTTGGCGGCACCATGGACAACAAGGTGGTGCAGACCATTGCGCGGGCGTTTGTACTGTCCGGTTGGCGCGCCGTACGCTTCAATTTCCGGGGTGTAGGTGCCAGCGAGGGCGCGTACGACGAGGGGCGGGGGGAGCTGCAGGATTTGTTGGCTGTCATCGCCCACAGTGCGCCCGAGGGTGAGCTGGCGTTGGCCGGCTTCTCGTTTGGTGCGTTTGTCACCAGCCATGCGGTGGCGGCCGTAGCGCCGCGCCAGCCGGAGGCCGTGGTACTGGTGGGTACTGCCGCCAGCCGTTTCACGGTGGCGCCCATTGCCCCCGAGCTGCACGACCGTACGCTGGTGTTGCACGGTGAGCAGGACGACACCGTGCCCCTGGCCGACGCCATGGCCTGGGCCCGCCCGCAAACCCTGCCCGTGACAGTGGTCCCCGGTGGCGGACATTTCTTTCATGGACAATTGCCGCTTCTGCGCAGTCTGGTGGCACGCCACCTGCGCACTGTTTGAGTTTTTGCTTTTTCTTTTCTTCCCTACCTCCCCATGAAATCCTTTTTTGCGGCCCTGTTGGCCTTTTTGAGCCTGGCCGTTGCGGCCCAGGCGCCCCAGCCTCCGGAAGTGGCGGCCCGCGCCTACCTGTTGCTGGACGTTACCTCGAACCAGATCCTGGCTTCCAAAGACATGGACATGGCCGTAGAGCCGGCCTCGCTGACCAAGCTGATGACGGCTTATTTGGTGTTTGACGCGCTGCGCAGCAAGAAGATCGACTTCAAGCAAACCTTGCCTGTGAGCGAGCGTGCCTGGAAGATGCCTGGTTCGCGCATGTTCATCGACCCCAAGATGCAAGTGCCCGTGGAAGACCTCATCAAGGGCCTGATCGTGCAGTCTGGCAACGACGCCACCATGGCACTTGCCGAGGGGGTTGGCGGCACGGCCGAACGTTTCGTGCAAATGATGAATGACCAGGCCAAGGTGCTGGGCATGAAAAACACCACCTACAAGAACCCCGAAGGTCTGACCGAAGCCGGCCACACTACCACCGCGCGCGACCTGAGCATCCTGGCTACGCGGTTGATGGCGGACTTTCCCGAATATGTAGGCTTTTACGCGATCAAGAAGTACCGTTACCCCGGTTCCCCCGCCGCCAATGACAGCAACCGCAATCTGTTGCTGTTTCGCGACCCCACGGTGGACGGCCTGAAAACCGGCCACACCGACGCTGCCGGCTACTGCATGGTGGCCACCGCCAAGCGCGATTTTCCGCAATTGGTTACCGCCGGCGCCCCCGCTGGAACGCCGGCCGCTGCGGGTAGCCGCCGCCTGCTGTCCATCGTGTTGGGCGCTGATAGCGAGAATTCTCGCGCCAACGAATCCCAGAAATTGCTGAACTGGGGCTACACCGCGTTTGAGGCTGTCAAGCTGTTTGATGCCAACCAGGCTGTGGTCAGCCCCAAGGTCTGGAAGGGCGCCTCTTCGGAGGTCAAGGCCGGGCGCCCGCAATCCATCGTGGTGGCGGTGCCCGCCGGCACGGCCGGACGCCTGAAGACCGAGGTGGTGCGTGCGGAACCTTTGGTCGCACCTGTGTCCAAGGGCCAGCAAATTGCCACGCTGCGGGTGTTGGCGGGAGACCAGGCCGTGGCCGAAGTGCCGCTGCTGGCCCTGGAAGCCGTCGATCAGGCGGGCATTTTGGGTCGCGCTTGGGATGCCTTGCGCCTCTGGATTCGCTGAGGCCCGGCGCCAGATTGCGTGTAAACCCTCAATCTGGTACATTAGAAGGCTTTTCGGAAATTCCGAAGGGATTCACGTTTTCGTAATATTCAAACGTTTAGGGACGTTTTTCAATGCCAACCATTAACCAACTCGTGCGTCAAGGCCGTGAGGTCGAGACCATCAAGTCGAAGAGCCCTGCCATGCAGAACTCTCCGCAGCGTCGCGGTGTGTGCACCCGTGTGTACACCACAACGCCTAAAAAGCCCAATTCCGCTCTGCGTAAAGTTGCCAAAGTGCGCTTGACCAACGGTTTTGAAGTCATTTCCTACATCGGCGGTGAAGGCCACAACCTGCAGGAACACAGCGTGGTGCTGGTTCGCGGCGGTCGTGTCAAGGATTTGCCCGGTGTGCGTTACCACATCGTCCGCGGTTCGCTGGACTTGCAAGGCGTGAAAGACCGCAAGCAGTCTCGCTCCAAGTACGGTGCGAAGAAGCCAAAGGCCAAGTAAATTGACCTGGATTCGTGGTCGCAAGCCAGGAATTCGAAAAAGTAAAAGGTGTTTGTTTGCTGCGTGGCGCAGTGAATAAACGAAGTGACCCGCTGTTTGGGTCGAGTAAGTGAGAGTCTTATTGATTAACTCTCAAGGTGCCCTTCAACCGGTGCCAACTGAAGCAAAGAGGTGTAGAAATGCCACGTCGTCGCGAAGTCCCTAAACGTGAAATCCTGCCGGATCCCAAATTCGGCAATGTAGAGCTGTCCAAATTCATGAACGTGATCATGGAAGGCGGCAAGAAGGCTGTTGCAGAGCGCATCATTTACGGTGCCCTCGAGCTGATCGCCAAGAAGCACCCCGATAAGGATCCTCTGGAAGCCTTTACCGTTGCTATCAACAACGTCAAGCCCATGGTGGAAGTGAAATCCCGCCGCGTGGGTGGTGCCAACTATCAGGTGCCTGTGGAAGTGCGCCCTGTCCGTCGTCTGGCTCTGTCCATGCGTTGGATCAAGGAAGCGGCCCGCAAGCGCGGTGAAAAGTCCATGGCCCAGCGCCTGGCCAACGAAATGTTGGAAGCTACCGAAGGCCGTGGCGGCGCCATGAAGAAGCGTGACGAAGTTCACCGCATGGCTGAAGCCAACAAGGCCTTCTCTCACTTCCGCTTCTAAAGCGGTACCCGCGGCTTTCAAGCGTCGAGTGGTCCTGGCAGCGCAACAGCGCTGTCATTTAGACCGCTCACACTTTGAAGGCCGCACGCTAGGCTGCGCTGTGCAGTCGGCGGTTTACAGAATTTGATCAACCAAGGATCCATCATGGCTCGCACTACTCCCATTGAGCGCTACCGCAATATCGGTATTTCTGCGCACATTGACGCCGGCAAAACCACTACCACCGAGCGTATTCTGTTTTACACCGGTGTGAACCACAAGATTGGTGAAGTGCACGATGGTGCGGCCACCATGGACTGGATGGAGCAAGAGCAAGAGCGCGGTATTACCATTACCTCGGCTGCTACAACCTGCTTCTGGAAGGGTATGGACACGTCCTTCCCCGAGCACCGCATCAACATCATCGACACCCCCGGACACGTGGACTTCACGATTGAAGTGGAGCGCTCCATGCGCGTGCTGGACGGCGCTTGTATGGTGTACTGCGCAGTGGGTGGCGTGCAGCCCCAGTCTGAGACCGTGTGGCGTCAGGCGAACAAGTACAAGGTGCCTCGTCTGGCCTTCGTGAACAAGATGGACCGTACCGGTGCCAACTTCTTCAAGGTCGTGGACCAGATGAAGCTGCGCCTGAAGGCCAGCCCCGTGCCCATCGTGATCCCGATCGGCGCCGAAGAAAACTTCACCGGCGTGGTGGATCTGCGCAAGATGAAGGCCATCATCTGGGACGAAGCCTCTCAAGGCATGAAGTTCACCTTCGAAGACATCCCTGCCGACTTGGTCGCAACTGCCAAGGAATGGCGTGAAAAGATGGTGGAAGCTGCTGCTGAAGCCTCTGAAGAACTGATGAACAAGTACCTCGAAGAGGGCGAGCTGACCGAAGAGGAAATCACCGCTGGTCTGCGTGCGCGCACCATCGCTGGCGAAATCCAGCCCATGTTGTGCGGTACTGCGTTCAAGAACAAGGGTGTGCAGCGCATGCTGGACGCCGTGATTGAACTCATGCCTTCTCCTCTGGACGTGAAAGCCATCAAGGGCTTTGACGAAGACGAAAAAGAAACCACCCGCAAAGCGGACGACAACGAAAAGTTTGCTGCGCTGGCATTCAAGCTGATGACTGACCCGTTCGTGGGTCAGCTGACATTCGTGCGTGTGTACTCCGGCGTCTTGAAGAAGGGTGACACCGTTTACAACGCGGTCCGCGGCAAGAAAGAGCGTATCGGTCGTATCGTGCAAATGCACGCCAACAACCGCGAAGAAGTGGATGAAATCCGTGCGGGTGACATCGCTGCTTGCGTGGGTCTGAAGGATGTCACCACCGGTGAAACCCTGTGCGACCCCAATGCGGTGATTACGCTGGAGCGCATGGTGTTCCCTGACTCCGTGATCCGTCAGGCCGTGGAGCCTAAGACCAAGGCTGACCAGGAAAAAATGGGTATCGCGCTGAGCCGCTTGGCTGCAGAAGATCCTTCCTTCCGTGTGCAAACCGACGAAGAGTCCGGCCAGACCATCATCGGCGGCCAGGGCGAGCTGCACCTGGAAATTATTGTGGACCGCATGAAGCGCGAATTTGGTGTGGAAGCTAACGTGGGCAAGCCCCAGGTTGCCTACCGCGAAACCATCCGCAAGCAAGTGACCGATGTCGAAGGCAAGTTCGTGCGTCAGTCCGGCGGTAAGGGTCAGTACGGCCACGTGGTGTTGACCGTTGAACCGAACGAAGCCGGCAAGGGCTTTGAGTTCGTCGACGCCATCAAGGGCGGTGTGGTTCCTCGCGAATACATCCCTGCGGTGGAAAAGGGTGTGATCGAAGCGCTGAACCAAGGCGTGCTGGCGGGTTATCCCGTGGTGGATGTCAAAGTGACGCTGACTTTCGGCTCGTACCACGACGTGGACTCGAACGAAAACGCGTTCAAGATGGCCGCCATCTTCGGTTTCAAGGAAGGTTGCCGCAAGGCAAACCCCGTGATTCTGGAGCCCATGATGGCTGTGGAAGTGGAAACGCCTGAAGACTATGCCGGTAACGTGATGGGCGACTTGTCCTCTCGTCGCGGCATGGTGCAAGGCATGGACGACATGGTTGGCGGCGGCAAGGCTATCAAGGCTGAAGTGCCTTTGTCCGAAATGTTCGGCTACTCCACCACCCTGCGCTCCATGTCGCAAGGCCGTGCCACCTACACGATGGAATTCAAGCACTACGCGGAAGCTCCGCGCAACGTGTCTGAAGCCATCATGGCTGCACGCGCTAAGTAATTTGAATTTGTCTGCGACAGTGTGCCGCTCTGTGCCCGTGCGGAGCGAATCAGCAACACTGTGCAGACATAAAACCAACACACGGGTATAGCTCTTTTTGGAGAATTGAAAAATGGGTAAAGAAAAATTCACACGAACCAAGCCGCACGTCAACGTAGGCACGATTGGCCACGTGGACCACGGCAAGACCACCTTGACTGCTGCTATCACCACCGTGCTGGCAGCCAAGTTCGGCGGCTCTGCCAAGGCGTACGACCAGATCGACGCAGCGCCTGAAGAAAAAGCACGCGGTATTACCATCAACACCGCCCACGTGGAATACGAAACGGCCAACCGCCACTACGCCCACGTGGACTGCCCCGGACACGCCGACTATGTGAAGAACATGATCACTGGCGCTGCTCAAATGGACGGCGCCATCCTGGTCTGCTCCGCCGCTGACGGCCCCATGCCCCAAACCCGCGAACACATCCTGCTGGCTCGCCAAGTGGGCGTTCCCTACATCATCGTGTTCCTGAACAAGTGCGACATGGTGGATGACGCTGAATTGTTGGAACTGGTCGAAATGGAAGTTCGCGAACTCCTGGACAAGTACGACTTCCCCGGCGACAAGACCCCCATCATCCACGGCTCTGCCAAGCTCGCCATGGAAGGCGACAAGGGTGACTTGGGCGAAGGCGCCATCATGAAGTTGGCCGACGCACTGGACAGCTACATCCCCCTGCCCGAGCGCGCAGTGGACGGT